>JAISNC010000117.1 GCA_031276355.1 Odoribacteraceae bacterium
ATAATATACGGAAGTTTTAGCGCGGCAAAAGAGGGGGAACGGCGAGAACGATGTAGGGGCTGTCTCAAAAGCCTCGAACGAGTATCATGACGATCCGCCTGTCCCGTCATCGCGAACCCGAAGGGTGACGCGATCCAGGGATGGAGCGTGTTCTGGATTGCTTCCCGCTCCGCGGATACCAATGACGGTCATTCGTGATGATAAAAACCGACTTTTGAGACAGCCCCCTACACCCTAATGTCATCGAGATCCGTGCGACCGATATCAAGGTTGTCAACGATGGGGTTGATCAGACAAAAAACGAGGCTGTCTTTACTTTTGAGACAGCCTCGTTCATCACGCGCCCTTCGCGGAACAGTTATTTTTTCAGTCGGGCCTTTCGCTGCCTCTCCTGCTCCTTCTGGATGGCCTCGAGGCGCTCCTGGAACTTGGAGCGTTTCACGGGCTTGGCTTTCGCTAACTCGATCTGCTTGAGCAATTTTCCATCATCGACGAAACGACGGATGGCCCACGTCTGGATGATGGTGATCAAGAGCGATATAAAGTAATAGTAACTCAACCCGGAAGAGTAATCGTTGAAGATAAAGAGGAAGATGACGGGCATCAGATACATGACAACCCGCATGCTCTTCATCTGGTCGTTCATCGGCTGGTTGCGCTGGCTCATGACCGTATAGATGATGTTGGTAACGGTCATCAGCAAGCAGAAGAGGCTCACGTGGCTCCCGTAACCGGGGATCCGGAACGGCAGGTCAAGGATCGAGTCGTACGAGGCGAGATCGGTGGCCCACAAGAAACCCTGTTGCCGCAACTCGATGGCTCCCGGGAAGAAGTAGAAGAGGGCCACGAGGAAAGGAAACTGCAAGAGCATCGGCAAGCATCCCCCCATCGGGTTAACGCCCGCCTGCTTGTAGAGTTTCATCGTGGCCTGCTGGCGCTCCACGGCCTTGTCGGCCGGGATCTTCTTGTGAATCTCATCCACCTGGGGCTTGAGCACCCGCATCTTAGCCTGGGAAAGGTAGGATTTGTAGGTCAGCGGGAAGAGGAACATCTTGATGATTAACGTCAACAGGAAGATGATTAACCCGTAGTTGAGCGTGACGTTCCGCTCGAGGAAGTGGAAGATAGGGATAACGATGTACCGGTTGATCCACGCGAGCCACTTCCAACCGAGATCAACAAGATCGGGAAAATCAAGCGCGTCCCCGTACTCCTGTAACACGGGGAACGAGTTCGGCCCGAAAAAGAATCGCAGGGTATAACTCTCCTGCTCTCCCCCGACGTAAGGGAGGAAGGCCACGGCATGCACGTCCTTGAGATAACCGGGGTCAGTGGCCATGTCGGACGAGACGGCCACGTTGGAAAAGGCGTTCTCGGACAAGAGGATGGAGGAGAAAAATTGTTGCTTGAAGGCGATCCATTTTACCTTGGTCGGGGGTTCCGCTCGATCGTTGCCGGACGTGGAGAGATTCTCCACGTCATCTTCCGAGAAGCGATAGTAGACCCCCGTGTAACGATTCTCGAAATCCTTGCTCTTCTCCAATTGCGGCATATTCAGTCCCCAATTCAGTTCCAGGAAGTTCGTCTGGCTGGCAATAAGATCGTCGAGGCGATGGGTGGTGATGAGAAACGTGACCTGGTAAGAATCGGGATCCAGCGTATAACGAAACTCGAGATACTTCTCCTCCCCCGCGTAGGCGCGCAGGCTTAATGACTGGCTGGCGGCGGCGGCATCCAAGCGACGGGGAGAGTCCCCGGGATGAAATATCAATTTTTCGGTATTAACCAACACGTTGTTCGCGTAGAAACTCAATCCCAGCGAGCTTTTCCCTTCCCGCCATAACACAAGAGGTAAAGAGTCGTGCGTCCGGTACTCCTTTAACTCAACGAGGGTAATACGCCCTCCCCGCGTGTTCACGTGCATCCGTACCTTGGAGTTTTCCAGCACGAACTCTTCGGCTTCGAGAGAATCCTGTTGAAAGATGGTGCCGGCCGTGTTGGTAACCTGCTCTTGTCGCGCTTGTAACGTCGCGGTTCTCTCTTGCTCTATAAGCGCCTCTCGCCGGGCTTCCACGCGAGCGATGGAGTCTTGAAGGTATCGCGCGCGTATTATCTCTTCTTCCGAGGGAGTCATGAGGAAATACCATCCGACAAAAATCAGAGCGATGACGATCAGGCCGGTTACCGTGTTTTTATCCATACCGTGAATTGATAATTAGTTGTGTGTCGATTTAATTTATCGTGTTTTTTTTGGCTAAAGCGTGTTTGACAAAAGCGACAAAGAGGGGATGCGGGCGCGTGACCGTGCTCTTGTATTCCGGGTGGAATTGCGTGCCCACGAACCACGTGAGAGAGGGTATCTCCACGATCTCCGTCAGGCCCGTTTCGGGATTCATCCCGGTCGTGATCATGCCGGCTTGTTCGAATTGTTCCTTGAAAAGGTTGTTGAATTCGTAACGGTGGCGATGGCGCTCCTCCACCTCTTCTTGCCCCCCGTATGCCTCGTATGCTTTCGATCCTTTCTTTAACAGGCATTTATAGGCACCCAGTCGCATGGTACCCCCCTTGTCGATGATCACTTTTTGCGATTCCATCATGTCGATCACCGGGCATTTCGTCCCCGGGGTCATCTCGGTAGAGTCCGCGCCGTCGAGGTGCAGCACGTTACGGGCAAACTCGACCACGGCCATCTGCATCCCGAGGCACACGCCGAGAAAGGGGATGTCGTTCATGCGGGCATATTCGATGGCATGGATCTTTCCCTTGATCCCCCTGTTACCGAATCCCGGCGCGACAAGCACGCCATCGACGTCGTGCATGATCTCGCCAACGTTTTCTCGCGTGATCTCGCTGCTATGTACCCACTTGACGTTTACCTTGCAGTCGTTCTCGGCCCCGGCATGGATGAATGATTCGGCGATGGACTTATAAGCATCGTGCAACTCGACGTATTTCCCGACGAGGGCGATGGTGACCTCGTGGTTGTAGTGTTCCAGCCTGTCGAGGAATAGCTCCCAAGAGTGCAGGTCTGGCTCGTGATTTAACGGCAACGCTAACTTTTCCAGCACGATCTCGTCCAACTTCTCTTCCCGCATCTTGATCGGCACCTTATAAATCGTGTCCACGTCGATGGATTGCACCACGGCATTGGGAGCGACGTTGCAGAACTGGGCCACCTTGCGCCGCAAGTCCCGGCTCAATTCATGTTCCGTCCGCAGGACGAGGATGTCCGGCTGCACCCCGATCTCGAGCAAGGCCTTCACAGAGTGTTGCGTGGGCTTGGTTTTCAACTCGCCGGAGGCCGAGAGAAAAGGAACAAGGGTGAGATGGATGAAGACCGATTTCTCGTTTAATTCCCAGCGCAACTGCCGGACCGCCTCGATAAAAGGGAGCGACTCGATATCCCCGACGGTGCCACCGATCTCGGTGATCACCACGTCATACTCTCTCTTGGCACCCAGGCGTTGGATGTTCCGCTTGATCTCGTCCGTGATGTGCGGGATAATCTGCACGGTCTTTCCGAGATAATCCCCGCGTCGCTCTTTGTTGATCACGTTCTGGTATATTTTCCCGGTGGTGACATTGTTAGCCTGGGAGGTCGGACAGTTTGTGAAGCGCTCGTAATGGCCCAAATCCAGGTCGGTTTCGGCCCCATCGTCGGTCACATAACACTCCCCGTGCTCGTAAGGGTTCAGCGTTCCCGGATCGACATTGATATACGGATCCAACTTCTGGTTGGCAACCTTGTACCCCCTCGCTTGTAAGAGTTTAGCTAAAGAGGAAGCAATAATTCCCTTTCCCAAGGAGGAGGCCACGCCTCCCGTGACGAAAACATATTTTGTAAACACGATGTATAGTTTTATTGAATTTTCCACGAACCGCGAAGATATAAAAAAAAGGAGGAGGTAGGCTTCCCCCTCCTTAGGTTTTTATATCATGCTGTCGATGACCTTTAATTTCTCGTGCATCAAAGTCAACTTGTGGCGCGCGTTGTCGATCTTGGCGGAAAACTCCTTGATAAGCCCCTCCGAGTTACTCGACTTGGAGAAAAAACCGATATTGTTCTCCCAAACGTGCAAGTCCGCTTCGAGTTGCTTGATCTTGCCAATTAACTTTTCTCGCTCCTGGATAATTTTAAAGTCTTTCGCCTCGCCACTGGAGTCGAAGGTGTTTACCTTAGACTTAAAACGTTCAAGATCTCTATCGAACTCACTAATCCCCAGCTGATTAAAAAGAGAATTGATCAAGTCGCGGAACTCTGCCTGTATCGCATCTTTCTCCTTGATCGGCACGAAACCGATTTCAGTCCAACGGAGCTGGAAATTTTTCAACGCGTTGATATTCTCCTCGTTGTTCTCGGATAGAACGTACCCCCGCACCTCCTCGATCAACGCCTTCTTCAACGTCAGGTTGTGGCGCTGGTTGGTACCGGTACTCTTCGAGTTGGCAGCCTTATTCTCGAAAAAGACATCACATGCCGCCCGGAAACGCAACCATATTTTGTTAGCGTGTTTCTTGGGAACGGGACCGATCTTCTTCCACTCCCGCTGGAGAGCGATAATCTTATCGGTGGTGGTTCGCCACTCCGTGTCGTGTTGCAACGCTTCTACTTTTTCGCAAAGAGCGACCTTTAACACGAGGTTCTTTTCCTGCTCCTCCTGTTGTTTCTGATAGAAAGCCCGCTTGCTGTTGAAGAAGAGATCACAAGCGTTGCGGAATCGTTTGTAAAGTTTGTTGCGCTCTTTTTGGGGGATTGTCCCGGAATGTTTCCACTCCTCTTGCAACTCCAGCACTTGTTTAGTAAGAGTGTTCCACTCGGACGACGTTTTGGGGGTCAAACCTACTATCGCCTCGGCCCGCACGCAGATATCCTCTTTGACTTTCAGGTTATTCTCTTGTTCCTCTCTTAACGAATCAAAGAACCGGTGATAGGCCTCGTTAATCTTACCGGTAGCGCCCTTGAAGCGTTCCCAGATCAACTCTTTTTGATCGTTTGGCACCGGCCCGATCTCCTTCCATTGGGCATGTAACTGCTGCAATTGCCTGAAAGCATGCCCGATATTATTTTCCTCGACCAGGCGCTCGGCTTGCTCGCACAAGGCCATCTTGCTATCAAGATTTTTCTTCAGGTCAAGGTCACGTAACTCTCTATTGATCTTGATATAATTATAGAAATTCTCCACGTGCAAGTGGTAGGTTTCCAACAAATCGTTCAGGTTGGCTTGCGGCACGATACCGGTACCCCTCCATCGTTCTTGTAGGGTTCTGAACTCTTGGAAAGTCTTATTGAGTGACTCCTCCTTTTGTATCAACTCCTTTAACTCTTCAATGATCTGGAGTTTGATCTTGAGGTTCTCCTCTTTTTCTTCCTCTGATTTTTTATAATAGCTGGCGCGCCTTTCCCGGTAGAGACGGTATATACTGTTGAAACGATCCTTCGTGTCGCTGGGGAAGTCTATCGGCTCCGCCTGGCTCCCGCGCATTTGGTCGTACTCTTTTTGAAGTTGCGCCTCGAACACTGCCGGCAGCGAATCAAGTATTTTCAATTGACTCACGGGATAGTTTTCGATCAACGTTTTCATGTGCGAGATGATCTCCTCCGTGCTAAAACTGGTAAAATCCCAGGCAGGAGGTGTTTTCGAGGGCACGCTCTCCACGGTCGACGTGGCAGGTTCTCTATTCACGTCCTCTTCCGGTTCAACGGCCTGGTTAGCACCCGCGTCTTCCGGCTCAGCTCCCGAAACTCTCTCTTCCGTATTCGAATCATCCACCTCGGTCAACTCCTCGTATACGGCCTCTTGAACAAGAGGCACTTCGGCTATCGTCTCCTCGATGCCCGATAGTTCAACTGCCGGTGTTTCAGCTATGGTCTCATCTGCCGTGCTGGCTGTTTCGATCGCGGTATCTTCTCCTGAACCAAGGGGTTCCAGCTCCTCTGTTTCGACAAGGGCGACTTCCGGGGCCGACACCTCTTCATCCGGTTGTTCCACCGCGCCTTGTTCGAATGATTCTCTCGTGCCAAAGGCGTTTTCACCTGCCTGCACGGGCATCTCTTCTTGTACTGAAACCTCGATAGTTGTTTCGCCCGTAGAGGTTTCCGAAGAACCCGTAGAGGTTTCCGAAGAAGGAGATACACTACTCTCTAACTCTTCAGATAGTTTTAAAATCTCTTTGTCCATAGCTGTCTAAATATGTTTAGCTTTCAAACTACGAAAGTAGATAATAATTACGATATTGGCAATGAATGTGATTGGTTTTTGATTTTTGATTTTTTGAAAAAACTCTAATTTATTGAAAATTAATATGTAATAGAAGGGAAAAAGCGAGACGAAATAAACATTTTGCTTGTGGTAAATCGTAATTCGTAATTTATCCGCTACCTTTGAAGCCTAAAATTAGAGGAACAAACAGGATGTTTTCTTATAGTTTGCACGTTTTCTTGTGGGCATTTAGCTTTTTACCGTTTTGGTTATTATATCTATTGTCAGATATAGGTTACTTCTTCGTGTATTATCTTTTTCGTTACCGGCGCGGGGTCGTACGTACCAACTTGCATAACGCCTTTCCTGAAAAAGAGCGCCGGGAGATCAAACGCATCGAACGAAAATTCTACCGTCATCTGGTGGATGTATCGGTTGAATTTTACAAATTATGGCACATGCCGGAATCTGTCATCCGGAAGCGGTGCAAGTTCAAAAACCCGGAACTCCCGTTGCACTATTTGAGGGCCGGACGAGACGTGCTCACGATCCTGGGACATTACGGGAACTGGGAGTGGCTATCATCTTCCAGCTTGTACCTGAACGACTTTCACTTTCTGGTACTATACAAGCCGCTTCACGACAAACAGATGAACCGATTGACGAGGTTCCTTCGTGCCCATTTCGGTGCTATACCGGTCGCCAAGAGTAACATGCTGCGCGAGATAAATCACTATTGCACATGGAAAGAGCACTTCATGTTGTGTCTCGTCGCCGACCAAACGCCTCATGGATCAAGCCTGGATTTTTGGATGACTTTCCTGAACCAAGAGACACCTGTCTACAAAGGAGCGGAAAAGATTGCCGGCAAATACGATATGCCGGTACTGTTTCTCAAGATACAGAAGAGACGACGCGGTTATTACGAAGCGGAGTACCTCGTGGCCTGTGATCACCCGCGCGCATTGCCCCCGGGGGAGTTGACCGAAAGGCACACGCGTATGTTAGAGACGATTATACGCGAAAACCCGGAATATTGGCTCTGGTCACACCGAAGGTGGAAGCATAAAAGACCTAACGATACTCCTTTACATTAGAATAATTTATATGGCTATTTGCGCTGTTATCGTGTTAAATTGGAACGGGGAGAAACTGCTTCGGGAGTTCTTGCCTTCCGTGGTGCGGCATACTGACCCGGAGCTGGGAAGGGTTATCGTGGCGGACAATCACTCGACGGATGCCTCCATGGAATACGTGGAACGGGAGTTCCCGGGGGTCGAACGGCTACTATTGGATCAGAATTATGGCTTCGCCGGGGGATATAACCGGGCAATCCGGCAGATCGACACGAAGTACGTGCTCCTGTTAAACAGTGATGTAGAGGTAACGGAGGGGTGGTTACAACCGCTGGTAGCCCTCCTGGAACGCGAGGATCGGGTAGCTGCCGTACAACCGAAAATCCGCGCTTACCGGGAGCGGGATAAATTCGAGTACGCGGGGGCGTGCGGGGGATTTATCGACTGCCTGGGGTTTCCATTTTGCCGGGGCCGGATATTGAACACGGTGGAACGGGACACGGGCCAATACGATGTCGGGATGGAGATTTTCTGGGCCACGGGAGCAGCCTGCTGTATCCGTCGGGAGGCGTACCTGAACGCGGGCGGTTTGGACGAGGATTTTTTCGCTCACATGGAGGAGATCGACCTCTGCTGGCGTTTGCGAAACAGGGGGTATAGCATTAAAGTGGAGCCTGCCTCCACGGTTTTTCACCTGGGAGGAGGCACGTTACCGATGGAACACCCGCGCAAACTGTTTTTAAATTACCGTAACAACTTGTTAATGCTCTATAAAAACGCGGGAAGAGCGGGGCGACGCCGCCTCTTCTTGTCGCGTTTCGCGCTGGACGGCATGGCCGCCTCTCTCTTTCTAGTAAAGGGCGAGTGGGGCAATGCCCGTTCGATACTCCAGGCCTATAGCGCTTATCGCTCAGCCCGAAGCAGATACCAACCGGAAGAGAGCAACAGGAATCTCACCGGGATCTACCGGAGAAGCATCATCTGGGACTATTTCGTGCGCCACAAGCGGATATTCTCGAAATTAAAACGATTCAAATAAACCTTCATGCTAAAAAATTGTCATAGCATCGGACAATTGATGGGACGAGGTGAGCGAGAGCTATTTTAGTTTGAGCATGTTCAAAAACAAGAAAAGCAGTTCATGATGTTATATCGCGCGTAGGGGAAGTCATCATCAATTGTCTATCTTAATTTAACGTTATGGTTATAGAAGATCAATACATTATCCAACTGCTTCTCTCGGACAAAGACGAACAAAAAGCGTTTCGCCTGCTCGTCTCCAAGTACAGCGAACGCCTTTACTGGCATATACGGAAGATCGTGATCGGTCACGAGGATACCGACGACGTGCTACAGAATACCTTTATTAAGGTGTGGAAAGGCATCCGCGAGTTCCGTCACGAATCGCGGCTCTACACGTGGATGTACCGGGTAGCCACGAACGAGGCCCTTAACTTCCTGCAAGAGAAACGCCGAGGGGTACACGGGCATTCGGATGAGATCACGGGGATGCTGGAAAACCAACTGGAAGGAGATTCCTACTTCGCGGGTGACGAAATCCAACGCGAACTCCAGAAAGCGGTTTTGAAGTTACCCGAACGCCAACGGCTGGTGTTTAACATGAAATACTTTGATAACATGAAATACGAAGAGATCGCCGAGGTACTCAACGTGGCAGTAGGAACGTTGAAAGCGACGTACCACACGGCGGTGAAAAAAGTGGAGGAGAGTTTGAGACTTTCAGATACAATAATAATGTAAAGCGATGAGTGAAACAAGTGAAAAATATCAACAAAAGAATCCGTTCTCGGTACCGGAAGGTTACTTCGATTCCTTGGAGGATCGGATCATACGCCAGGTAAGCCAGATGGAAAAACCGCGACGCGCCGGGATGGTTCGATTCCTGCGACCTTTCATGGGGTGGGCGGCCCTGCTGGTAATCGTCGTATTGGCAGCCCGATGGGCAACGGGCGTGCCCTCCCAAGAGATGAACATCACTGATCCACAACTGGATGCCGATTTCAATCCTACCACGGAGGAGATACTGGAATACTTGACGCAAGAGGTAAATTTAGCCGTATTATCGAACGAGATATTGGAAGAATAGCATGAAAAAAATTGCCACCCTAATCGGAATGTTATTTATTATCTCCCCCCTGTTGGCACAGAGAGAGGGAACGGGGCCGCTAAGCGAGGAGAAAAGAAAGGAGTTTGAAGCACAGAAGGTGGCTTTTTTCACCCAGGAGATGCAGTTAACTCCCGATGAGGCCATCAAATTCTGGCCGTTATATAACGAGATGCAGGCCAAAATCAGAGAGGCGTTCAAACAGACCTGGGGATTACAAAAGGAGAGTGCCCACTTCTCGGATGAACAAACCCGAGAACATATCGAAACGATCCTCTCGATAGAAGAGGTCGTGTTGAAGATCCGCAGGGAGTACTATCGGAAGATCATGCACGATATATCCGCCCGGAAAGTGTGGTTGATGTTAGATGCAGAACGTAATTTCCACCGGCAATTAGTAAGAAGAATCGGGAAAAATCCCGGCGACAAGCGATAGCGGAAAAAAAAACGCCAAAATATTGCGGTAAAAAGAAAAAGCACTACATTTGCCCCCGCTATTGGAGGGATGGGTGAGTGGCTGAAACCAACAGTTTGCTAAACTGTCGTACGGGATTACTGTACCGGGGGTTCGAATCCCCCTTCCTCCGCCAGTGTTTTAGAGAATGAAATATTCCCCGTGTACGGCATGGGGATTTTTTATGGTCCAACCGTAACACCCCATGTGAAGCATAAATTTTCACGAGTTATAAATGCTCGTCCTTATTTAGTAACCTGAGTTTTGGATAAGCCCCGCTTGTAAAAAACATTCTATGCACAGGATGCACCGTTACTCGAACAATTCAGGTGTGCGAGTGATAGTCCAAGAAGGATAGAGGAACAACAACAAGTAGTTAAAACAGGGCGAGTTGCCCATGTTATGGTTTGAAATCGACTTTTATGGCAGGCTTTTTATCGAAAAAACAATATGCCCCAGCGCGGCGATCAGGTTCATGATGAAATCGTGGATGGATCTGACGAGAATGCTCGATATCACGAATATTCGTCAACTCGTCGTTAATCGTTTCAAATAGATCGTTTCCGCAACAAGATACGATCATAGAGGGGCATGAGGCAATTTTTCATGTTACTTCTAATGCCTGCCAAAAGATGGATCCCCTCTCGTTTGAAAATTCCTTGGAGAAATCATCCACGATACAGGAAATCTCGATAATTTTGGCAGTGGCAAGTAGACTCGTGAGTTCAATGTATTTATTTGGTTTTCAGATATAAAAATCATGTAATACTTGCCACTTCTTTTTTACTTTTTCTTATCCAAAACTCAGGTTTCAAGCTTGCGCGAATCATAAGAATACGGGATACCCGACCGGGTACCGTCATCGCGAATGGCCGTCATCGCAAACCCGAAAGGGGAAGCAATCCAGGGATTTATTGGTTTCTGGATTGCTCCCCGCTACGCGGATCGCGATGACGGCCATTCGTGAGGGGATGTACAAGGACGCACGGAGGAGCGCGGGGGGCAAGGAACCATTCGAGAGGACAAAAACCGGATCGCGAGACAGCCCCCTCCCTCCCCTATTTCCATCGGGCAACTTCTTTTTCAAGCAGCGGTAAACACCTGTACACAACACGCGGAGAAGCCGAAGCCGCAATGATCGGTATTCTGCGGGCCCACGACGGTAGCGTGAAAGCCCAAGTCACGATTGCGCATGCTGCCGTTCGGCGAAGAGACCCAACTGTAATTGTCGATCCGCTCGTGGCTCGTGGTGCCCGCGTTGACACGGGCACTTCGCTTCTTATTATTCTTGGATACAGCGCACGGAGAAGCCGTAACCGCGTAGGTCGATATTCTGCGACGCGCCGGACGAAGAGTAGGCTAAGACATAAGCGTGCGTGCTGCTGCTCGGCGAGGACGACCAGAAGTAACTGTTGTCCCGCTCGGCGGCCATGCCGTCCGAGTTGATGCGGTGATAGCCCGACGCCGGATAGTAAACCCACGCGTTCTTCAGGACATTGTCCATGTAGAACTCCCAGCCGGCATCATTGGTATTCTTGTTATAGCTCGACGGGTTATTGACGTTGTCGAAGGCGAACACGTTCCACGTGCCATTTACAGGTAACTTCCATCCCGGGGGACACGGGTCAAAAAAGCTCTTGCCGGCCGCCGGGATCGCGTTCCACGTGGGGTTATTCCACAACCCGGTGGAGTAGGGATTATTCAAAAGCCAATCGCTACTACTGGGAGCGTAGAACGTGGTAGGATTTTTAACCGCCCCCTCGAACGACGACCTATCCACGATTGTCGGGAGCGTCGGGCCGGTCGCGCCATTAATATCGCGCAAGGAGACGGCACTAAAAGTACTGCTCGTGGCGGGGAACGGGTCCTTGCGCCCGAACTGGTAGAACAGGCCGCGGGTATTTTGCACACCGTCCACGCGATTACCACTGGCGGCACCCAGGTTACGGTCCATGATGAATTTATTGTTGTATGTACTGGTGGCCCACGGCCCGCCGGTATAGTGATGCACCTGCCCGCCGGGAACGGTATACGCGAACACGTTCTCCTGCCACGAGGAGGGGGCCTCGTCCGGGTTATAACTCGTGATCCACAAGTGCCAGCTCCAGAGATACCCCTCTCCCCCCGTCTTGAGCCTGACCCCGACCAGCACGTTGCCCGAGACTCCTGGCCCGGCGGGCTTGAAATAGAACCGCTCGCTTCCCGTGCCCGCGAAAGAGGTGTTGCCCGGCGTGACCGCGCCGTTGGAGGTACAGAAGTTGATCAGGCGACTGTCCCGGTCCTGCCAGATCACCTCGGCCACCCACTCGGTAGCCGACGCGATCTTGACGCCACTTCCAAGCGTCGTGTTCCAGAAGTCATTGATGCGGTTGACGACGGGCACGCCATAAGTGGTCTGGAGCGTGCCGGCGAGCGGGTTGATGATATAGGAGTTCGCGTCCGCCAGCTCCACCTGGCCCAGGTTTTTCACGCGAGAGTCCCCGGCGACGGTTCCCGCATTTTTAAAGGTCACCGGGAGCGTGTAGTGACAATTCGGCGTGATGTTGAAATCGTTGATCGCGTTCCCGCCCGGGTAGAAGCGGTAACGCAACGGCGTGCCATCGGCGAGTTGACCCATGACCTGGACGTACGTGGCGTTATCGGGGACGTCCACGTTCTTCTGGGTTGGCTCTGTTGCCTCGGTGATTCCCTGGCGGTTGCGGGGCAGGTAATACAGCAACGTGCAATTATTGCCCGGCGACAGGGGCAGGGGGGGCTTGTCATCGACGGGGGTCAAGTTGAAAAACCCCGCCCCGGGGCTAGCGGCGGTCGTCAACAGCCGGTCGGCGTAGGAAAGGCGATCGGGCACGTTACACAACTGCACCGAGTTGATCGTCAGGCCCGAACCGGCGTCATTGATGAGCTGCAGCGTGAGCTTGGCCACGTTCCGATACAGGTCGCACGCCAGCGAGCCGGGCACGCTACCACCGGTCAAATCGATAAAGCCGCTCATTAACAGGTCATCGCCGTTGCCGGCGTTGTACG
>JAISNC010000119.1 GCA_031276355.1 Odoribacteraceae bacterium
GGTATCAGGGAATCCGATCAATAGCGTGGAGGCCTATTTCTCGGGAGCAGGATATGATTATTTCTACTATCCCTCGACAAGGATCCCCGAAGAGGTCTGCCGTTCGCTCCAGATAACACAAACCTTTTCATTTCGTCAATTTTACTCTCCCCGTGCCAGTTGCGATGCTTACGTGTTTATCCGGAAGAGTACTCCCCTGGAGTCTGTATATCCCTACTTTTATGAAAGCAAGTTTATCGGTCATTTGAAATTGGAACAGAGGGTTTTTGAGAGCAAGAATCATATACCCGGAGAATTAATCGGGATCATTAGATAAATTGACCCAAGAGAAGATTCTTTTACAAGTAAAGTACAGAGAATAGAATGAAAAAAAGAGTTTTGATAACAGGTGGCGCCGGATTTATTGGATCTCATCTATGCGAAAGGTATGACTTTTGTATTTTTATGGCTGATAAACAGGTAGATATAAAAATCAGTCAAATTGGAACATGCCTTTTATGCCCGAGAAGTATTCGTCGAAGCGTTCGATACTTCGGTCGGTCAGTATAAGGTAGAGAAATAGCTCCAGGCCGTTTTTCTCGGCCACTACTACTCGCGTTCTCGTGAAGACGGTCTCGTAGGCTTTTCCTTCCATGTTAAACGGGTACACCAGCATCTCGTCCGCATTGAAGAGTGCTTGCGCGGTGTCCCGCGGGTAAAAGGTCATCATCATCTTCAAGTCTTCGATCTCCTGCTTCGAGGCGGCGGCATAATCCTTCCCATACCTTAAATCACTTTTAATACGGTTATATTTGGTCATGCTTATCTTCCCGGTTAGCGGGTTATCCTTCAACATCCTCCCGTAGCGCACGTTATCCGCTCCCGCGACATAAGCCGCGATCTTGCATTGCCCGTCGCGATGTGTTAGGATGGCGTGTACCATTCCCAACCTCCACAAGGGGTTCTCTTTCTCCTCGCTAACATAGACAAGATGAATATTATCGGAAACGCTATACTCTTCGGAAGGCGTGAAGGTCATACTGATCAACGCCAGGTCGTCAGGGAGTATGGGCGTTTTTCTCATCCCGGTAGTGTCGAATGTAATAAGTGAGAGCAACTTCTTCATCTTGGCATTGGTAGTGTCCACTACAATACCATGATGGGCCTGAGCATTTGCCCCGCGGAAGGCAACAAGCAGTAAAAGGAGCAACAAAATTTTTCGTGTCATACTTTTAGGTTTTATCGAGTTCAAATATTCTATTCGTTACGTACCTGGCTCTATTTTTTAATACCAGCGAGTAAAAAGTTAGCTCTCGTTACGCTTTACAAGGTAACACGTGGAATAGTTACCATCCATCATACTTCCACGGGTACAGAAGCTTCTGTTACAGTGAATCCACCAAAAGCTCCTATGGCAGGGACATCTGATGCCTGTACATTTCCCCGGTCATCAGGCAAATAACCCAAATTTGCCATGATCTGCTGCAAAGAATACGAAGCCGAAAAACGAGCACCATCCAGATAGTCGAAACAATTAAATACGCAAGAATCAGATCCTCCATCAACGCAAGAATCCAACTCTTTCTCTTCAAGTCGCGACATTTGCGTCAGTTCCCGTAGATGCAATTTCTTTAATTTTTTCATAATAGTTTTTATTTAGGAAGTATTTGTTGCGTGATTCTACAAAAATAAAAAACAAATCAAATTGTACAAATAAAAATATCGTTATTTTATATGTTATAAAACAGCATTTCCTGATTGATTTGCGAAGGTAACATGTAGTTGGTTTTATTTCAAGAATCGAAAGAGAGCCCGTTGATTTATTCCGTTGCCCCTTCCCGCTCTTCCAGCAGCGTGACGTAGCAGAGAAGGCCGGAAGAGCGGCTACGGAAGGAGTTATTGTCGTAGTACCCCACCTGTCGCGGGGCAATTCGTTCTAACCACGCTTCGGGCAGTACTTGTTCTGCCGGGAGGGATGAGACCAAGATAGCGGGCAAGGAACACGATGAGGGGGGAGATCCCAGATCCAACGGCACGATCCGTCGTCCCGCCTCATAGACCACCTCTACGCGCAACGCTTCGCCCGCCGGATGATAAAAGGGCAGGTCGCGCAACTCCTCCATCTGGCGTACGGCCCGGATGGTGTTTTTCTCCGGGTTATTAAACGTGTCCGCGAGATGGCATATCAAAAAGGTCTCTACCAGGATCATCATGACCATCATGCCAGAGAACACCTTGAGGGGTTTGAATTTGATCCCCCCCGTGAAGATCGATAGCGATACCAGCAGGAAGAGGAAGGAGAAGAGCATATAAAGGAATAAGCCCAACTTGGAGTAAAACATCACGTACAACGCTACCGGCACACAAAGACTGAGTAAGGCGGGCAAGAAAGCGTTCAGTCGAAACACGATCTTATCCACGGGGGTCAGTTGCTCATCTCTTACCCGCAGGAAGATATCTACCACGTAATGGCCTATCACCAGCGCGGCGGGGATCAGGACAGAGGGAAGGTAACGCATGCTCTTTCCCGGGAAGAGGGTAAGGAGCAACAGGGCGAGGAGTAGCCATAACACGGTGAACGCGTACTCTTTTTTCAAGGCTATTCGCTCGCGTATCCAGCACCAACCACATAATCCGGTCAGCAGGAAGAGCGACCAGATGCCTGATTCGGTGAAGAATCGCCAGTAGTAGTACCACGGGCGGGCATTCATTTCCATAAACGGTTCCACCGGTGCCCCGGAGCGAAGGGCGAACCAGAGCCACACGCTCCCCACGATTCCCCCCACGAGGAGCATTAATACCGTCGGCCACAGCTTGTGACGAAAAGATGGACGATAGAGAACAAAAAAGGCGACGAGAAAAGGCAAGAAGAGCGTATAGAAAAGCTCCAGCCCCTTAGAGAGAAAAGAGAGGCCGAGGAGCAGGCCAGCCGTCACGAAATCCCACCAGCGAGTGCGCAAGGCGATGGCGGCTCGATAGAAGAAAAATATCGTGCCGAGCATAAACGCGTACGCGTGACTGTACCCGTCGATCGCCCTCCCCATCATGACCATGCTGAAACAGGTCGCCAGCACCAGGGCCGAGAGCAACCCGAATAACTTGCTGCGGGTTAACGCTATGGCAAACATGTAGAGAAAAAACACGGCTAACGTTGCCATCCCCCCGGCCACCGTCCGCTGCAAGATAAGGTTGTCCGGACTAACCTGCTCTACCACTGCCGCCAGCCAGGCCGGTAGCGGGGGGTTGCGCATGCGCGATTCCCCGTTCAAGGTGGGTGTCGCCCAGTTGTGATATTCCACCATTTCCCGCGCCGTTACTAAATTACGAGCCTCCGGGCTATTCACATGAACGGCTCCATTGTTCACGAAGAAAGCAAAAAAACAGACCGCTAATATAAAGAGTATATGAATCCCGTATCTTTTCTGCATACATTTTATTTTTAATAGCAAAACGTACTCGTTCACGGTATTCCCGATGTCGTTATAGCAACATCAATGATAAGACCGTTTTACGTTCCGAACCGCAAATGTAAAGAAAAATCAATCATCCACGCGCATATTTCAGGGATAAATTCTTTCACCCATTTCAGCTTTTTCCCGTTTTATTAGTAAGAGTTGTCTCAAAAGTCTCATTTCGCGGGGATGCCCGGGTGCGATTACTTTTTGAGATACCCCTTGCAAACACACGCTCGTGACTACTCCCGCTCCTCCTCGCGTAACCCGCGTTTTGCACGAGGAGCTTACTGAAGGGATAGCGGTCATCCGACCGGGAGTAGTCTTAGAGTATAGGATGAAATTTTGAATAAAATAGTGATGAAAGAGAATGAAGAAGAGTGCATTTACCGGTTATTACAAGGTGAATGTACGGAAGAGGAAAAAAAACGGCTGTGGCAATGGATCGACGAGTCCGAGGCACACAGGCAAGTGTACGATGCGATCAAGGCCATCGTTCAGGCCGGCCGTTGCTTGCAGGAGCGCGAGCAGATAGACAAGAGAAGGGCCTGGTCCCGCCTCAGACAAAGGAGAAGTAGAAACACGGTGGCGGCCCGCGTGGGGCGTTACGCGGCCTCTATTTGCCTCCCGTTCTTGCTCATGGCCGGTTATTTCTTGTTGCAACCGGCAACGCCGGTACCGCTTGAGCAGTTCGAAAACGCGATCGAACCGGGGTCGATGCGAGCCGTGCTCTATCTCTCCGACGGGCAGCGCGTCGACTTGCAGGGATACAGTGGGGAGCACGTCACCGATCTTCACGCGGCCCGCGCGATCGCGCTCGAAAAGGGAACCAACGCGCTGAATTACCATGATTCCCTTCTTGCCCATGCCCCCGCCAACAGTCCGGCCCGGCATAAAATCCTCGTCCCGCGTGGAGGAGAGTACCCGCTGACCCTTCCGGACGGGACAAAAGTGTGGCTCAACGCGGAGACGGAGATAGAGTTTCCCCTCGCTTTCGGGGCGAGTAGCCGGGAAGTGTACTTGAGTGGCGAGGCCTTCTTCGAGGTGAAAAAAGAGCCCGGGTGGCCGTTCATCATACACGCGCGAGAGGCCAGCGTCGAGGTTACGGGTACCTCTTTCAACCTCTCCTGTTACCCGGCCGACATGACCATCACCACCACGATTGAATCGGGATCCATCGCCTTTATCACCGATCACCAGGTGAAGCGGTTGAAGGCGGGAGAACGGGTGACGTATCGCCCGGGCGAGGGCACGCTCACGGTAGAGGAGGGGGTAGATGTAAAATACCACTCCTCGTGGCGTCACGGGCGATTCTACTTCTACAATACTCCCCTGGGGGAGATTGCTGAAAAATTAGGACGTTGGTACGACGTGCGGTTCGAGTTCGCGGATCCCGCCTTGGAAACGCTTTGCTTCTCCGGGGCTGCCATGCGGGCCAAGCCCATCGAGTTTATCCTGGAGTTGCTGGAGCGTACGCGTTCCGTGCAATTCATCGTGTTACCGGGGCGACAGATCCGGATAGAAAAAAAGTAAAAAAAAAAACGGGGAAGGCTGGACCCCTTCCCCGAAACTTCAAATACCCTCTCCACGGGAGAGAATTGTTAAACTAAAGTTTGTGCGAAATTATGAAAAAAAAATCACAGTACGGGGGATTTCCTCCCGGAAAAAGTAAGAGTAAATTTTGGAAAGTGATGCGATTACAACTAATGATTTGCCTGTTGACGCTTGCCCAGTTACACGCGATTCCCGCGCGGACACAGCAACGAGTGACGGTCGCCGCCAAGGAGATCTCGGTCGAGGAACTGATCAAAGAGGTTGAGCGACAATCCGGTTGCGTTGTCGTCTACAACAACGACCAGCTCCGGGCGCTCCCGCGTCTCACCGTGCACCTCTCGGAAGCAACCGCCGAGGAGGTGTTGAACCAGGCCCTGCGCGGGAGTGGCTTCACCTGCCAACGGGTGGAAGATTTCTTGGTCATCTTCCGCTCCTCCTTTCAGGCTCAAACCACTCGAAAGGTCGAGGGAAAAATTGTGGATGTGCATGGTGCCCCCATCCCCGGTGCCACGGTACGCATCAAGGGGACTACTTCCGGCACCTCTACCGACATGGCAGGAACATTCTCGCTAATCCTCCCCGCGACAGGCGAGTACACGCTGCTCATCTCGGTGGTCGGGATGAAAGCGCGGGAGATACAAGCCTCTACCGGGCAACCGTTACTGGTCGTCATGGAGGAAGAGGTGTATGACATGGCGGAGGTGATCGTTACCGGTATCTTCACGAAACCCCGCGAGAGCTATACCGGGGCAGCTACCACGATCACGGCCGAGGAGTTGAAGAGCTTCGGGAACAGGAGCGTCCTCGCCACGATCCGGAACATCGATCCCAGCTTTAATATCATGGAGAACATCGAGAATGGGTCCGACCCTAACCGGTTGCCCGAGATCACCCTCCGGGGGCGGGCCATCATGGACTCGAACGTGCGCGAGTTGCAAGAAAACGAGGCACAGCGCGGGGTCAACTCCCCCCTGTTTATCGTCGATGGCTTCGAGACTTCGCTGCAACGGATCATGGACATGGACGACCAGCAGATAGAGTCCGTGACGATCCTGAAGGATGCCAGCGCCACGGCGCTCTACGGGGCCCGCGGGGCGAACGGCATCGTCGTGATCACGACCAAACGACCGCGGGAAGGGACCATACGCTTCACGTACAGGGGCAACCTGAACGTGGAAGCCCCCGACTTCTCCTCCTACAACCTGATGAATGCCCGCGAGAAGTTGACCTACGAGCAGGCCGCCCGCATTTACAGCAACAGCAATCCCGCCATCGAGCAAGAGTACACGGAGCTGTACAACCAACGGCTGATCGAGGTGGAGCGGGGCGTGGACACCTACTGGTTGAGGTACCCCACGCGCGCCGGTATCGGGCAACGCCACAGCCTGCGCGCGGAAGGAGGCGACAAGAACTTCACGTATGCCGGGAGCCTCGGCTACAATAACATTACCGGCATCATGAAGCGCTCGTACAGGAACACCATCTCGGGTTCATTCCTCTTCCAGTACGCGTTCGAAAAGGTAAAATTCATGAACAATCTCTCGTTAACCTTCGGCAAATCGTCCGACTCTCCCTACGGCACCTTCTCCACGTACACGACGATGAACCCCTATTACAAGCCGTATGACGACGACGGGAAGTTGAAAAAGATGCTGGACAACCGGATGATGAGCGATAACCGGAAGATACAGGTGGGCAACCCGCTGTACAACGCTACCCTCCCGTCGAGGAACAGCTCGAAATACACCCAGATACACGAGAACTTCTCGATCGAGTGGAACATCACCCCCAGCCTCCTCGCGCGGGGACGTATCGGGCTGACACAGCAAGTCGGGCGCGGCGACGTCTACCTCTCTGCCGACCACACCAATTTCGCGAACTTCACGGGCGAGGATTACAAGCGCCGCGGGAGCTACGACTACTCCAATAACGAGAGCTTCTCGTACGAGGGGGATCTCATGCTGAATTACAACAAGCTCTTCGGCGAGCACCACCAGCTGTATGTCGGGTTGAACTACGCGTTTGCCGACGAGAAGCAAGAGAGCACCCTCATCTCGGCCGAGGGTTTCTCCGCCACCAACATGATACACCTCGGCATGGCCAGCGCCTACGCGTTAGGAGGCAAGCCGGAGAGCCACGAGGAACACGCTCGCCGCCTGGGGGGCATCGTCAACATCAACTACACGTATGACCACCGCTACTTTGCCGACATATCGGGCAAGCTGGAAGGCTCGTCCAAGTTCGGGAGCAACGACAGGACGGCCCCCTTCTGGTCGGCAGGTATCGGTTGGAACGCCCACCACGAGGCCTTCCTCAGCGAGAGTCGATTCCTCGATTACCTGCGTTTCCGCCTCTCGTACGGCACCACCGGGGCGCAAAACTTCAGCCCCTACCAGGCGTTGATGACCTTCCGCTTCTTCGGGTTGGAAAACTACCAGTACTGGCAAGGTGCCTACCTGCTGGGACTTGGCAACACCGACCTGACGTGGCAGGCCACCGGGCAGTTCAACGCAGGCATGGAGTTCGCCCTGAGAAACAATCGCCTCCGCCTGAGCGTGGATCTCTACGACAAGCTCACGCGGGACATGGTGTCCGACATCAACCTCCCCACCTCCAGCGGCTTCAACAGTTACTTGGCCAACGTCGGCGAAGTGCGTAACCGGGGCATCGAGGTGAGCGCGCTCGCTTACCTGATCAACGATCGGGCCCGGGATATCTCCTGGGCGCTCAACGGGAGCCTGGCGCATAACAAGAATAAAATCATGAAGATCTCCAGCTCCTTGACTTTTCTCAACACCCTTTTACTCGAGCGATCGAAAGGCAACCCCAGCTTCCTGCTCGAGGAGGGCGAGTCGATGAACACCATCTACGCCGTGCGTTCCCTGGGCATCGACCCGGCGAACGGGAACGAGCTTTTCTTGAAACGCGATGGCAGCAAAACGTACACGTGGGAAGCCTCGGAAAAGGTAGCCTGTGGTGTCAACGAACCCACCGTGTGGGGGTCATTCAGTAGCAGGTTCCGTTACAAGGGACTCTCCTTGAACGTCGTGTTCGGCTACCGGATGGGCGGTTACAGCTACAACCAGACCCTCGTCGACAAGGTAGAAAACCAGGATCCGTGGAGCAACGGCGACCGGAGGGTGCTCTACGACCGCTGGAAAACGCCGGGGGATCACGCCTATTTCAAGAGCGTCCTAAACACGTCGGCTACCTACGCCTCCTCCCGCTTCGTCATGAAGGAGAACACCCTCGAGTGCCGCACGGTCAACGTCGACTACGAGTTCAACCCGACGTGGTTGAAGAACCACTGCGCGCTGGACTACCTCTCCCTGGGAGTTTACGCCGAGGATCTATTCCGTTCGTCGACCATCCGGCAGGAGCGCGGGTTGAACTACCCGTTTGCGCGTAAGTTCTCGTTCGCCTTGTCCGCGCGATTTTAATCATTCACTTAACACGACAGAACCATGAAAAAAAGATATTTCATAGCGATAGCCGCTCTCGTCCTCTGCCTCTCCTGCTCCGACTGGTTAGACGTTCGGCCGGCCATGGAGATGCGGAAAACCGAAATGTTCGAGCACGAGGAAGGCTTTAAAAACGTCTTGACCGGGGCCTACATCCGCATGGCCACCCCCGCCCTTTACGGCAAGAACATGACGATGCTCCTGCCCGAGTACATGACCCAACACTGGACCATCGCGGCGAACACGCTGCCCGCGTACATCAGCCGCTTCGATTACGAGCAAGCCGACTACAAAAAGCTGCTCGCCTCCATCTGGTTAGCCTACTACCAGACCGTTGTCAACCTGAACACGCTGCTCGGCGAGATCGATGCCCGCCGCGACCTGTTCACCAACGGGAACTACAACCTGATCAAGGGCGAGGCCCTGGGACTACGCGCCTTTCTCCACCTCGAGGTCATGCGCCTGTGGGGCGACCTCCCCGGTAATATCAAGGAGGATCAACCCGCTATCCCCTACGTGACCACGGTGACGAAAGACCCGAACAAGTTGCTGTCGCTCTCCTACCGGGAGGTCTCGCGACACCTGCTCGCGGACCTGGACTCGGCGGAATTGCTATTAAAGGATGATCCCATCACCTACTGCTTCAACTCCGTCCTGAACTCCCCCGGCCTCTACGACAACTACACGCACCCGGAGGACCCGTATCACTTCTACCGGCAAAACCGCTTCAACTACTACGCCGTGAAGGCGACGAAAGCCCGCTACTACCACTGGATAGGGGATGCCACCGCCGCCGCGCGTTACGCCAACGAGGTGATCAATGCCGTCAACACCGACAACACCCCGAAGTTCGCGCTGGGAAATGAAAACGATGCCCGGATGGGACGCCTCACCTTCCCCTCCGAGCACATTTTCGCCGTCCACAACTCCCAGGCGCGGGATGTCATCACCTCGCTCTTCATCCGGAGCACTGACGGCTACACGCAAGACTCCGTCCGCGTCAAGGAGGCCTACGAGACCGGTGCCCACGCGAACGACATCCGTTACAAGAACAACCGCCTGTGGCAGTCACGCTTCGTCCAGGGGCACGACAAGTACTTCAACTACTTCAAGAAATACGTGATGAACGACCAAACGCCCGTCGAGGTAGTGCCGGTCATCCGCCTCTCCGAGATGTACTTCATCGCCATCGAGAACGGCCATCCCGAGCGCTTCCCGGCCTACCGCGTCGCGCGTAACCTCTCCAACTCGCTCGACAGCGAGCTGACCACGCCGGAAGCGATCCGCGCACGGTTGGAGAAAGAGTACCGCAAGGAATTTTACGGCGAGGGACAGATGTTCTACTTCTACAAGCGCCACGCGTACGACCGCTTCACGTGGCCAACCTCCTACACGATGAACCTCGCGAACTACAAGCTCCCCCGTCCGGACGTGCAAACCATCTTTGAAACCCTTTAAAATCCACCGATCATGAAACTAAAAATAGCCATATGCGGACTGTTACTCCCGGCCCTCTTCTTCCTCGCGGGGGCATGTGAAGAGTTAGTCGTCAACAAGTACCAGGACGACCCCTCCCTCTACTTCTACCGCGGCACGTTTGACGACTTCGGGAACGGCCAATTCGACAGCTTAGTATACTCCTTCTACTTGAAGGAAAACACCCGCACGAGGGACACCCTCTGGGTAGAGGTACGCCTGTCGGGATTACCCTCCCCCGACGCGCGCCCTGTCCCCGTCAAGCAACTCGCCACCGACACGCTGGATGCCGAACCCGGGACGCACTACCTCCCCTTCGACGACCCGGAAGTGACATCCCTCTTTGTCCTGCCCGCCAACGCGGTCAAGGCCAAGTTACCGATCGTCGTGCTGCGCGACACCACCCTCAAGGTGGCCGAGCGAACGCTCCTCCTGGAGCTGGGCACGAACAGCCACTTCAGCCCCGGGATCGAGGGGCAAACCCGCTTTCTCGTCCGCTTCTCCGACCTGACCGCGCAGCCCTCCAACTGGAACACGATGTGGAAGAACGTCTTCGGGACATGGGGCCCCGTCAAGATGCGATTCATCATCGACCACGTCGGGTTCTCGAACTTCGATCTCAAGGAGATATTAGGTGATATGCGCGATTACCTGCAGACGAAAGCGCGCCAAAAGCTCGCCGAGTACAACGCGAAGAACGAGCCGCTCAAGGAACTGGACGGCACGCGCGTGCGATTCTAACCATTAAACGAAATGACCATGAAACAGAAAATACATCACATCCTCCTCGCGTCGATCGCCGTGATCCTCGCGGGCTGTGTCGAGGACACGGGCCACTACGACTACGTGCCCGCCGCCGAGGTAACCCCCGGCACGATCTCCGGAATTAACGAGAGTTACAGCGTGCTCGCGTTAAACACTCTCGAGATCAACCCCACGATCGCGGGCGACGAGCCGAGCGACTACACGTGGTACGCCTATCCCGTGCCCACCTTCCACGGTAGCCCAACCTACACCCTTGGGAACGAGAAAGCGTTAAACGCCATGATCGCCCTCCCCACCGGGCAATACCGGCTGGTGCTGGAGGTGAAAAACCAAAAACACCTCACCAGCACTTACGCCTACTCGACCCTGCACGTCACCCGGGAATTTAGTCGCGGTTGGTTTATCGCCAAGCAGATAGGGGACGAAACGGACATCGACTTCATCCGGTTAGAGACCAACACGCTCTATCCCAACATTCTCCAGACCATCAACGGCAAGCGGCCCGCCGGCAAGCCACTCGACAACGCTTACACCAGCACCTATTATTGTTACGAGGTCGAGAACCCCGATGGCACCACCACGCTTAAAACCGACCAGCCGGCCTTCTTCGTCGCCACCGACTCCGATCTCCACGTCTATCACGCCTCGGAGATGAACCTCCTGAAGGAGTTCGACAACGCCTTCTTCGAGGCCCCCGCCCGCGCCCCGGAAGCCCTCTTCCTCGCCCCGAACGGGATGTTCGTGCTCAACGACGGGAAACTCCACGGCATCTGGAACGGCTTCTACAACGTCGGGAAATTCGGCTACCAAGTACAAGCGACCAACGTGAAGCTCGCCCCGATGACCGCGCGTGTCGGTTCCGGCTTCCTCTTCTTCGACAGCCGCGCCAGTTCCTATCTCTACCTCTACACGGGAGGCACGTCCCTCGACGAGTTATACCCCTACACGCACGCGAGCAGCAACATGAACGTCGATCTTATCTACCTGCGCGAGCAGGAGCAGATGGGGGGACAACTCGCCGCCTATGCCCTCGTGAAGGACAGGAGCACCGGGAAGTTCCGCGTGCAAAAACTCGCCTCGTGGCTCGTGTCGAGCATGATGAGCCCCATCACGAACGAGTACCCCGTTCCCGATGCCAGCGAGTTGACCACGGCCACGGTCTTCGGCCTGCACAATTGCAACGATGCCCTCTACTACTCGCGGGGGGACAACAAGGTGGGGTATTACAGCATCACTTCCGGCCAGGCGAACCCGGGCATCATCACCTTCCCGGCCGACGAGCGGGTCGCTTACATCCGCCACGTCTACAACGACAACATGGATTTCGAGTGCCTCGCCGTCCTGACCAACAGCGACAACGGGTGGAAGCTCTACTGTTACAACTTCGTGGGGTACACTTCTGACGTGCAGCTCCCCGCCTTCCACTCCTTCTCGGGAGAGGGCATCGCCCGCTCGTTGCTCTATCGCGACGTCCAGATCACCGCGACGAACTAAAAAAAACGGGGAGACACGATATCTCCCCGTTTTTTTCACCCCTCCATCCCGTACTGTTTTAACTTGTTGTAAAGCGTCTTTCGATCGATCTGCAAGACTCGCGCGGCCTCGCTCTTGTTATTGTCGCAACGGGCCATCACCTCCTTGATCAGTTCCCGCTCCATCTCCCGGCGACTGCCGGGGGGCGTGGGGCGTGCCGACCGCGTTTGCCACAACTCGGCGGGCAAGTGCTCCCGGGAGATAAACTTCCCGGGACAGAGCAGCGCGGCCCGCTTGATCACGTTGCGCATCTCCCGGAGATTGCCCGGCCACGGGTACTCCCGGAAGATCTCCAGCACGTCCGGGTCGAACCCCGTCACCTCCTTTTCCAGCTCGGTGGTCGAGCGATCAAGAAAATGGTGAGCGAACAGCGTGATGTCCTCCTGACGTTCACGTAGCGGGCGCGCCACCAGCGAGAACTCGTTCAACCGGTGGAAAAGATCCTCGCGAAAGCGGCCCTGTTCCACCGCCTCCTTCAAGTTATCGTTCGTGGCAGAGATCACGCGCACGTCTACCGGCACGTCCCTGTCCCCCCCGATCGGGCGCACCCGTCGCTCCTCCAGCACGCGCAACAACTGCACCTGCACGTCGTGGGGCAGGTTCCCGATCTCGTCCAGGAAGAGCGTCCCCCCGGAGGCCAGCGAGAAATACCCCTCCTTGTTCGAGATCGCCCCGGTGAATGACCCCTTCACGTGGCCGAAGAACTCGCTCCCCGCCAGCTCCCTGGGCACCGCCCCGCAATCCACGGCCACGAATGGCCCCGTCGCCCGGTGGCTCGCGGCGTGCACCTGCCGCGCGATATACTCCTTCCCCGTGCCGCTCTCGCCGCTGATCAGCACGGTCATCGTCGTTGGTGCCACCAGCCGGATGTGCTCGTGCAGCCGGGTGGCCCACTCGCTGACCCCCTTGAGGAAGGCGACCGGCGCGCCCCCCGTGCCGCTCTCGCTCCTCTCCCTCGTCCCCGTCTCCAGGGCCTCGTGCAACATCTTCAGGATCTCGTCGGGGATCACCGGCTTGGAGACGTAATCGAAAGCCCCCAGCTTCATCGCCATCACGGCCGTTTGAATATCGGCGTACCCGGTCATCAGGATCACGCGCGTCTTCGGCGCTCGCTCCTTCACGCGGCGCAACAAATCGATCCCGTCCCGGTCGGGCAGGCGCAGGTCGGTCAAGACCACGTCATACCGCTTGGACTGCAATGCGCTGACCGCCTCCGCGTACGAGAAAACGCCGTCCGCTTGAAATGCGCGTTTCTCTAACCATGTCCGTAACATGATACAAAACGTCGTGTCGTCGTCAACCACTAATACTCGTGCCATACACTCTCTATTTTACCCCACGAATATAGGTCAATAAGCAACGCGCGGGCCGGTTTTAACATCTTTTATTCTCTCGTGGCGGGGCCTGCGGGGCCTCGTTCCCCTGCTTTTAACCCGGCAACGCGACCCGGGGAGGGGGTATTTCAAAAGGAATTGCGGCCGGAAGGGTGTGTCAAAAGTCTGAACACACCCTCTTCAAAAAATTTTTACCGGCTTCGCCGGTTGATTCCCCCGGCCCGGAGGCCGGAGGAAATAAATCAATCAAATAAAACGGACGCGGTCGCTTCGCTCCCTTTTATTCTTGGATACAGCGAACGGGGAAGCCGTAAGCACGACTAGCGTTATTCTGCGGGTTCACGTTGGTTGCGTAGAAGTACAAGTAACGACCGTTCGTGCCGTTGTACGGCGTGGACGACCAGAAGAAACCGATGCTCCGCTCACTGTACATGGCACCCGTGGCGGCGAGGCGATAGCCCGAGGCCGGATAGAAGGCCGTTTCGCCGCTGGAACCGGACATGTAGAACTCCCAGCCAGCTTGATCTTGACCGCTCTTGTAGTCACCTGGATAGTTAGCGGCGTTGGGCACGTTACCAGCAAGGGC
>JAISNC010000028.1 GCA_031276355.1 Odoribacteraceae bacterium
GCGTGTCCGCCTCGACAACCGTGAAATATTGCTCCAGGGAGTTGCCCGCGGCATCCACGACGTGGAGGAGATGCGGGCCGGGAGGGAGGTTGACCTCCATCTGGTGGTGACGACGCGTGACTCCCAGGTAGCGAGTGTCCACGTGCCAGTAGACCGTCGTGGCCGGCTCGCGATGCACCAGCTCGAAAACCACGCCACGCGACACACCTCCCCAATCGCGCGGGATGAATACCCGCGTCCCGGGCCGGGGGTAGATCATCTCCATCATCTCGCCGCGCCCGCCCCCACAGTCGCCGCGATAGGGGGGCATCTTCCGGTACGAGGCGCGCGAACGGGCGTAGTACCACTCCTGCACCGGGGAGAGAACGAACCACGGGCGAGTCTTGATCCGGTGCACAGGCTCGCACCCCGAGTGCACGCGGAATCGCTCGCTCGCGTCCAAGTGCACCAGCACATGATAGGGACACGCGGGGGTGTTCTCCCCGGCACGACACGCCCACACCGTGTCCACCTCCGGGCAGATGCTCGAGGCACGATAGCCGCTCTGTCGACAGACCGGAAGGCGGGCCATCGCTTCCGCGGGGAAGGGCAGCGGGGGCGCGGGGGGTAGTAGCGATGCCACCTCGAAAAGGATCGGCGCCGCGACCCGTACGCCGGTCAACCCGGGGCGGCCCTCGCCGTTCGCGTTGCCTACCCACACGCCGATCACGTGCTCGGCGTTCACGCCAACGGCCCAGGCATCACGCAAACCGAAGCTGGTACCGGTTTTCCAAGCCAAGCTCACGGACGAGGCGAAGTGTTTCCAGCCCGACTCGAGGTCGGGACGCTCCACCTCTTGCAGGGCCTGCAACGTGAGCCACGCGGAGGCCGCGTCGAGCGGGAGGTCGGCGCGCGTCATCGCGGTGTCCGGTTGCGCGTCGCTCCAGAGGTGGAGGCGGGAGAACTCGTCGGCGGCGGGCAACCCGTCGCGCGCGCGGTAGTGGAGCAGGAGGGAAGCCATCCCGGCGTACATGTTCGCGATATCCCACAAGGAACACTCTCCCCCGCCGAGTATGAGACTCAGGCCATAGTGGTCGGCATCCTTATCGAGGGTCGAGATCCCCAGCCGCCGCAGGTTGTCGAGGAGATGCCCCGTGCCATACTCCCCAAGCATCCTGACGAAGGGAACGTTGAGCGAAGAGGAGAGGGCGATGTCCGCGGGAACAACTCCCTGGAACTCCTTGTTGAAGTTAGTCGGGGCGTAGGTTCCGAAACGGGTGGGGATATCCGGCACGATCGCGCGCGGGAGAAGGTAGCCCTCGCGTTGCATCAACGCGTAGAGGGCGGGTTTCAAAATACTGCCGGGAGAGCGCGGCGCGGTGATCACGTCCACGTGGTGGCCACCGTCGTCCCTCGTCCCGGGGGAGTTGCCGACGTAAGCGCGCACCTCGCCCGTGGGGATATGAGCAACGAGCACGGCGGCGTTGTGAATGTAGTTGTGTTGTAACGCCTCCACGTGCCGCTTGACGATGGCGTTTACCCGCTCTTGCAGACGGGAGTCGATGGAGGTGGAGGAGAGCGTGCCGCGGCGTTGCAAGTAGGCCCGGGCAAGCACGTGAGGGGCAACACATTCCGGCTGGAGAAGCACTCCCGGAAGCGGTTCCGCCTCGGCGAGGAGAAGATCCTCGGCGGGGAAGTACCCCCGTTCGTGCAGGACGCGGAGGAGGCGGTCGCGTTTGGCCTTCAGAAGCGCGGTGTTTTTCCCGGGGAATATCAGCGCCGGGGCATTCGGCAAGACGGCCAGCAAGGTGGCTTCCGCCCAGCTGAGGGCATCGGGGTCACGGTTAAAATACTTCAGCGCGGCGGCCCGCAACCCGACGATGTTGCCGCCGAAGGGGGCATGATTGGCATACAGGTTGAGGATCTCCCACTTGGTAAAGGCTTGCTCGAGGCGCACGGCGAGCAACATCTCGAAAAGTTTCTCGCGAAAAGTACGCGGCGGGTTTCCGCGGGCGAGGCGAATGACTTGCATGGTCAGCGTGCTGCCGCCGCTGGTGATCTTCCCGTTCTTGATGTTAAGCCACGCGGCCCGCAGGATAGCCAGTGGATCAACGCCCGGATGGGCGAGGAATCGCCTGTCCTCGAAACAGAGGAGGGCGGCGATGTATTTAGGCGAGAGCGCGGCCTGCCCCGGGAAACGGTACTGGCCGTCGGCGGCGACGGTGAGACCGAGGACGCGGTGATCACGATCGGTGACTACCGTGGAGTAGGGGACGGCAAAGAGAGGGTCGGGAAGGAGGCGATACCAGGCAACCAGCAAGGAGATGACGAGCAGGAGAAGAAAGAGCACCCTCCCTCGTTTTCCGGTCGCGAGGGGCCTCGTGATCATCTCTCCTCGAGCGTGTAATGATCTAACGAGAAGCCCCGCAAGAACTCCCGGGCGGTCATTCTCTTTTTCCCTGACAACTGCAATTCCGTGACGCGCATCACGCCATCGCGGACGTGAACAAGGAGGGCGTCGGCATCGGCGGCAAGATACCCCGCGGGATGGGAAGGGGCACCCGGGTGCCACTCTGCCGAGAAGATCTTCAGCGATACCCGCTCACCGTTGTGCCGGTGGCGTAACTCCGTCCAAGCCGTCGGGAAGGGGGCGAGGCCGCGGATGTGGTTATAAATAGAGCCTCCATCGCGTTGCCAGTCGATCTTCATCTCCTCCTTGAAGATCTTCGAGGCCATCTTCGGGGCGCGTCCCTGGAGAAGGGTCGCCTGGTCGATCGAGGGGAACCCGCCCGCGGCCACGGCCTTCACCGTCTTTACGAGTAACTCGCTCCCGCGAACCATCAGCAGGTCGTGCAACTCCCCGGCGGTCGTCCGTTCCCCGATCTCCACCTCCTCCCGGAAGATAAGGCTACCGGCATCCATCGCGCGCGCCAGGAGAAAGGTGGAGATTCCCGTCCGGGTCTCTCCATTCATGATGACCCGGTTAATCGGCGCCGCCCCCCGGTAGTCGGGCAAGAGCGAGGCATGAAGGTTAACGGTACCCAGGCGCGGCATCGCCCACACGGCTTCCGGCAGCATCTTGAAGGCGACAACGATCTGCAAGTCGGCACGCCAGGCACGCAACCGTTCCAGGAAATCCGCGTCCCGGAAATCCGTCGGCTGCAGGAGGGGGAGATGGTGGCGCGCGGCAAAGCGTTTGACGGGGGACTCTTGCAGGTGTTGCCCCCGTCCTGCCGGTTTATCGGGGTTGGTCACGACCCCCACCACGCGGGCTCCCTCTTCCAGCAGGCGGCGCAGGGGATGCACGGCGAACTCCGGCGTTCCCAAGTAGACGATTCTCAAGTTATTCATGCACGTTTTTCTTTTTCAGCGGGAAGAGCGATTTGAGAAAACGGCGTGCCTTTTTCAGGAAGAGCACGTAGGATTCGGCACTCATCACGGCGGAGTCGGTCATGGACATGTAGGTCAGGATACCTCCCAGCGGCAACAAGATCAACGAGGAGATCCACATGCCCAAGGCGGGGTCGATCACCTCGCGCGCGGAACGCTCGCCCATCATGGAGATGACGTGATAGACGATAAACAGGAGCACCGACACGACCACCGGCATCCCCAGCCCTCCCTTGCGGATGATCCCACCAAGCGGGGCACCGATAAAGAAAAAGATGAAGCACGCGAAAGAGAGGGAGAATTTCCGGTGCCACTCGATGTTGTAGTAACGTATGTTTTTCTCCCTGTACTGCATGGAGATCGCGCCGCTCATCCCTGCCTGCTGGACGTCGCGCGCGAACCGGGCCGCGTTGCTCGCGACAATCTTCCGCTCGCCGATGTCGAAAGTGGCGTAGAGGCTGTCGAGGCTTAGCGTTCGCCCCTGTACCTCTTTCACGAGCAGGCTATCTTGTATCCTGCCGCGCGCGCCGTTCCTAAGATAGTTATAAGACAGGAGGTTGTTCACGTGCTCTTTTTGATCCACCCGCAGGATTTTCTCTAAGGAATCGGACTTTGCCGTCAGTCGTGCTATGTTCAACATCTTGTAGCTGTTCTTGTACATCCCCTCGTCCGAGCGCTGAAATTCGTTCCCCTCCATCGGGATGAGGAGGTATTGCTTCTCGAATTGCACGGTACGGAAGGGGAACGTGCGCGAGCGCGGATTTTTAAGCCCCTCGTCCGTGTAGGTATAACCGTTAAACAGTTCTACTTTCATGTACGTGCCCCCGTGACCGATCTCCATGACCCCCGAATCGGCGATGGTGACCTCGTAGTTATTATCCTGCACCTCCGTGTGGGCGTACACCTGCAAGCCATACATCATGCCGGTTTCGTTGTTTTTGCGGTTGATGAGGATGCTGTAATTGTCAATATCGTTGATAAAAACGCCGGGCTTGAGGGAGACCTCCGGCTTGTGTTGCCGTATGTCATAGAAGAGGGTACCCGTCTTCAGGTTAGCGTAGGGGAGCACGTTATTGGAGAAGTAAAAGGCCAGCACCGTGAGCGTGACGATGAAAAATATCAGGGGTTTCATGATCCGGTAGAGAGAGATCCCCGCCGATTTCAAGGCCGTCAGCTCGTAGTTCTCACCGAGGTTACCGAAAGTCATGATCGACGCCAAGAGCACGGCTAACGGGATGCCCAACGGCACCAGCGTCATCGAAGCGTAGAAGAGGAGTTGCGCGATCACGGTCCACTCTAATCCCTTCCCCACCAGGTCGTCGATGTGTAACCACAAGAATTGCATGATCAGCACGAACATGCTGATGAAAAAAGTAGCCACGAATGGCCCCGCGAAACTTTTCATCATGTACCAGTGCAGTCTTTTCATCACTCTATGCTTCGTTTTTAGTTACTCCCGGCGGCGGGCGACGCGAAGGTAGTGAATTTAAGCGCCAATCGTGCGATGAAGCATTTCAATTTGTTTATTCCACAACTTGACGGTATCCTCTTCCTCCTCCTCGTCCACGAAATCGGTGATGATCAAGGCCAATTCGGAGGTCAACGGCTCCAGGCGCAGGAAAAATTCAAAATACTCGTCGTCGTCCGCGTTTTCCCACCGGAACTTGATGGAAAGATTCCGTTTCAACTCTACCAATTCGGCACGCGACGCCACGCCATCCCACATAAAAATAAAAGTGTTGTCCTTGTACTTCACATCATCGGCAAACCATTCGGCTAACCCCATGGGCGTGCTTAAACGAGAGAATAACACGTTGACTGATGAAGAAAAAATATACTCCAATTCGATTCTCTTTCTCATAGCGGGTAAAATTACGGGGCAATATAAGGATTTTTTTTCAAAAACAAGGACACTTTGAGAAGAGTAGCGTTTCCACGGGGCGTTTTCCGTTTCGCCCGAAAAAAAAGGGGGTGCATCAAAAGCCGGTTTTCGTCATTGGTATCCGCGTGGCGGGAAGCAATCCAGAAACCCGTGAACCCCCGGGTTACCTCCCCCCACGGGTTCGCGATGACGAAAATCGCCCGAACATCTCGGCCGGGACGCGCGAGCGGGGATTTTCTTCCCTTTTACCCGGGATTCCTCGCCCGGAGCGCGGTCGTCCGCGCTCGGAGCGCGGATTTCCGCGCTTTTACTGACAACGGCCGCGCTTTTACTGACAGCGGCCGCGCTCGGAGCGCGGCCGGCCGCGCTTTTAGCGACAAAATGGCAGTTCGGGTCGAGAGCGGGGATGCCCGGGCGGGCGCGATCCCTTTCGAGACAACCTCTTATTTTAAATGTAACATGCGATAATCGAGCATACAAACAACCACACGCTACTATTATCGTAAATTCTCGATCAAATAATTTGGACAATCGATTACGAACCGGTACTTTTGTACCGGATTTTACGAAAAACAATCCGAATAGATCATGTATTTGTTACAATTTAAAATTCAACGTCATGAAAACGAGAAAAATTACGATTAAAATGGGAAGAAGTGTCGCGGCGGCGCTAATCTGCGTGTCATGCTGCACGGTCGTGTTGTCGTCCTGCGACAATGATGATTACCAAGCCCCGCCGCCCAAGGTGTACTGGGGATACTTCGAGGGGAAAGTAAACGAGGTGACGAGTTCCCTGAAAAACACGGCCGAGGATCACTATCTTTGGGGTACGCGGAAAATCGAGTATATTGAGAAAGAGAATGGCGCAGTGGATTCCGTGTTTGTCTTGTCTGCAACCATCGGCTTGAGCGGGCATAAGATGCAAATGGGAGAGGAAAGTACCATTCTTTATATCACGCTTCACATGACTCCAGGCGTGCACGACCTCGCGGCGACCGAGTACGGGAACGCATTTACCGGTAAACCCGCTATTACCTTGAAAATGTCATATGCAAATTCATTCCGCGTGTGTTTTTTTACTTATGAACCAAGCAAAGACGCTCCCGTTAGCGTGGAGGTTTTCAACGTGAACACCTCGCCCGATGGCTACCCCATTCTTGAAGCGAGAGTAAAGGGGACATTTTATAGTACGACCGATCGGGAAGACTCGATCAATATAGAAGGTAAGTTCGGTATTGAATCATGTATATATTAATTTTAAAATTTAAACCCATTAATGTATGAAAAACAAATTACCACTTATGCTGGCAGCGTTTGCCTGCTTGTTCTCGTGCTCTAGTGAGCACGAGGGTGTAACTCAAGAGGAAACTTTCATGGAAGTGACCAAATTAAGTACCAGTGAAGCCCAGAAGGCCTTCGCTAAACTGTTGTCGCGGGCGCTACACGAGAGTGTCGAGATGCGCGCTTTTTTGAAGGAAGAGGCCTTGGCCCAATTTGACAACGACTACGATGTCTTTTACCCGTTCGTAAAAGACAAGATCGTCACTGACAACAAGACTTTTAGAGACATTTTATTGTCTTACTGCGAAGATGAAAAAGATCTGGTACAGGTTGAAGAATCTCTCCTTTTATTGAATATTCTTGTCCCGGACTTGTCCTGGATCGGGGATTTCAGCGCGGAGACCTGGAACGTGTCCGCCCCAGAAGTGGCCGTGATTTGCCGGGACGACAAGTCGAGCACGCTGTACGAAAACGGCGAGGAAGCGGGATACTTGCCCCTTAACGAGATTCCCGGTTTCCCGTGCTTAGTGGTGAAAAATAACGAAAGGATTCGAGTTAGCAACGCCGCTACCCGGGCCAGTGAGGCCACTTACGAGTTCAAGAGCAGCGTGTTTGATGCCCGGTTAAATGCCCCGCAAACGAGGGATAGCTATTTTTACGAGAACGTGGAAACGACGGAAAATACTAACTCCTACGTGTCAGCAAGTACATTAAACGCCATTAACCCGAAAATTATCACCGGGTGGAACATATTTAAAAATGTAAATCGTTCGTATAGCCGGGAGTACATCTATTATGGAATCGATCCGACGAACACGTCGGGAGAATTGGACAAGAGTATGAAGGAAATTTTACACAAGTTTAAGGTTAATCCTTTTGGATTTACCACAATTGCCGATCAAAGCGGGAAAGACCCGGCATTACAGAAAACCTCCATAAAGAAAAGATACCTCACGCCGGAAGAAGTCGTGCAACGGGTATGGACGGGGGGAAATTTCGAGTTTCGTCTTTCTTACTCGCTGGCAAACAGGAATGGCATGTCCATGACCCAGGAGTTAACATTCAATATTCCCCCGAAACAGGCATTTTCTATAGAAAGGGTGTACGTTCATCATCAGAACAGGACTATGCTCAGACACTCGGAGAATACGTACACGGTTGATGTCGCTGACTTGAGAGCGAAATGGATTTACCCGGCAAACCTTCCGGGGTTCCAGAGCGGGTACATTAGTCTCTACACGTGGGATCTTCTTGATAACTCGTACACGATGGCTTTACACGTGGAAGAATGGGATAACACTCAAACTGAAGAGAGGGAAGAAAATTTCACGTATGAATACGTGAAGACTGAATCTTTTGAAACTAGCGTATCAATAAAGAACGGGGAATCCGTGACCACGACCAATAAAACAACAATCGGCAACACAGAAAAAACAACGAAGAACACGAAGATAAAAACCACAACAACGCTCGGATCCGACAACTTAGGGACTATTATTTTCAGTTTTTATGATTCGATTATCCTAAATGATTCGTTGAAAGACACGAAGGGGTACGAGATCCGGACGTATACTACTGGTGCTTTCGAGATGATGATCTTACCCAAGAGACTATAAGCGTTCACGGGAATCCGAGAAGCACAAAAGGGATAGCAATATCCTTCACGACAAGTAATAAAAACAGGAAGAGGGCTGCCCCCCGGTGGGGCAGCCCTCTCGTCGTGTCTCAGTTAACACGCCGGTCAACACGAAGACGAGAGATAGGGGATCCCGTCGCGGGATCCCCTCTTTTTTCACGCGTGACGGGGCGGCGGGAGGGGCTGTTTCAACAGTTCAGGTTCCCCCCCCTCGCCGCTCACGCCGCCGGGGCGGGGGTCACGGGGTTGTTCTCCTGGATCCCCTTGTTCGTGTTCATCTCGCTCTCGGGGATCAGCCAGAGGAGGATCGGGTCCTCGACCGGCAAGTTGAAGCGGGCGACGGCCGGGAAGTTCGTCCCGACGCGCTCCAGCGGTTTCTTCAATCGCTTGAGGTCGAAGAGGGAGAAGCCCTCGCCCCACAGCTCGACGCGGCGCTGCAGCCAGATCTCGTCGCGCAGCTCCCCGGCCGTCGTGGCCGTCGAGGCGAAGGCGGGGTAGCGGCACGTCTTCACGAAATCCTCCAGCACCTTCTTGCCCCCGGCCAGGTCGCCGCCCATGGCCAGCGCCTCGGCCCGGACGAGGATCATCTCCTCGGCGCGCATGAGGGGGAAGTCGCAGGCGTTCGTCGGGTTGTTGTAGATGTCCTTGTAGGGGCCGAACTTGACGTTGAGGCAGGAGTCGCGGAAGCCGAACCACTCGGCCGGGCCGTACTCCTGGCCGTTGTAGGTGATCCTCCAGGCGGTGTCGAGGTGGGGGGAGGAGCGTTTCCCGTCGAGCCACCACCCCTTGCGAACGTCGCCGGCGGGGATGGCGTTCCAGAGGGCGCCGTTGATATACCTCCCGGCGTTCGCGGGGGCGTAGCCGTTGCCGGTGAGGCTGCACGCGTGCGAGGGGAAGTTGACGATGCCCGTCTGCACGACCTCGTTGTTCTCCGAGATGGCGCACCCCCAGATCCACGAGGGGGCGGCGATGTCGTTGAACGAGGGGCGCGAGACCTCCTCGATGGAGTAAGGGACGTGCCCCTCCAGGGCCTTCGCCGCGTCGTCGGCCGCGTCCTGCCAGCGCTCCATCAGCAGGTAAGCCCGCGCGCGGAGGCCGCGGGCGACGTTGGCGTTGATGACCTCCTTCTTGCCCCGGCGGTCGAAGCCGTCGAGGAGGGCGATGGCGGAGGTGAGGTCGCCGACGATCTGCTCGAAGAGCCTCTCGAGGGTGACGCGGGGGTTATCGTTCACCTCGCGCGGGGTGGCGTCCTGGAGGACGAGGGGGACGGAGAGCGCCCGCTCGTGGCCCTTGTACGTGAACTGGTACACCTGGGCGAGGTGCAGGTAGTCGAAGGCGCGCGAGGCGAGGGCCTGCCCGAGGTAGGCCTTGAGGGCCTTGTCGGTGGTGGCGGGATCGATGACGGCGATGATGTCGTTGGCCGTCTTGACGCGCGCGTAGAAGAGGTGCCAGAGGAAGTAGGTGGCCGTCCCGTTGGCCACGCGGTCGGTGAAGAGCATCTGGGAGTTGAACCAGTTGTAGCCGCTGTTCTCCGAGGGCATGTCCATCCCCGAGGCATCGAACATCAGGCAGGCGGCGGGGTAACCGAAGTCGAAATGGTTATCGCGGCCCGCCCACGAGGAGATGGCGAACGCCTGGATCAGGCCGGCGTAGAGGCCGTTGACGTCCGATTGCACCTTGAGGGGGTCGAGGGTGACCAGCTGGTTTTTCCGGTCGCCGGTGACGGCGTCGCCGGCCGGCTCGAGGGAGAGGTCGCAGCCTCCCCCCGACAGCATCACCGCGGCGATGCAGGCGAAGAGTAACTCGCGTTTTTTCATGATTTTCCTGTTTTTCATGGGTTAAAATTTCAAGCTTATGCCTCCCGACAGGGCGCGCACGGGCGAATAGCGGGCGGCGGTGATGGAGGTGTAGGACTGCCTCGGGTCAAGGCCCCGGCGCCGGGTGAAGAGGGCGAGGTTGTCGGCGGCGCAGTAGACCCGCAGCCCGGCGATGTTATGCCCCTCGAGGAAGGCGGCGGGAAGGGTGTACCCCAGCGTGACGTTCGTGATGTCGAGGTAGTCGGAACTGACGAGGAAGCGGCTGGAGGAGGAGTTGGCGTAGGTATCGTTGGCGGCCACGCGGGGCACCGGGCTGTCGGCCCGGAGGGGCGACCAGGAGCGGAGGATATCCTCGTGCCAGTTGTGGCCGGCGCTGGAGGCCGAGCCGGGGTGCATCAACCCCTGGTAGCCGGAGTCGAAGACGCGCCCGCCGAGCTGGTAGGCGGCCGAGCACGAGAGGTCGAAGCCCCCGCCCGCGAGGGTGAAGCCGAAGCCGCCGTAGAGGCCGGGAAGGAGGTCGCCGGTGGGGTACTTCACGGCGAGGGGATACTCGGTGGTCGTGACGGGCGTCCCCCCCGGCCCGTCGGCGGCGTGGTAGAGGGCGCGCCCCGCGGCGTCCACGCCCGCGTAGCGGGGGAGGTAGAGCTGGTACATGGATCGCCCCTCCTGGTAGATGCTCGTCCCGTCGACGAGTTGCCCGCCGAGTTCCGGGGCGAGGGCGAGGATCTTGTTGTCGAGCATCGTCGCGTTGGCAAAGAGGTCGAGGCGCGCGGGGCCGGCGGCGAAAAGGGCGGAGTTCAGCCCGATCTCGAGGCCGCTGTTGGAGACCTTGCCGATGTTCGAGGGGAAGACGGCGTAGCCGCCGGAGGGGGAGACGGGGCGGTAGTAGAGCATGTCGTCGGTGACGCGCGAGAAGTACTCGACCGTCCCGGCCAGCTTGCCGCCCCAGAACGAGAAGTCGACCCCGGCGTTGAAGGAGCGGGAGGTCTCCCAGGTGATCTCCTTGTTCCCCTTGTAGGCAAGGGCGAGGGCGAAGTCGCCGTTGTTCTCGGCGAGGGTGTACTGGTCGCGGTCGGGGTAGTAATTGGTGGAGCCGTCCTGGTAGAGGAGGTCATCGTTCCCCTGGATGCCGTAGCTGGCCTTGATTTTCAGGAGATCGATCCAGGAGCGATCGGCCAGGAAAGGCTCCTTGGAGATGACCCAGGCGGCGCCCGCGCTGCCGAAGTTACCCCAGCGGCGGCTCTTGTCGAAGCGCGAGGAGGCGTCGCGGCGGTAAGAGAGGCTGAAGACGTACGCGTGATCCAGCTCGTATCGCGCGCGGCCGAACCACCCCTCGGTCTTGTAGCGGTTCGTGCTGGAGGCGGCCGCGGGGTTCAGGATCGCGTTGTTGATCTCGACGACGCCCGGGTCGTAGAGCTTCTCCTTGTTCGCGCGCAGGGAACTCGCGCGCAGGGAGTAATACTCGTGGCCCAGGAGGAGGTCGACGGCGTGGCGGTCGCCGAACGCGCGCGCGTAGGCGAGCAGTTGCTGGTGGTTGACGGAGGCCTCGCGGTCGTGCCCGACGTAGACGATGCCGCCGACCTTGGAGTACTGGCCGTAGTGGGTGTTGTAGAGGCGGGTATAGCGGGTGTTATCGATGTCCGCCCCGAAGTTATAGGTGAAGTTTAGCCCCTCGGCCAGCTCGACGGTGGCGTACCAGCGACCGCCGAAGATGTCGCTCGTGTAGTCACGCTTGTCCAGCTGGGCGAGGGAGGCGGGGTTAGAACCGCTCATGAAGGTGCGCTTGAAGTTGCCGGTGGTCTGGTCGCCGAAATCGTAGACGGTAAGCCCGCGGCCGTCTTTCAGGATCGCCCCGGTGCTGTCCCGGGCGTAGAGCGGGTAGACGGGAGCGATGTTGTTGGCCAGGTAGAAGAGGTTGACGGAACTCCCGCTGGAGGTCTGGCCGGCGGGGTATTGCATGTCGTAGCGGGTGAAGGAGAGTTTACTCCCCACCTTGAGCCAACGCTTGGCCTGGTAGTCGACATTGGCGCGGGAGGTGTACCGCGTGAACCCCGACCCGGCCATGATGCCGGAATCGTCGAGATAACCGAGCGAGAGGTAGTAGTTGAGGTTGTCGGTCACGCCCGACACGGAGAGGTTATACTCCTGGCGAAGATTGCCCTTGTCGAACAACTCCTCGTACCAGTCATCGGGGCGATAGGTGTACGTCCCGTCGGTGTAGCCGAGCGTCGCGTTCCGGTTGATCTTCCCGTCCGTGTCGAAAAGCTCTTCCCCGGCGGGCAGGGTGTAGATCTGGTAACCGATCCCGCCGTCATTGTTCGTCGCGATGCCGGCAAGCACGGCCGCGTGGGCCTCGGCGGGGTTTTTGGAAACCGCGAAACTGTTGTACATGGCCTCGTAGACCTTTTCGAGGTAAGTGGCCGGGTCTTTCAGCACCCGGTAGTTGGGCACGGCGCGGGAGTTATTGCCCCAACGCGCGTCCACGGTAACAAGCGCGTCGCGCGTCTTGGCTTTCTTGGTGGTCACCAGGATGACACCGTTCGCCCCGCGGGCGCCGTAGAGCGCGTTCGAGGCGGCGTCTTTCAGGACGGTCACCGTCTCGATGTCGGCGTTATTGATGGCGGCCACGTCCCCGTCGTACGGCACCCCGTCGACCACGTACAAGGGCGCGTTACCGGCCGACATGGAACCGGTCCCCCGGATACGAACGGTGGAGGTGACGCCCGGTTGACCGTCCACCGCGCGCACCTGCACGCCGGCCACCTGCCCCGACAGGATGCCGGTGACGTTGGTCGCCTGGCGCCGCGACAGCGCCTCGTCCTTGATCGTGGCGATGGACCCCGTGAAGGACTCCTTCTTGGCCGTGCCGTACGCCACGACGATGACCTCGTCGATCTGCTTGATCTCTTCCTCCAGTGTCACGTCGACGCGCCGCCGGTTGCCGACGGCGATCTCCTGGCTCTTGAAGCCGATGAACGAGAACTGTAACACGGCATCGGGCGTGACGGTGATCGTGTACTCGCCGCGCGTGTCAGTGATGACGCCTCGTCGCGTGCCTTGTTGAAGGATGGTAACGCCGGGTAGCGCGCCACCGTCCGCGGATGTAACTTTTCCCGATACTTGCAGTTCCTGGGCCCCGGCTGGAACGGAGAGCAACCAGAACGCGAGCATGTAAATCAATCTTTTTTTCATACTTGTAAGTTTTCTTGTTAACATAAATAGGAGATACGAATAGCAGATCCCGGATCACAAACGCCATCTGCATCCAGGCCACGAAAGCGCCGCGCTTCCCGCGCCGGCTCGTGCCGCCGGACGGGTCGCCCCCATCTGCCCGATAAGGGCGGGTAATTCTTGAAAATCAACTGTTCCATAAATCGATTATTTAATTTGACCACCCGTTCCCTCGCGAGAGAGAACGCTAAAATTCTCGCGTGTTTATCGTTTACAGGAGGGCCGGCAACGGCGATCGCGTTGCCGTATCTCCTCTCACCTCATCGAGAAAGGGCGCGTTCGGGATAGAATGGGCAAAGGATAGTCCGATTTTTCAACTACCACGCGTAACGGGAAGTCTATTTTTACAGGAGTCCCGGCAACAGGGATCGAAGCGAAACAGAGCGGTAGGGATGAGCGATCGCGTTGTCGTATCTCCTCTCACCTCATCGAGAATCAGTCGTTTTAGGGTAGAATAAATAGATGGTAGTTCGATTTTTCAAACAGCACACACGATGATTTGACAAATGTATGCATAGTTCTTGTCAATTCCAACATGTCAGGCCCATTATTTTTACAGTTTTATCGCTGGATAACGCATAATACGCTTTAAAACACGATTTTTGAACAAGCGGGATCCCTATTCAACCAACCTATCGCGAGGAAAAACGATATGGGCCATAAACTCCTCCCCGCGACAATAAACACGAGCGCACGAGGTGGCTGATTGGATATGTCTATTGGCTACCGAGGGTGTGTTGTTTTTCGGATTAGGTGAAAACGAGGTTTAGGAGCGATCGGTTTTGAATCCAGGAATCGTCGAACGGATGGGCCGTGATGTAAGAGGCTGTCTCGAAAGGGAGGTGCGCACGGGCATCCCGTCAGGGATGCGAGAAAACGCCCGAAAGTTGACTTTTGAGACAGTCCCGGATGCAATCGCCCGGTGGTAGCCCAAAAAAAATCGTCCCGGTTACCCGGGACGATTTTTTGCCTTTCCAACGAGAGGTTAGGCTTGTGGATCTTCGGCCTTCGGGGCCTCGTCCTCCACCACGGGAGGCTCTTCTGCCACCGCGATCTCTCCCGTCGCCTCCAAGTTCTTTTCCACGATCTCCACGGCCTCTTCCACAATAGCCTGAGCATCGGCCGCCGTCATGGGTTTCTCTTTCTTGGAAGAGCGACGCCGGCGGGCCGGGGCCTTCTTCTCCGCCTTCACCTCGGTGTAAGTGGTATTGTAATCCACCAACTCGATGATACACCTGTCCGCGTTATCCCCGATACGCGTGCCGCTCAATTTCAAGATCCGGGTATAACCGCCGGGACGATTAGCCACCTTTTGTGACACCTCGTTAAACAACTCGGAGATCACCTGTTTCTGGCGAAGGTACGCGAAGGTAATCCGGCGCGAGTGCGTCGAATCCTCCTTGCACTTGGTGATCAACGGCTCCACGTACACCCGCAACGCCTTGGCCTTGGCCACCGTGGTTTCGATCCTCTTGTGGAGGATCAACGAGCAAGCCATGTTCGCGAGCATCGCCTTTCTATGGGAGCTTGTCCTGCCTAAATGGTTAAATTTCTTATTATGTCTCATCTTGATTACTCTTTGTCTAATTTATACTTGGCAACATCCATTCCAAACTCGAGGTTGTTGTTCTCCAGAAGGGCTTCCAACTCGGTCAAAGACTTCTTACCGAAATTCCTAAACTTCAACAGGTCGTTCTTGTTGAACTGCACTAACTCACCCAAGGTCTCCACCTCCGCCGACTTCAAGCAGTTCAGGGCGCGCACGGAGAGATCCATGTCCACCAACCGTGTTTTTAACAACTGGCGCATGTGCAGTATCTCCTCGTCGAACTCGTCATTCCCGTAGTTATCCTCGGTCTCCAGCGTGATCTTCTCGTCGGAAAAGAGCATGAAATGGTGGATCAGTATCTTCGCGGCCTCTTTTAAGGCATCCAGCGGGGTGATGGAGCCATCCGTTTCGATCTCCAGAAAAAGACACTCGTAGTCGGTTTTTCCCTCCACGCGGTAATCCTTCACCTCGCACTTGACGTTCAGTATCGGCGTATAGACCGCGTCCACCGGGATAAAACCGATCTCGACATCCTCCGGCACGCTCTCGGTCGCCGGCACGTACCCGCGTCCCTTCTGGATGGTCACCTCCATCTCCAAAACGGTAGCGGGATCCATGTAACAAATAAGCTCGTTCGGGTTCAACACCTCGAAACTACTCATCGCGCGGTTGAAATCACCGGCCGTGAAGGTCTCCTGGCCGGAAATAATCAAGGTCACCTTCTCCTCCTCGACATCCTCCACCTTCCGCTTGAAACGAACTTTTTTCAGGTTTAAGATGATTTCGGTCACATCCTCTATAATCCCAGGTATCGTGGCAAATTCATGGTCGACACCTTGAATGCGGATACCGGTAATCGCAAAGCCTTCCAATGAAGACAATAATATTCTACGTAATGGATTACCGATAGTGGTACCGTAACCAGGCTCCAACGGGCGGAATTCGAATTTACCGAAATGCCCCGTTGATTCGAGCATGATCACTTTATCCGGTTTCTGGAAAGCTAATATTGCCATATAATACTATTTTACATTACTTCGAATATAACTCTACGATTAACTGCTCTTTGATATTCTCGGGAATATCCGCGCGTGCCGGCACGTTCAAGAACTTGCCGCTCATGGACGCGCCATCCCACTCCAGCCACGAATAGCGGTTGCTTCTAAGGCCCCGTAACGATTCGTTGATTACCTCGAGGGATTTCGATTTTTCCCTCACGCCCACGATGTCTCCGGGGCGAACACTTGCCGAGGGGATGTTACAGACGTGCCCATTCACCGTGATATGGCAGTGATTCACGCACTGGCGGGCAGCGGCCCGCGTGGGGGCTATCCCCAGGCGGTACACCACGTTATCCAAGCGGCACTCCAGCATCTGGAGCAACACCTCGCCGGTGACGCCTTTCTTGCTCTCTGCCTTCTCGAAGGTGTTGCGGAACTGTCTCTCCAACAGGCCATAGGTGTACTTCGCCTTCTGTTTCTCCTTCAACTGGATGCCATACTCGGAGACTTTCTTTCTACGGGCGGCCTGGCCATGTTGTCCGGGAGGATAATTTTTACGCTCCAACGCCTTGTCCGGGCCAAAAATAGGCTCCCCGAATTTCCTTGCTATCTTAGACTTGGGTCCTGTATATCTTGCCATAATCCTATCGAATTTTGAAATCTATTAATGTTTACTCTCGTTCCGTTAGATTCTCCTGCGTTTCGGCGGGCGACATCCGTTATGCGGGAGCGGCGTGACGTCAACGATCTCCGTCACTTCGATGCCACAAGCGTGGATAGCGCGGATGGCCGACTCGCGACCGTTACCCGGCCCCTTCACGAACGCCTTAACCTTTCTCATTCCCAAGTCAAAAGCGACTTTTCCACAATCGGTTGCCGCCGTCTGGGCGGCATACGGGGTGTTTTTCTTCGATCCTCTAAATCCCATCTTTCCCGCGGACGACCACGAGATCACCTGACCGTTCACGTTGGTCATGGAAACGATGATGTTATTGAAAGAGGAGTGAACGTGTGCGTGTCCCACGGCTTCTACTTTAACCAGCCGTTTCTTGTGCGACGATGTAGTCTTCTTTGCCATATTTCAATCTCTTTTCAATTATTTCGTTGCCTTCTTCTTGTTAGCAACTGTTTTCTTCTTGCCCTTTCTCGTGCGGGCGTTGTTCTTTGTACTCTGTCCCCGAACCGGGAGGCCGAGACGATGCCTGATTCCACGGTAACAACCGATGTCCATCAAGCGTTTGATGTTCGTTTGGACGGACGTTCTCAACTCTCCTTCTACCTTGTACTCATCGTTGATGATCTTACGTACGGTAGCCAGTTGATCGTCATTCCAATCCTTGACCTTAACGTCTAAATCGATGCCAGCCTTTTCTAATATGGTCTTGGCACTACTTCTGCCTATACCGTAGATATAGGTCAGAGCTACTTCCCCTCTTTTACTCGAGGGTAAATCTACACCGACGATTCTTGCCATAAAAATTTTACTCGTTTATAACTAAATTAATAATCACCCCTGGCGTTGTTTAAACTTCGGGGTCTTTTTGCAAATGACGTATAACACGCCTTTTCTTCTTACAATCTTGCAATCAGCGCTACGCTTCTTGACCGACGTTCTTACCTTCATGGTTCCTACAATTTAATTTTTATACCTGAACGTTATCCTACCTTTCGTGAGATCGTAGGGGGACATGTCCACCCGTACCTGATCTCCCGGAAGTATCTTTATATAATGCATCCGCATCTTGCCAGAGATATGGGCGGTGATGATGTGCCCATTCTTCAACTCGACCCGGAACATCGCATTCGACAATGCTTCCGTTATCACTCCATCTTGTTCTATCGAAGGCTGTTTTGCCATAGATTTTACAGTTGATATTTACTATCTATAAACTCAAACGTCGACAAAATGTCCGCGTTCCCCTTGGCCACGGCCACCGTGTGCTCGAAGTGAGCGGAAGGCAACCCATCACGCGTTTTGATCGTCCAACCGTCGTCCAACTGGACAACGTAACGCTTCCCCGCGTTGATCATCGGCTCGATAGCGATCACCATGCCCACGTTTAACTTAGGCCCTTGTCCCCGCTTGCCGTAATTCGGCACCTGCGGATCCTCGTGCAGGTCGCGTCCCACGCCATGTCCTACCATCTCTCGTACGACCGAGAAGCCGTTCGACTCGGCGTGCTGTTGCACCGCGTGGCTCACATCTCCTATACGCATCCCGGCCACGGCTTGCTCGATTCCCTTGTACAGGCACTCCTTCGTCACGCGCAACAAATTCCACTTCTCCTCGCTCACCTCCCCGACAGCAAACGTGTAAGCACTGTCCCCGTGGAATCCGTTTTTTACCACCCCGCAATCAATAGAAACGATGTCCCCCTCTTCCACGAGACGAGACGACGGGATCCCGTGCACCACCTCGTCATTTATCGAGATGCAAAGCGTGTTCGGAAATCCCCCGTAACCGAGGAAACCGGGAACCCCGCCGTGCGACCGGATAAAATCTTCCGCGATCCTATCCAACGCGCTGGTCGAGATACCGGGGCGGATGTGTCTCGACACCTCCCCCAGCGTCATCCCGACCAGCCGGTTGCTCTCCCGCAATAACTCGATCTCCTCTCGTGTCTTTAAAAAAATCATCTCGCAAAAGTACAACAATTTTTTTAATATGCTGTTGGCCCTCCGGGATTTTTACCCTTGATACGCCCCGACTTCATCAACCCGTCATAGTGACGCATCAACAAGTGGGACTCTATCTGTTGCAACGTATCCAGCACGACACCCACCAAGATCAACAAGGAGGTACCCCCGTAGAACTGGGCGAACTGCTGGTTCACGTCAGACAACTGGGCAAATGCCGGCAGGATGGCCACGATCCCCAAAAATATCGACCCCGGCAGGGTGATGCGCGACATCACCGTATCCAGAAATTCCATCGTCTTCCTACCCGGCTTGACCCCAGGGATAAATCCACCGTTCTTCTTCATATCTTCTGACATCTGCATCGGATTCACCGTGATCGCCGTGTAGAAATAGGTGAAGGCCACGATCATGAGAAAAAATATCAAGTTAAACCAGAATCCCACCGGATTGGTCAGCGCGGCAGCGATCCCCGCCATTGACCCCGAGTCGGAAAGTGTCATAAACGAGGCCGGCAGCATAATAATCGCCTGCGCGAAGATGATCGGCATCACGCCAGCGGCGTTGATCTTCAACGGAATGTATTGACGTACCCCGCCATATTGCTTGTTCCCCACGACACGCTTGGCGTACTGCACGGGCACTTTTCGCGTACCCTGTACCAGCATAATCGTGGCACAGAAGACGAAGAAAAGCGTGATCCCCTCGATGATAAGCACCACCGCTCCTCCCCCGTGTTGCACCATGCGACCGGTAAACTCGGCGAACAGCGCAAAGGGCAAGCGGGCCACGATACCCACCATGATGATCAAGGATATCCCGTTACCGACCCCCTTGTCCGTGATCCGTTCTCCCAGCCACATGACGAACATCGACCCGGCCGCCATCATGACGATGGAAGATATCGAGAAGAAGGTGCCCGTCAGCACGAACGCCTCCGGTGGCACGGTAGATTGCAAGTTCGTCAAGTAAGCGCTCCCTTGCAGCACGAGGATGATCAAGGTCAAATAACGCGTGATCTGGTTGATCTTGCGCCTGCCGCTCTCGCCCTCTTTCTGCAGCCGCTGAAAATAGGGAACGGCTATGCCTAACAATTGTACCACGATGGAGGCGGAAATGTAGGGCATGATCCCCAACGCGAATATAGAGGCGTTAGAGAAAGCTCCCCCGGAAAACATATTCAACAAGCCGACGATACCGTTATTCTCTCCCTGCTGCGCCAAGGCTTCCAGGTGAGCCGGGTTGATGCCCGGTAACACGACCTCCGTTCCCAACCGGTAAACGAGTACAAGCCCGAGCGTGGTAAGAATCCTCGTTCGGAGCTCTTCAATCTTCCATATATTCTTTAATGTATCAAATAATTTCATAAGTTCTTCCTTTTAAGGCTCTTATTTGAAGTTCGTCTAAAGCTGTCCCAAAAGTAGTAAAACTATTTAAAAGCCAACCTTACACCCCGACTATTTTAATCACAATGTAACCGCCACACCTCCGGCAGCTTCAATAGCGGCAACCGCTTTTGCCGAGAAGGCATCTGCCTTCACCTCCAGCTTGGCGGTCAATTCACCATCTCCTAATACCTTAACAAGGTCGTTTTTTGAAATCAAATTGGCACGAATCAGGCACTCCTTATCAATCATCTCGAGGTTATAGGCCTCGGCTAATGCCTGTAACACGTTCACATTAACAGGCCTGTACTCTATCCTGTTGATGTTTTTAAAACCAAATTTGGGGACGCGCCTTTGGAGAGGCATCTGTCCTCCCTCGAACCCGATTTTACGCTTGTAACCGGATCTCGACTTGGCTCCTTTATGCCCTCTCGTGGAGGTTCCGCCCTTTCCCGAACCTTGCCCGCGCCCGATCCGCTTTACCTTGTGTACCGATCCGGCTGCCGGTTTTAAGTTACTTAAGTCCATGCTATTTTTTCGTTATAACGTTCAACATTTTACTTTACCTCCTCCACGCGGACGAGATGACTCACTTTCGCTACCATACCGAGGATCGGGGGGGTAGCCTCATGTACCGCGCTGCTACTGATCCTTCTGAGGCCCAAAGAGCGTACTGTCTCGACTTGACGTTTGCTGTGGCGGATCGTGCTTCTCACCAATGTAACCTTAATCTTTGCCATAATTTTCCTCGCATTAACCGTTAAACACTTTATCCAAGCTAATCCCCCGCTGCATGGCAACCATGCGGGCATCCCGCAGTTCCTTTAACGCGGCGACCGTGGCTTTCACCAAGTTGTGAGGATTAGACGATCCTTTACACTTCGCCAGCACGTCTTTCACGCCGGCACTCTCCAAGACGGCCCGCATGGCTCCCCCGGCCACCAGCCCGGTACCCGAGGAGGCAGGACGCATGAACACCGTCGCGCCGCCATACTTGGCCAGTTGCGCGTGAGGGATCGTGCCTTTACGCACCGGTACCCTGATCAGATTCTTCTTGGCAGCCTCTATACCCTTGGCAATGGCGGCGGTCACTTCGTTGGCTTTTCCCAAACCGTAACCCACGACACCCTTCTCGTCACCCACGACGACGATCGCCGAAAACGTGAACGTTCTACCTCCCTTGGTCACTTTCGTCACGCGGTTGATGGCCACTAAACGGTCTTTTAACTCCAAGTCAGCCGTATTTGTTATCTTTTGTTCCATTCTCTACTTACGTTAAAAGTTAAGACCACCGTTACGGGCCGCGTCTGCTAACGCCTTTACTCGCCCGTGGTATAAATACCCGTTCCTGTCAAACGCCACCTTTTCGATGCCGGCAGCTTTCGCCTTCTCGGCAATGATAGCACCCACCAATTGAGCTTGTTCCGTCTTGTTCACCTTCTTCTCGGCGATCTCCTTAATCAAGGAGGAGGCGGAAAGCAACGTCTTCTGTGCCACGTCATCGATGACCTGCACGGAGATCTGCTTGTTCGAGCGGTACACCGTCATACGGGGTCTTTCCGGGGTACCGGAAATCACCTTCCGTATTCTTCTCTTAATTCTTATTCTTCTGTCAGTCTTTGTTAAAGCCATGATCTTCTCTATTTACCCGTGATTAAACTTTAGCGGATTTACCGGCTTTGCGGCGAAGTACTTCACCCACGAAGCGGATTCCCTTTCCTTTGTAAGGCTCCGGCTTACGGAACGAGCGGATCTTCGCGGCCACTTGTCCCAGCAATTGCTTGTCACAACACTCCAACGTGATGATTGGATTGGCTCGTTTCTCGGCTTTGACACTTACCTTTACCTCGTCCGGTAACACAAAAAATAACCCGTGCGAGTATCCCAGCCCCAGCTCAAGTACTTGGCCATCGGCATTGGCCCGGTAACCTACCCCGACTAACTCTTGCTGGACGGTGTAACCTTGCGACACGCCTACCACCATGTTATACACTAACGCGCGGTACAACCCGTGCTGTGCCTTATGACTCTTCTCGTCGGTGTGACGTTCCAGCAGCAACTGGCCACCCTCTACCTTTACGGCAATCGCCTTTCCCACTTTCTGGGAGAGTTGGCCCTTGGGACCTTTCACGGTCACCACGTTATCAGAGCTCACGTCCACCGTGACCCCCTGTGGTATATCTATTGGTAATTTTCCTATACGTGACATGTTCAGCCCTCCCTATTAGTAAATATAACACAATATTTCCCCGCCCACGTTTCTCTGACGAGCCTCTTTGTCCGTCATCACGCCCTGCGATGTAGACACGATCGCGATCCCCAGGCCGTTTAACACGCAGGGCATCTCGTCCACGTTCGTGTAACGCCGGAGTCCCGGCTTCGAGATACGCGTCAATGCCTTGATGGCGGGAAGTTTCGTCTCGGGATTGTACTTCAAGGCAATCTTGATGTTGCTCTTCACGCCATCTTGCTCGAACTTGTAGTTCAAGATATATCCTTTCTCTTTCAGGATTTTCGTCATCTCTCGCTTGATATTGGAGCCGGGAATATCGACCACCTTGTGACCTGCTCTCACGGCGTTCCGTATGCGAGTCAAGAAATCTGCTATTGGATCAGTTGTCATCTCTTTTCATTTTAATGTTACCAACTCGCCTTTTTCACGCCGGGGATCAGCCCGGCAGAGGCCATCTCGCGAAACTGAATCCGGCTTATCCCGAACTGTCTCATGTACCCCCTGGGTCTCCCCGTTAACTTGCAACGGTTATGCAGCCGGACACGGCTGGAATTGCGAGGCAGGAGACTCAGGCCGATCCAATCGCCCTCCTCCTTTAGCTTGGCACGTTTCGCCGCGTACTTTTCTACCAATTTCGCACGCTTGACCTCCCGGGCCTTCATTGATTCTTTTGCCATGATGCTTGTTTTTAATTCTTCTTAAACGGTACTCCAAACTCTCTTAGCAGCGCGTAGCCCTCTTCGTCGGTATTAGCCGAAGTGACAAACGTGATATTCATACCCATGATCTTGTGGACATTGTCCAGTACAATCTCGGGGAATATGATCTGCTCTTCTATCCCTAATGTATAATTTCCTCTTCCATCCAACTTGTTGCCGACACCCTTGAAGTCGCGGATACGCGGCAGGGCCGACACGACCAGTCGCTCTAAAAACTCGTACATCCGCTCCCGACGCAACGTGACCCGCACGCCTATAGGCATGTGCTTACGCAACTTGAAGTTCGAAACGTCTTTTGTCGACTTACAAGTGACGGGTTTTTGTCCCGTGATCTGGGCCAGCTCGTTGATCGAGAACTCGAGGATTTTTTTGTCCTGTATGGACGCTCCTACACCCTGGTTGATTACTATCTTCTCCAACCGGGGCACCTGCATGACTGACTTGTATCCGAACTCTTTCTGCAAAGCCGGTACAACCTCTTCGTCATACTTTTTCTTGTAATTTGGTACGTATTTCATCAATTGTATTTTGTAAATATTGAATTGTCAATGTTTCATTGCCAATTACTTCAACTCTGTCCCGGATTTCTTGGCGTAACGAACCGACCTGGTTTTCTGCACCGTCTTGCCGTCCTTGACCACTTCCACCTCCACGCGTCTCCGCCCCACCCGGGTGGGTTTTCCCGTCACCGGATCCACCACGTTCAAGTTGGAGATGTGGATAGGCGCCTCTCTCTTCACGATCCCGCCCTGCGGGTGTGCCGAACTGGGTTTCACATGCTTGCTGACCATGTTAATCCCCTCCACGATAGCCCTCTCTTTTTTCGGATCTACCTCAAGTACCTTGCCTTGCTTCTTCCTATCCTCACCGGCATTTACCTGGACTAAATCGCCTTTCTTTATATGAAATTTTCTCATCGCCTGTTTTATTTACGATTATAACACTTCTGGAGCCAACGAAACGATCTTGGTATACCCCTCGCGCACCTCCCTGGCCACCGGCCCGAAAATACGGGTACCCCGCATCTCGCCGGCATTGTTCAACAAGACACAAGCGTTATCATCGAAGCGGATGTAGGATCCGTCCGAACGCCTGTATTCTTTCTTCACGCGTACGATCACGGCCTTGCTCACGGAGCCTTTTTTCACCTCGCTGTTCGGCATGGCATTTTTCACGGTGACAACGATCTTGTCACCGATGCGCGCGTATCGTTTCCGGGTTCCCCCCAAGACGCGGATGCACAACACCTCGCGGGCTCCACTGTTGTCTGCTACTACTAATCTACTCTCCTGTTGTATCATGGCTACTTCGCTTTTTCAATGATTTCAACTAATCTCCACCGCTTGGTTTTACTCAAGGGGCGAGTCTCCATAATTCTCACCGTATCGCCGATATTGCACTCGTTCTTTTCGTCATGCGCCGCGTACTTCTTGGTCTTGCTCACGAACTTCCCGTAGATCGGGTGTTTCTCCTTGAAACGGACGGAAACCGTGATGGTCTTCTCCATCTTGTTGCTTACCACCAAGCCGGTACGCTCTTTTCGTAGATTTCTTACTTGTTCCTCCATAGTTTCACTTCTTTACCGTTAATTCGCGTTTACGCAATTCCGTCAATAAGCGGGCGATCGTCTTCCGGGAAGCCTTGATCTGCATCGGGTTTTCCAACGGGGAGACCGCGTGATTGATCCTCAGCTTGGTCAATGTCATCCGTTCAGCCTCGATCCGCTCTTTCAAATCCTCGGTAGTTAACTCTCTAATCTCTGTATTTTTCATTTCTCTACTTTTTTACGTGTAAACATCGCAACGACTACTCCGAATAATCGCGTCTAACCACGAACTTCGTAGCGATGGGCAACTTCTGGGCAGCCAAGCGCAATGCTTCCTTGGCCAACGCGTAAGGTACCCCCTCGGCCTCGAAGAGGATACGACCCGGCGTTACCGGTGCCACAAATCCCTCGGGAGATCCCTTACCTTTACCCATACGTACCTCGGCAGGCTTTTTCGTGATCGGCTTGTCAGGGAAGATCCGTATCCATATCTGTCCTTGACGTTGCATGTGACGGGTTACCGCTACACGAGCCGCTTCTATCTGGCGCTGTTCGATCCACGCGCACTCCAACGCCTTGATGCCAAAGGAGCCGAACGCCAGCTGGTGCCCCCGTTGAGCGTTCCCCTTCATGCGTCCTTTCTGTGATCTCCTGTATCTCGTCCTTTTTGGTTGTAACATAGCTCTACTTTTTTATTTAAAGACTACTTTTTTCTTCTCTTAAATCCACCGCCCTTTTTCGCGTTATTGTTACCAAGACGATTATTCTCTTTCGAGAAAGAGCCTGTCTGGGAGTTGGGGACTAACTCGCGTTTCCCGTACACCTCGCCCTTGCAGATCCAGACCTTGATACCCAACTGACCATACGTGGTCAAGGCCTCGGCTTGGGCGTAATCAATGTCGGCGCGGAACGTGTGCAACGGGATCCTTCCTTCCTTGTATGTCTCGGAACGCGCGATCTCCGCGCCGTTCAACCGGCCGGATATCAAGATCTTGATCCCTTCGGCTCCCATGCGTATAGTAGAGGCGATCGCCATCTTGATCGCGCGCCGGTAGGCCACGCGCCCCTCCAGCTGACGAGCGATGTTATTACCCACGATCACGGCATCCAGCTCCGGGCGTTTAATCTCGAAGATATTAATCTGCACCTCTTTATCGGTGATCTTCTTTAACTCTTCTTTCAATTTATCCACCTCCTGGCCCCCTTTACCGATGATCAGGCCCGGCCGCGCCGTATTGATCGTGATCGTGATCAACTTTAACGTTCTCTCGATGATGATCTTGGCAATGCCAGCCTTGGAGAGACGGGCGTTCAGGTATTTCCTGATCTTGTAGTCTTCCAGCAACTTATCCCCGTAGTTTTTACCACCGAACCAGTTAGAATCCCACCCTCTGATGATTCCTAATCTATTACTTATTGGATTAACTTTCTGTCCCATGTAACTACTCTTTAGTGATATTTTCAACTGCCGTCTTACTTCCCAGTATAATGGTCACGTGATTCGAGCGTTTACGAATCCTGTGTGCCCGGCCTTGCGGGGCGGGTCTCAACCGCTTCAACATGCCCGCTCCGTCCACGAAGACCTCTTTCACGAACAACCCGGCCTTATCCACGTTTTGCCCCTCGTTTTTGACGGTCCAATTCGCGATAGCCGACAACAAGAGTTTCTCCACCCGACGGGCGGCCTCTTTCGGACAGAACTTCAATATATCCAAAGCTCTCTGTATCTCCACCCCGCGTATCAAATCAACTACCAGCCGCATCTTCCGGGGGGAGGTAGGACAATCGCGAAGAATAGCAAAAGCCTTATCTTTCTTGGCTTCTTTATTTTTATCTGCTCTTATTCTTTTTCTAGCACCCATTTTAATACATCTTCATTGGTTCAACATTCACGCTCTATTTTTTCTTCTTGTCAGCGTGGCCTCTAAATGTACGCGTAGGAGCGAACTCACCCAACTTGTGGCCTACCATGTTTTCGGTCACGTACACGGGGATGAATTTATTTCCATTGTGTACCGCGATAGTGTGCCCCACAAAGTCAGGCGAGATCATGGAACGACGAGCCCAGGTCTTGATAACTGACTTTTTATTGCTCTCATTCATCACCAGGATTTTCCGCTCTAACTTGAAATCTATAAAAGGGCCTTTTTTTAACGAACGACTCATAACATCAAGTATTAATCAGTTATTTTTTCCTTCTTTCAACAATGTACTTGTTCGAGAGCTTCTTCGGGGATCTCGTTTTGTATCCCTTCGCCAACAAGCCTTTGCGCGAACGCGGGTGTCCGCCGGATGCACGCCCTTCGCCGCCACCCATCGGATGGTCTACCGGGTTCATCACGACACCACGCACGCGCGGCCTGCGTCCCAACCAGCGGGAGCGTCCGGCCTTTCCCGACCGTTCCAGCGCGTGATCCACGTTCGACACCGTACCGATCGTCGCGCGGCACGTTTGCAGCACCATGCGAACCTCCCCGGAAGGTAACTTGATGAAAGCGTACTTGCCCTCCCTCGACATTAACTGGGCGGATGAACCCGCGCTACGGGCCATCACGGCCCCTTGTTGGGGTCTTAACTCGATGTTATGAATGATGGTACCAAGTGGAATTTCAGATAAAAACAAGGCATTGCCGAGTTCCGGGACAACTCCCAAGCCGCTCATCACGGTTTGGTCCACTTGCAACCCGTCGGGAGCCACGATGTAACGTTTCTCGCCATCGGCATACACCAACAGAGCGATGTGAGCGGTCCGGTTCGGATCGTACTCGATCGTCGCCACGCGGGCAGGGATGTTATCCTTGTCGCGTTTAAAGTCTATCTCTCTGTACCTTTGTTTATGACCTCCACCTATATATCTCATTGTCATTTTACCGGAGTTGTTACGTCCACCGGTCTTTTTCATCGGTCTCAACAATGATTTCTCAGGTTTATCTGTAGTCAACTGGTCACGGGTAACAGCGACCTTGTGTCTCTGACCAGGCGTTACAGGATTGAATTTCTTTATAGCCATCTTAGTTAAATATTGCTAAAAAAATCGATATTATCACCTTCTGCTAACGTCACGATTGCTTTCTTGAACGAAGCGGTACGACCGGAGAGGACCCCTCGCTTCGTGTAGCGAGATTTCGCGTCCCCCTGGTAAATCATGGTATTCACCTCTTTCACGGTCACTCCGTACAGTTTCTCAACCGCCTCTTTGATCTGGTGCTTGTTCGCCGCCTTATCCACGACGAACGCTACTCGGTTCTGCTTGTCGGTCAACTTGGTCATCTTCTCCGACAGCACGGGCTTCTTGATTATTTCCATCGTTACTCTTCGTTTTTAAGATTGAACATTTCATTCAGCCCTTCCACGGAACTCTCGACGAAGACAAGGTGTCTCGCCCTCATGATATCGTAAGTAGCCAAATCGCTTACCCTCATCACGCTCACGTCCTGCAGGTTGCGAACAGACAAGTAGACGTTATCGTTATTCCCGTTCATCACGAACACAAGATTCCGGCTACTCACGTTCAGATCCTTGATGATCTGGAGAATCCGCTTGGTCTTCGGGGTCTCGAACGTGAAATCTTCGACAACCGTCACGGCGTTCGTGCTGGCTTTCAAGGACAAGGCTGACCGGCGGGCTAATCTTTTCAACTTCTTGTTCAACTTGAAACTGTAATCCCTTGGCACAGGCCCGAAGACTCTACCCCCGCCCCTGAACAACGGATTTTTGATGCTACCGGCACGAGCGCCGCCCGTCCCCTTTTGTTTCTTCAGTTTCTTGGTGCTTCCCGATACCTCGTTCCGCTGCTTGGCCTTATGCGTCCCTTGGCGTTTGTTAGCCAAATACTGCTTCACGTCAAGGTAAATCGCGTGTTCATTCGGCTGAATCCCGAAGATAGTATCGTTTAACTCCACCTTCCTGCCGGTCTCTTGCCCGGCAATGTTTAATACACTTAACTCCATCACTTCTCGATAATTACGTATGAACCTTTAGCTCCGGGGATAGACCCTTTTACCAGTAACAAATGATTTTCAGGGATCACCTTCAGTATCTGCAAGTTCTGCACGGTCACCCGGTCGCCCCCCATGCGTCCACCCATGCGCATCCCCTTGAACACGCGGGCCGGCGTGGAGCAAGCCCCGATAGATCCCGGTTTCCTCAAACGGTTATGTTGCCCGTGCGTGGATTGGCCCACCCCGCCAAAACCGTGGCGTCTCACAACCCCCTGGAAACCTTTACCTTTGCTGGTACCGATCACGTCTACGAACCCCGCCCCGTCGAACAACGTCACGTCGATCACTTCGCCTAACTTGTAATCAACATCGTATCCCGAAAACTCCACTAATTTCCTCTTCGGGGTAGTGCCTGCCTTTTTAAAATGTCCCATAAGCGGCTTCGTGGTGTTTTTCTCCTTCGCCTCACCAAAACCCAGCTGAAGCGCCGCGTAACCGTCGTTCTCGATGGTTTTCACCTGCGTCACGACACAAGGACCGGCCTCAATCACAGTGCATGGGACATTTCTCCCCTCGGCACTGAACACGGAAGTCATTCCGATTTTTTTTCCAATTAAACCTGGCATCTTCTTCTCTTTTTAATCGTTTAATCTTCTAATAACGACATAGGTTTTCGTCGTTATCACACTTTAATCTCCACTTCCACCCCACTCGGTAACTCAAGTTTCATCAAGGCATCAATTGTCCCAGCCGTCGAGCTATAGATGTCAATCAAACGCTTGAACGTGCATACCAAGAACTGTTCCCGGCTCTTCTTGTTGACGAAAGTAGAGCGGTTCACCGTGAAGATCCCCTTGTGCGTCGGGAGCGGTATCGGCCCGCTCACCACGGCCCCGGTAGCCTTCACGGTCTTAACAATCTTTTCTGCCGACTTATCCACCAAGTTGTGATCGTAAGATTTTAACTTAATTCTGATTTTTTGGCTCATAATTTATGGATGTAAATTGTAAATTTTGACACATGAACTGGTTTGCATCACCTCCCATCCCGTGCACAAAACTCACCATGATCATTCGTTATTTTATCTATTTTATTATATCACAATAAATTCACCTTGCCGCTGTTCTTCTCCACCACCTCCTTGGCTATCGTCTTAGGTACCTCGGCGTTGTGTGAGAACTCCATAGAGGAACTGGCCCGCCCTGACGACAAGGTACGCAGGACGGTCACGTAGCCGAACTGTTCCGACAGCGGTACTTTGGCGTTGATCACGCGGGCCCCTGCCCTTGACTCCATCCCCTCTACCTGGCCGCGCCGACGATTGAGGTCACCGATGATATCCCCCATGTACTCCTCCGGAGTCACCACTTCCAATTTCATGATCGGCTCCAGCAACACCGGCTTCGCTTTTTGAGCGGCCTCCTTGTAGCCAATTTTAGCGGCCATCTCGAACGACAACTGATCGGAATCCACCGGGTGGAAAGAACCATCCAACAAGGTGATTTTCATGTTATTTAACGGGAATCCCGCCAGCACGCCACTCTCCATCGCCTCCTTGAAGCCCTTCTCCACGGAGGGTACAAACTCTTTCGGGATGTTACCTCCCTTGACTTCGTTGACGAAAGTCAACCCTTCCGTCCCAGCCTCGCCCGGCTCCATGCGGAAGATGATATCGGCAAATTTACCGCGGCCGCCCGTCTGTTTCTTGAACACGTGACGATGATCGACGCATCCGGTGATCGCCTCTTTATACGCCACTTGCGGGGCACCCTGGTTACACTCTACCTTGAACTCCCGTTTCAGGCGGTCAAGAATAATGTCAAGATGCAACTCGCCCATGCCACTGATCACGGTCTGTCCCGAATCGGAGTCCGTCTTCACGCGGAACGTGGGATCCTCCTCTGCCAGTTTCGCCAGGGCCATCCCTAACTTATCCGTATCTTTCTGGGTCAACGGCTCCACGGCTATCCCGATCACCGGCTCGGGGAAGGTCATGCTCTCCAGCACGATCTGATTCTCCTCGGAGCAGAGCGTGTCACCGGTACGAATATCCTTAAACCCGACACACGCGCAGATATCACCGGCCTCGATCTCTTCCCGCGGCTGCTGCTTGTTCGAGTGCATCTGGAAGAGACGCGAAATACGCTCCTTCTTCTCTGTACGCGGGTTATAGACATACGAGCCGGACACGATCTTGCCCGAGTAGACGCGCGTGTAACACAAGCGCCCCACGAAGGGATCGGTAGCGATCTTAAAGGCCAACGCCGAGAGCGGAGCCTCCGGGTCAATCTCGAAAGTCTTGCACTTGTCGGTTTTCGGATCCACGCCCACGGCCGCCGGCACGTCTAACGGGTGAGGCAAGAAAGCGACCACCGCGTCCAGCAGGTTGTGAACCCCTTTATTTTTAAACGACGAGCCGCACATCACGGGGCAAAAAGTCATGGCAATCACGGCTTTCCGAACCACGGCTTTCACCTCCTCCGTCGTGATGCTCTCCGGGGCCTCGAAGAAACGTTCCATCAAGGCCTCGTCTTGCACGGCGGCGGCCTCGATCAACTTCTCTCGCCACTCCCGCGCCTCGGCCAACATATCGGCGGGAATCTCCTTGACAACCGGCTCCATCTCGCCATTTTCCCAGACGAACGCCTTCATCTCGATCAAGTCGATCACGCCGGAAAAATGCTCCTCGGCACCTATCGGCAACTGGAGCGGTATCGGATTTGCTTTCAACTTCTCTCGTATCTCGCGCACCGCTTTCATGAAGTCGGCACCCGAACGGTCCATTTTGTTCACGAAAGCGATCCGCGGCACGCCATACTTGTCGGCTTGCCGCCAGACAGTCTCCGACTGCGCCTCCACGCCACCCACGGCACAAAACAACGCCACGGCCCCGTCCAGCACGCGCAGGGAGCGCTCTACCTCCACGGTGAAATCCACGTGACCGGGAGTGTCGATAATATTAATTTTATACTCTTTATCCTCGTATTTCCAGTAGCAAGTGGTAGCGGCGGAAGTAATCGTGATCCCCCGCTCCTGCTCCTGCACCATCCAGTCCATGGTAGCCGCCCCATCGTGCACCTCGCCGATCTTGTGGGAGACACCCGTGAAATAGAGGACGCGTTCTGTCGTGGTCGTTTTTCCAGCATCAATGTGAGCCATGATGCCGATGTTACGCGTATAATGTAAATCTCTCTTTGCCATCTATATAACCCTTCTTCTTTTTTAAAATCTGAAATGAGCGAAAGCCCGGTTGGCCTCAGCCATACGATGGATCTCCTCCTTCTTCTTGTACGCGGCTCCCTCTTGCTTGTATGCCGACATGATCTCGGATGCCAACTTCTCGGCCATCCCCTTGCCGCTACGCTTGCGGGAGTAGAGTATCATGTTCTTCACGGAAAGCGATCTTTTCCGGTTGGGATTGATCTCCGTCGGCACCTGGAACGTGGCTCCCCCTACCCGGCGGCTCTTCACCTCCACGTCCGGCGTGATATTGATCAAGGCTTGTTTCCAAATCTCTAACGCGGGTTTCTCCTCTTTCTTCGCCAGCTTCTCCTCCACGATATCAATAGCATCGTAGAAGATCCGGAACGCGATCGACTTTTTCCCGTCTCTCATCAAATCATTTACGAACCGGGTGACCAATGTATCATTAAACTTGGGATCCGGCAGAAGAATTCTTTTTTTTGGTTTTGACTTTCTCATCCTTGTTTTAGTTTACGAATTTGTTCGTTGGCTGCCCTTTTGGTCTTCAACGGTCTCACGACCATTTACTCAACTATTGGGAACAACTCATAAACAACTTCCCATTCATACTTTAATTACTTCTTACCCTTTTGAGCGGGAGCCGGAGCGCCCTTACCCGCCTTGGGCCGCTTGGTGCCGTACTTGGAACGGCTCTTCGAGCGTCCATTCACGCCGGAAGCGTCCAATGCACCGCGGATCAAGTGATAACGAACACCGGGAAGATCCTTCACGCGACCACCGCGAATCAACACGATCGAGTGCTCTTGTAAATTGTGCTCTTCCCCCGGTATGTAGGCATTCACCTCCTTACCGTTGGTCAGTCTCACCCTGGCCACCTTTCTCATCGCCGAATTCGGCTTCTTCGGGGTAGTCGTGTATACACGTACACACACGCCGCGTCGTTGAGGACAAGCATCCAGGGCAGGAGCCTTGCTCTTATCCTTGATTTTTACTCTTCCTTTTCTTACTAACTGTTGAATAGTTGGCATACAAGTACTTTTAATTTGGTTACAATTATTCAGTTTGGCCTGCAAAAGTAGCAACTAAAATTATTATCACCAAACATTCTCACTATTTTTTCCTAAAAAAGACAAGAATCTGAAACGGTTAAGGGCCGCGCGACGACATCGCTTCGGAAAAATTTCCTCGAAGGCCCCTCCCGCGTTAGGTTATTATCGCTACATTTGTCCCCGTCACACGCGGGGAGAACTTGACGCGAAATTTGAGTAAATGATTAAGTTTGTTGAAAGTGAACGAAGGAGATCCAGATAACGTAAGGAGTACGCGACAAAGGGATGCTGAAACGATAGAGCAACTCTTTCGACGGTATTACAACCCCTTGTGCAACTATTGCCGGGGCATCGTGGATACCAAAGAGGCCACGGAGGATATCGTGCAGGAGGTGTTTGCCTATCTCTGGGATCACCGTATCGCGATCGACATGACAACCTCTATTAAGGCATATCTCTACGCGGCAGTTCGTAACGGGGCGCTCAAGCACCTCCGGCAGCAAGCCATGGAACAAGCACACGCCGCGCGATTGACAGAGTTCATCACCTATCTCCAAGAACTGGAATCCCCCGAACAGGAACACCTATATATAAAGGAGGTACGGCAAGCACTCCATGAATTGCCCGAGCAGTGTCGCACGATTTTCCTGATGAATTGCATCGATGGGAAAAAATACCGGGAGATCGCCGCCGAACTGGGTATCTCCATAAACACGGTAAAAACGCAACTCTCGCGGGCTTACAGTAGTATCAGGAAGAAGGTGGGCATCAAAGGCTCGCTCTTGTTGCTCCTGCTCTACTGGCAACGGATGACCGACAACAGCTACGCGCTCTCCCTCTCCTGAAAAAATCCGGGGAACTTGTCACCCGTTTTATCACTTCGTGGACTATACGTGCAGTAACACGAAAAATCCATGAATCATCGATTACGATTTTTAGTTCGACAAGCCACCGCGTCCACGCTCGACGCGTGGCACGACCCGGACGAAGGGTGGGAAAAGGTAAAAAGGAAGAGAGCCATCCGACGCCTCCGCTCGTTACGAACGCGGGCATTGAGATACGTCGCCGCGATCGCCACGATCACGGGAGCGGTCGCCTATTTTTATCTTTCTCACCCCGACAACACCGGCACAGGGCCGCCACCGGAAGCCTCTTCACGCGTCACCTTGATCTTGGCCAACGGGGAGCAGATCCAGTGGGCAGACGGAAATCAACAGTTTCACGTCGAAGATTTAGGCATCTCCGTGACCCGGGACAGCGCGGGGAGCGTCATGCAGTATCAAGCAGACTCGGTCGCGGAAGAGCACGCGCGCTACAATCAACTGATCGTCCCCCGCGGGTGCGAGTTCTCCGCGCAACTACCGGACGGATCCACCGTATGGCTCAACTCCGCCACGTCGTTGCGCTTCCCGGTAAAATTCGCCCGCGATGCACGCACGGTATATTTAGACGGGGAGGCCTACTTCAAGGTCATGCCGGACGAGAAAATGCCGTTCCGGGTGATCTCCGGCAATCAAATCATCACCGTACGGGGCACATGCTTCAACGTCAGCGCCTACTCCGACGACCCGACCTGGCACGTCACGCTGGTGGATGGAAAAGTAAGCGTCCGCACCGAAGAGGAGGCGGGGGAGAGATTCTTAAAACCCTCTCAACAATTGCTCTTCTACAAGAGCACGGGGAGAGATGAGGTGAACACCGTCGAGACGGAGACGTACACCGCGTGGACACGCGGACAAATCTACTTTAAACTCTCCCCGCTCGAGGATATTATCAAGAGATTGGAACGCTGGTACAATTTCACGATCTCCTACGAAGAGGAGGCACTAAAGCAGGTGCAGTTCCGGGGGGGTATCAACAAATACCGCCCCCTGGAAGAGACATTGCGCTACTTAGAAGAGACCGGAAAAGTTCGTTTTATCGTCCAAGGGAAAAATGTCATCGTGACAAGAGCCATATAGATAAAGGGATAAGAGAATGGAGCGCTCTTATCCCTTACTACTCGAAATCCATCCACTATTTCACGACGTTGTTGCACCGACGAAATAGTGTAACCTTTAAACTCTAACACGCGAAGCTATGAAAAAAAACAACATGCTTTACACTTTCGATCCAAAAGAAAAACGCGAATGGAGCTTTTTTCGCTCTCTTCTTTTCGCAAGTATCCTCCTGGGTACCACCTTCACCGCGCAAGCGAGGGGCGCCACCGCCCCGGACAGCGTTACCTTACGCCGAGAGGGTCTCCATCACCGAATTACCGCCGTACTACGACCACGAGCGGTTTATCGCCAAGGTAGAGGCCGACCTGGTCAAGGCGGAAACACTATTAAAGGACAACGACCCGCTCTTCACCCACACGTTCGCCCGGCTGAACGACGGCGCGGCCGGCGATCCATTCATGAACTATCGCCAGGGTCGCTTCAACTACTGGGCGGTACGGGGGCTTCAAGCCCGCTTTTACCTCTACACGGGGGAAAGAGAGAAAGCCTATCAAATAGCCAAAAGCATCATTCAAGCACCGGGGGCCGACGGCAACCCGCTGATGACCCTGAGCGGCACCGGCGACATCACGGCCGGTCACCTGGCCTGCCCGTCGGAGTGCCTGCTGATGCTGAACGCCTACAACCTGGCCGACTACTGGCCCCTGCTATTCGCCACCGGATCGTACGCCGTCACGGACACGCGCTACGCGCTCTCGCAATCCCAGTTCGCGACGCTATTCGAGGGGCAGAACGTCGCCTCCAACAACCGCTACCTCCACCTCTGGGAAAAAGCGTCGGGCAATCCCAGCGGCACCGTTTTCCCGACGCTGAAGAAATACTATTACGACCCGGGGGCCTGGCCCTACTCTCCCGGCACGCAGCTGACGAAGCAACAGGTCATCCCGTTAATCCGCCTGTCCGAGATGTACTTGATCGTCATGGAGAGCACCACCAGCCTGCCGGAGGCCAACGCGTTGTGGGCCGAGTACCAGCTGTCACACAACGTGCTGGTCACGCAAGATCATTTTACCACCTTGAACGACGTCCAGCCGGAAATCGTGGCCGAGTACCGGCGAGAACTCATCGGCGAGGGGCAGATGTTCTACACGTACAAGCGGCTGAACGCCCCGGCCATGCTGTGGCGGGCGGGGCCAGTCGCCGAGGAGAACTACCTCGTCCCCCTCCCTGAAACCGAATTTAACTCGAACCTTTAAAAACGGAACACATGAAGATGTTATACTATTTCATAGGAACGGCGGCGATCGCCCTGTTTACCTCCTGCGAAAAGGAGCTGGAGGTCTACCACGCGGGCGCCGGGCTAAATTTCTACTACGCCACCCCGGGCGACACGCTGGTAAGCTACTCCTTCGTGTACGGGCCGGCCACCACCACGCGAGACACCGTCTGGCTGGAGGTGGAGACCATCGGGCGGCTCTCCAACACGGAGCGCCCGGTAGTCATCGAACAACTCCTCACCGGCACCGGCGACGCCTTACCGGGCGTGCACTACGTGCCATTTGACGACGCCTCGCTCCGGGCGGCGTATACCGTCCCGGCACGGCAGGCCAGGGCGCGCGTCCCGGTGATCCTGAAACGCGACGCCTCCTTGCAGGCCCAACAGGTGACGCTACTCGCGCGTGTCGCGCCCACCGGGGAGTTCCCGCTCATTAACCCGGGCAGGAACCGGGTGAAGATCCTCTTCTCCGATCAGATAGAGAAGCCGGCCAGCTGGAACGAGAGCGCTTACCTCTTCCCCTTTGGTGTTTATGGCCCGGCCAAACACCGCTTCATGATCGAGCAAACGGGCGAGAAGTGGGATGACGCGTATTTCAACAACGTCCTGGGCCTAACCAAAGAGGCGCCCTATTACAACCAGAATTACGATAACGCGTATTGCGACTACCTGGTGGGCGTGCTCCGGCGGGCGCTGCAAGCGCATAACGCCGAACGACAAGCACGCGGGGAAGACGTGTTAAAAGAGGCCGACGACACGCCGGTAAGTTTTTAGACCTAAATAAAATAAACCATGAGAAAGAGATCTATTTTCATCGCGTTATGGGCAGCCCTTGCATCTACCGGTTGCTACGAGGATCAAGGGAACTACACCTACACTCCCATCAGCGACATCGAGATCGAGGGGATGGACGAGACCTACACGCTCGTCACGGGAGTGGATACCCTGAACATCACGCCGCGGCTGACCACCACGTATCCGGATAGTGACTTGGAGTACCGATGGGTATTGGCCAAATCGATCAATAACACGGTGGGAGGCGAGCACGAGTACGACACCCTCGGTCACGAGCGCGACCTCTCCTTCCCTGTGAACAAAGCTCCCGGCGTGTACACGCTCTACTGTTACGCGAGAAACCGGGCCAACGGCTACACGACCTTCGTCAAGAGCACGTTGGAAATCGGCACCTTGTACAGCCGCGGGCATTACATTCTCAAGGAGACCGCCACCGGTGCCACCGACCTCGACCTGCTGATGGAGGACGGGCGGTTGTTGACGGATATCCTGGAGCGAACCCAAGGCGCCCCCCTTCCGGGCGCCCCGCGTAACCTGGGCATCCTCTACTCGAAATTCGTCGTCGATCCCGACACGCACGCGAAGGTACGGGTTCACTGCCTCGGCGTGATCACCCGCGACAAGGAGGTCGCCATCTACCGGGCCTTCGACATGTACAAGGCGTTCGACCACCACACGCTCTTCTTCGACGAACCGAACGAGACGCCCTATCGATTTTATACCACCGCGCAATCATGCGATTACCTGGCCAGTGCCGGGGTATATACCGAGCACAACGCCGGGATAATGACCGCGGGCACCTCCGTCGGCAAATACAGCTTCCCAAAAACGGACGCTGCGGGCGGGAGCGACTGCTGGGCCTACTGCCCCAACATCTGGGGCGCGATCTACTGGGACGAGACCCATCACCGGGTGCTATACGCCAACGCCAGCGGCATGGCCTACGAGCTAACAAGCACCGACTTTCCCATGCCCGGCAGCGATCACGAGTGCCTCTTCATGGGCGCCTACGGCGTGAACATCGTCTACGGCCTGTTTCGCGACACGAGCGGCCCGGACGCTTATTACCTGTACACCTTCACGACGGCCTACCAGCGGGGAGCGCCCGCCGTCACCGGCGTGCAAGCCGTCGCTCCCGCGAGCAAACTGCTATCAGCCACCTTGAGGGCCACCAACGAGAAGACGGCCAACATCATCTATTTCGTGCATGACAACAAGGCGTACTACCATGACGTGACGAACGGGACGGAACACGCGCTGGAGATACCCGGATTGCCTGCCGACGAGACCATCACCGCCATCGCCAACCGGCACTTCAATTACGCGGAGGCCCCGGCGTTCGATTATTTTTCCGTCGCCACGTGGAAGAACGGGAGCTACAAGTTACTCACCTATCTCATGATCGGGGGATTGCCGAACGGCGACGCCGTGTTGACGGCCACCGGCACGGGAAAAATCAAAACAGTGCAATACCTGGCACCAGGCGCCGGCTATTCCAACGTCTTCTTTGCCGGTAGAAGCTACTCCCGGTGATTCATCTAAAAACAATTTAATCAAAGAGTATGAAACGCAGTTTTATCATCGTGTTACTCCTGGGCCTCTCCCTCGCGCTACCGGCCCAAGACAAAGGAGTCAAATTCGAGCAGGGCACGCTGGCGGAAGCCCTGAAAAGAGCAAGTTCCAAGAAAAAAGAGGCCCCGAACATCGTCTTCGTCGACTGCTACACCACCTGGTGCGGGCCGTGCAAGATCGTGAACGAACAGATTTTCCCGTTAGAAGAGGTGGGCGAATTCTTTAACAAACACCTCATCAGCATCAAGATCGACATGGAGAAAGGCGAGGGAGCGGCCCTCAAGGAAAAATACAACGTCCAAGGCTACCCCACCTTCCTCTTCCTCGACGCGAACGGGAGGGAGATCAACCGCTTCTTGGGCGTGCGCGACGCGGCCGCGTTCCTGGAAGCGGTAAAAAGAGCCATGGACCCCTCGACCAGCCCGGCCGTCACGAGAGCGGCCTACGAGCAGGAGAAGAGCCTCGACAAGGCCATCGCCTACCTCCAGTCACTCCGCCACTCCATGGATCAGGGGATCCATCAAGAAGTGACACGCATCTTCCGGACGCTCCCCGAGCGGGAACGCTACTCGGAGGCGTTCTGGAGTTTCCTCTCTCACGCGCTCGCCACCACGAGCGAAGGCGAGGTGTTCGACGCCGTGTTACACGACAAACTGACGGCGGATCGCTACCTGACGAAAGAGCGGGTGGACCACGCGCTCTATAACGGTCTCTTCGAGCTGGCCAAGAAGTACGTGAGCGGGAGTTTGAAGGGGATCAGCGAGGAAGAGGCCCTGGAAAGGATCAACTACATAGCTTTTGTCGGAGAGAAAAGTCAAGAAGCCGTGTACGTGATGAAAATCGTAAAACTCTACAGGGAGGGGAAGGGGAAGGAGATCCAGGCGCTACTCGATGCCCGGGAATTGAGCAGGCTGAATGAATACGCGCAAGGCAGGATCGCGGCCATGCTCACCTCCATGAAGGAGATATCCGCCGACACGCGATTGAAATACCTCCACTCCAAAATCGAGTACAACGACCAGAAAAACGCCCAAACAAGGCGCCTCATCGACGCGGAGATCAACCGGAACGATCCCGCGAAATAACGGCACCAGGCCCCACGCGGAGCTATTTCAAAAGTCTCGTCCGCCCATCGTTGCGAGAGCGCAGGCCGAAGTGAGCCATTGATTTTATGGGCTCTACATTGCTTTCCACTCGTTCCTTGCGATTCGCGCTGACGAAAATCGACTGTCGAGCCAGCCCCAAGAGTGCTCGCTTTTTAGAGCGCCGCTCCTTCCTTGGCGAAAAAAAAACTTGCCGCAAGGCGACAAGTTTTAAGGCTCCTCAGGTAGGACTTGAACCTACGACCTACGGATTAACAGTCCGCCGCTCTAACCAACTGAGCTACTAAGGAATTTTTTAGAAAGCGAGGCAAATGTAGCGATTTATTCGCGTTCGCCAAAGAAATCAGAGGAAAAAATCGGGAGGGCAGATTCAAGCACCAAATGCAACTTTGCTAAAGAATCTCTCTTTCCCTTGCATCCCAAGGGTGATGCATGCGTAACGGGATGTAATAGACAGGGGTGATGTTTCTATCGAGCGTTGCATCCTGAGTGGGATGCGGGCCACTGAATAAAAGGCGGGGGTATCTAGCCATGAGAAGTGAATATCGTGTTAACCATCACCCCGTCAAAAAATCGCCTCCCGATTTTCAACCCTCCACTTTTTGTGCTATTTTTGTCCCCCGATTATAATAACATCTAAAGACCACGACGTATGTTAAAGGATATCTTATCCATCTCCGGGAAGCCGGGATTATACAAAAGGATCACGAACACCGCTCGCGCCATCATCGTCGAGTCGTTGCAGGACGGGAAACGATTCCCCGCTTACACTAACTCCAAGATTATCTCCCTCGAAGATGTTTCCGTGTATGCCGAGACCGAGGACATATCCTTGAAAAACATTTTCAAGCGTATCTTTGAAAAGGAGAGTGGTGGCCCGACCATCTCCCACAAGGAGAGCGCTGCTGTCGTCACCGGCTACATTGAGGAGATCGTTCCCGAGTACGACCGGAACCGGGTCTACCTCTCCGACATGAAAAAGATCCTGCAATGGTATAATACATTGCTGGAAAAAGGATTACTACACTTCGAGGAAGAACAGCCCGACGCGGGCGAGAGCGAGATAAAAGAGGCAGAAGCGTGACCTCTCCCCGGTCAAGCCATGTACGCTGCCCGTTATGCCTAACTCGTTTTTCAGGTTCAAGCAATTCACGATTTACCAGGAGCGTTGCGCGATGAAGGTGGGTACCGATGGGGTACTGCTGGGAGCGTGGGCCGATCTGGAACGGGCGGCCTCTATCCTCGACGTCGGCAGCGGTAGCGGCCTGATCGCCTTGATGGCGGCCCAACGTGCCCCGATGGCCGTTATTCACGCCGTGGAGATAGACCAGGAGGCGTGCGGGCAAGCGAGGGAGAATATCGCGCGATCTCCTTGGAGCGATCGGGTCATCCTCTTCGAGGGAGCCGTCCAGCAGTTTCAGCCCGCGTGCCTCTACGACGTCATCCTCTGTAACCCTCCCTTCTTCGTCCGTTCCACCCCCAGCCCCCGGCCTGGCAAAAATATCGCTCGCCACTGTGAGACCCTGACGCACGAAGAGCTACTCGTTGTCGCCGAGAGGGCGCTCGCCCCGGGGGGTACCCTCCAGGTGATATTGCCCGTTGTCGAGGCGGAACGATTCTCGCGACACGCCGTCGCGCGGCAGTGGTACGTCAACAAGACCGCCCACGTCCTGCCAACCCCCGGGAAAGCTCCCAAGCGCGTGCTTCTCCTCCTCGCGCGGGAAGAGAGGCCCCCCGTGCACGAGACGCTGATCATCGAGATAGAGCGACACGACTACCACGAGAGCTACTTGAATTTAATCCGCGCGTTTTATTTAAACGCTTGACACATAGTATCTATATCTCGTTCCGGCGTGCTTTAAATCTCCATATAGAAAAGATTAACGAACTCTTAACGCGCGGGCATCCCGTTTTGCTCTATCTTCGCGTCATAAAGTTGAAGACACAGTTTTTTTTCATAAGTTTGTATGTTTAGGTTAGTAGTTTAAGAGACCGTTCCATCGGTCTCTTACTTTTTTTTACTACTTTTCGCCCCGCGAATCACGAAAAAGAAAATTATATGCAAAAACGACAAATAGCCATGGGCATAGATATCGGGGGCACCAACACCATCGTCGGGCTGATCGATGCCGAGGGGCGATGCCTCGCGGAGGAGTCTATTAAAACGTGGGATTATCCCCGCGTGGAGGAGTTTGTTGATCGCGTGCACGCGGTCGGGCACGAGCAAGCGGCTGCCCTGAGTGTCTCGTTGGTCGGCATCGGCATCGGGGTGCCGACGGGAAACGCCGATGACGGTACCATCCACGCGAGCAATCTCCCCTGGAAAGGAGTGGTACCCATCGCCGCGCTTTTCCGCGATCGTTTTCACCTGCCCGTCTTCGTGACGAACGACGCCAAGGCGGCTGTCCTGGGCGAGATGACCTACGGGGCGGCCCGGGGCATGAAGAACCTCGTCGTCGTCACGCTGGGCACGGGCCTGGGCTGCGGCATCGTGCTGAATGGCGCGTTGGTATACGGTCACGATGGCTTTGCCGGCGAGTTGGGCCACACCATCGTGACGCCGGGCGGGCGGGCGTGCGGCTGCGGGAGACGCGGCTGCCTGGAGACCTACGTCTCGGCTACCGGGATCAAGAGAACCGCGATCGAGTTGCTGGCCACGGAGGTAGATGATAGCCCGTTGCGAGAGATACCTTACGCGAGCCTCGGCTCCAAGGCGATCGACGAGGCGGCGGCCCGCGGGGACTCCATCGCGCTAAAGACATTTCGCTACACGGGGGAGATCCTGGGCTTGGCCCTGGCGAACCTGGTCGCGATCATTCGCCCCGAGGCGATCTTCTTGCAAGGGGGAGGCGCCAAGGCTGGCCCGTGGTTTTACGACGCGATCAACCGGTCGATGGATGAAAACCTCCTCTTCCTCTACAAGGGCCAAGTCCCCGTTCATCGTTCCCTTCTCCCCGATGGGGCCATCATCGGGGCCTCCGCCCTGGTTTGGCGCGCGCGACGGGGGTAACGCGAACGCCCGTTTAAATCCACCCCGTGTTCCCGGGCAACTTTTGAATATCGCGAGATTGTCTTACCTTTGTCAGAACAAAATCGGGTAAAGTGAGCGTTTAAATGATACAAGAAACGATTATAATCATCGGTGGAGGAATGGGTGGACTATTTTGCGGCGCGATCTTGGCAAAAGAGGGGTTCCGTGTCCGGGTTTTTGAACAGCATCACGCTATCGGTGGTGGCCTGCACGAGTTTCGTCGTGACGGCATCTCCTTCGAGACCGGCATGCACGTTGCCGGGGCCTTCCACCCGGGCGGGGCGCTCTATCGTCTTTGTTCCTACCTCGGCATCATGGAGCGCCTCGCGTTGTTGCCCGCTGACGAGGAGTGTTTCGAGCTTTTTCACGTCGCGAGCGACGGGAAACGCTACAAGACGCCGCGCGGGGCCGCGCGGCTTGTCGAATCGCTTGCGTCCGAGTTTCCCGGCGAGAAGGAGAATATCCGGCGACACGTTCACGCGCTTTACGCGCTTTGCGACGAGGTCCAGTTTTATGACCTCCGCCTTCCTCCCTCCCGGCCCGATCACTTCCTTCTTTTCTCCCGCGGTGTTGGCGAGTTTATCGATTCTTTTACCTCCAACGAGCGCCTGCGGCACGTGCTTGCCTTTCGCAATCCCCTCTATGCCGGTGATCGCGACAAGACGCCCGCTTACGTTCACGCGTTCGTGAGCAAGTTGTACATCGATGGGGCCACCCGCTTCATCGGCGGCAGCCAGCAACTGGCAGACGCGCTCGTCGACGTTATCGCGCGTGCCGGTGGCGAGGTACATGCCGCTCGCGGGGTCACGCGGGTGGAGATCGACGGGAAACGGGTCGATCATGTCGTCACGGTCGACGGCGAACGTCACCGCGCCGCGTGGTATATATCCTCCATCCACCCCTCCTCGTTGTTCGACCTGCTCGATCGCTCCCGGTTACAGCGCTCTTATTGGCAGCGGATCGACTCGATCCCCTCGACTTACTCCGCCTTTACCCTTTACATCACGTTCAAGCCGGGCACTTTCCCCTTTTTTAATTATACCTATTATTACATGGACGATTACGCGGCCACCTGGCAACAGGCCGCGTATACCGACGCCTCTTGGCCGCGCGGCCTGATGTGCGTCACTCCCCCGGTGACGGCGAACGACGCGTACGCCGAGAAGATGATCGTGAATTGCATCATGCGGTTTGATACCGTCAGGCCCTGGGAAAACACGATCACCGGCCGGCGGGGCGAGGGGTACGAAGGCTTTCAAGCGAGAGCGGGAGCGTCGCGTGCTCGACAAGCTCGAGGAGATCTTCCCCGGCATCCGCTCTTGCATCAAGCACCTTTACAGCGCCACGCCCCTGACCATCCGCGACTATTACAAGCAGAAGGAGGGCGCCCTGTACGGGGTGAAGCGGGAGCGCGATCGCGTGGAACTCTCCTATCTCCCCGTCCGCACGAAGCTCGCGAACTTGCTGCTCACGGGACAGAACGTCAACCTGCACGGCATCCTCGGCGTTCCTATCACGGCGGTCGACACGTGTTCCGCGCTCGTGGGGATGGAGTATTTGCTGGACAAGATAAACCATAAAACATACACGACATGAAATTAAAATTGATCTACCCTCGCTGGCAAAAGCTCAAGGGGCAAACCACTTTCAACCTCCCGCCACACGGCCCGGTGGCCTTCGCCGCCACCCTGCCGGAAGAGGTGGAGGTCTCTTTCACGGACGAGAACGTGGAGGAGATCGACTTCGACGAGGCGTGTGACCTCGTGGCCATCTCCATGATGCTAAGCACGCAGGCGCGCCGCGGCTGGGAGATCGCCGCCCGCTTCCGGGAACGCGGCAAGCAGGTGATCTTCGGCGGTATCGCCACCATGCTCCACGCCGAGGAGACCCTGGCGCATGCCGACTCCATCTTTCTCGGCGAGTCCGAGGGGCGCATGGAGCAGGTGCTGGAAGATTGGCGGCGGGGCGCGTTGAAGAAGGTCTATAACTACATGGCGCGGCAGCCCGCCATCGAGCTGGTGGGGCCCGCGCGCAGGGAGTTGTACAAGCGCGCGCTTTACAACCACAAGGGGGTGCAGATGGTGGATCTTTTTCACGCCTCGCGCGGGTGCCGTTTCAGTTGCTACCCTTGTGCCGTCTCCTACCTCGGCGGGCGCGTCTTTCGCCCGCGCCCGATGGAGAGGGTGGTCGAGGAGCTGGCCACCATCGAGAACAATCGCCTCTTTGTCGTCGACAACTCGTTGGCGCAAAACAAGGAGTGGGAGAAGCAGCTTTTCCGGGAGATGATCCCCTTCAAGAAAAAGTGGATCAGCCACACGATCGAGGACGACCCCGAGATCCTCGACCTGGCCGCCCGCGCCGGGGCGTGGTACGTCTACCAGGCCATATACGACACCTCCGACTACATCAAGGAGCGGGTGAAGCGCTACCACGACCACGGCATCGGGGTCGAGGGCACCATCCTCCTCGGCTTAGACAACCAGACGGAGGACGATATCAAGCGCTTGATCGATTTTCTCCTCGAGATAGACCTCGACCTGGCCGAGTTCACGATCATGACCCCCTTCCCGCACACGAAGGGGTACGACGATCTCTTGCGCGAGAACCGGATCTTCGATTTTGACTGGGATCATTACAACGCCGGGCAGGTGGTCTTTCACCCGAAGCACATGAGCGCCAATCGCCTGCAGGAGTTGTACGACCACGCGTGGGAGTCCTTCTACCGCGACGAGTCGCAGGAGTCCAAGATGTTCCGCCTCTTCTGCAAGGTGGCCCTGCGCGAGATGAACGAGGGCACCTACCGCGCGCGCGACCGGCGACTGGCGAACCGCTCCTTCGGCAAGGAGGTGGTCAGGAAAAATAGCGTGAATGAAATCAAGATATCATGAAAGTACCGGAAAAATACTACGACGAGATCTTCGAGTTCAAGGGGGCGTGGGACGTCCCCTCGAAATGCGGCTTGAAGATCATCGACAAGGGGGAGCGGAAGGTCGTCATCGTCACGGAACTCTACCAGGATAACCCCGGCACCTCGGTCACCCGCGCCGGCCGGTCGCTTGCCGAGCAGGCGTGCGCGGCCAAGGGCGTGGATCTCGCGTCGGCCCTCTACCTCGAATGTAACCCCGACACGCGCTCGAAACTCTCCTTCTACGACGAGGAGTATTTCGAGGTCACCTTCGGCGGGGGCACGCCCTCTTACAGGTTATTAAGCCCGGGAGAGGTAAAAGAGTTGTTGTCATGAGGGGGGCGGCCATAGAATACCGCCCGCTCGAGGAGATCAAGCTCTTCCAGGAAGAGAAGCTGCGGGAAGCGATCGCCTACCTGGCCCTCCGCTCGCCCTTTTACCGGCGCCTCTTCCGCGAGCACCGCGTCGACCCGGGCGCGATCCGGCGGATAGAAGACCTGCGTCGCCTTCCCTTCACCGGGAAGGAGAGCCTCCAGCGGTACAACGACGATTTCCTGTGCGTCCCGCGCGAGCGGGTGATCGACTACATCACCACCTCCGGGACGCTGGGCGACCCCGTGACCTTCGCCATGACCGACAAGGACCTGGATCGCCTGGCCTACAACGAGAAACTCTCGTTCCTGTGCACCGGCACGCGGCCCGGCGACGTCGTCCAGTTGATGACGACCCTCGACAAGCGTTTCATGGCGGGGTTGGCCTATTTCCTCGGCCTGCGCGCGCTGGGTGCCGGCATCATCCGCGTCGGTAACGGCATCCCCGAGTTGCAGTGGGACACGATCCGCCGCGTGCGCCCCGACACGATCATGTGCGTCCCCTCGTTCATCCTCCACGTGATCAAGTACGCGGAGGAGCACGGCATCGACTACCGCGCTTCCAGTGTCAAGAAAGCGGTTTGCATCGGCGAGGGGCTACGGGAGGCCGATTTCTCGCTCAACCTGCTGGGACAACGCGTCAAGGAGAAGTGGGACATCGCGCTCTACTCGACCTACGCCTCGACGGAGATGGCCACCACGTTCGCCGAGTGCGAGCACGGGCGCGGGGGGCACCACCACCCGGAACTGATCATCTGCGAGCTGGTGGACGAGCGCGGGAATCCCGTCGCGGAGGGGGAGGTGGGCGAGCTGGTGGTCACCACGCTGGGCGTCGAGGGGATGCCCCTGCTGCGCTTCAAGACGGGCGACCTGGTGAGCATGCACCTCGACCCCTGTCCCTGCGGGCGCACCTCCGCGCGCGTCAGCCCGGTGGTGGGGCGCACCGGTCACGCGATCAAGTTCAAGGGGACGACTCTCTATCCCCCCGCCCTCTTCGACGTGCTCGACAACGCGCCCCACGTCGAGAATTACCTCGTCGAGGTGGATCGCGACGACAACGGCAACGACTGCGTCACCGTCCGCGTGGGGTTGCGCTCGCTCCCGGTCGACGATGTCGTGAAGGAGTTGAAGGATCGTTTCCGCGCGAAGGTGCGCGTGGCCCCCGATATCGTCACCTGCCCGGTGGAGGAGATCCGCCGCGCGAACTTCCCCGCCATGAGCCGCAAGCCGGTGAAATTCATCGATAAACGCGAGAGGTAGGGCATGGAAGGCGACCCGTTCGATGACTTGCGGCCCTACCGCGACGCGGAGATCGCGCCCGCCATGCGCCGCGTGGTCGGCGATCCCCTTTTCCCCGCCCTCTCCTCGTTCGTCTACCCGGGGCGCGACGTGGAGGAGGTGAAGGCGATGATACGGGGCTACACCACGGTCGACCAGTTCCAGGCCGGGGCCATGAGCGCGTTCGTGGAACGGGTGATCGCCCGCTCCATCAGTCGCTTCTCGTGCACCGGCCTCGACGGGCTGGATCCCGGCGAGCGCTACCTTTTCGTCTCCAACCACCGGGACATCGTGCTGGACTCCTCCCTGCTCCAGTACGCCCTCCACCGGGCGGGGCACCGTACCACCGAGATCTCCTTCGGCAGCAACCTGATGACCTCCCCGCTCGCGGTCGACATCGGCAAGTCGAACAAGATGTTCACGCTCCTGCGCGGCGGTAACGCGCGGGAGCTTCCCGCCCGCTCGCGGCACCTATCGGCCTACATCCGCCACGCGCTCCTCGAGAAGCGCGAGTCGGTGTGGATCGCGCAACGCAACGGACGCGCGAAGGACGGCCGCGACGTCACGGAACGGGGGATCATCAAGATGTTCCGCATGAGCGCCCCCGGCGACCCGGTCGACGCGCTGGCGGCCCTGCGGGTCGTCCCCGTCTCCGTCTCCTACCAGTGGGAACCGTGCGACGCGCTGAAGGCCATGGAGGTCTATCGCTTCTCCCGCGCGGGGAGCTACACCAAGCGGCCCGGGGAGGATCTCGAGAGCATCCTCGCCGGCATCACGCGACCCAAGGGGGAGGTGCACCTCCACGCGGGGACGCCGCTGTCGCGGGACGCGCTGGCCCCGCTCGCCGCCCTGCCGGGCAACGCGTTTAACGCGCGGGTGGCCGCCCTGGTGGACGAGCAGGTGACCGGGAACTACCGCCTGACGTGCAACAATTACATCGCCCACGACCTGCGCTCCTCCTCCGGGCGGCACGCGGGGCGCTACACGCCGGGCGAACGGGAGGCGTTCATCCGGCACTACCGCGCGGCCCTCCCCGCCGGCGTAGAGGACAGGGCGCTCCTCGAGGACATCTTCCTGGGGATATACGCCAACCCCGTCGACGCGCGGGAAAGGCTGGAACGCGGGCGGGATACGTAGGGGCGAAAAACCTTTCGCCCGCGCCGCTCACGCGGGCGACCCCGCGACCTCCCGCGGGTCAAAGATATTCCTTAAAAAACGGCCGTCGCGGGCGAGTAAGCCCGTTTTTTTTTAAATTCGCGTGAGATAATTCAAGATCATGGGAAACGCATTCATGTCAGTCGTGACGTTGCCGCTGGACAACCCGGTGCTGATATTCGCCATCCTGCTGTTCGTCATCTTGCTGGTGCCGATCGCGCTGCAGTCGTTCAAGATCCCGGACGTCATCGGGTTGATCGCGGCGGGCGCGTTGCTCGGCCCGCGCGGGTTCCACGTGATGGAGCGGGACAGCAGCATCGTGCTTTTCGGGACGGTGGGGTTGTTGTACATCATGTTCCTGGCGGGGCTGGAGGTCAACATGGCCGATTTCAAGAAGAATAGCGCGAAGGGATTCATCTTCGGGATGTTCACCTTCTGGATCCCGGCGTTGCTGGGGATCTTCGCCGGGCGTTGCCTGCTGGGTTTCTCGTGGGGTGCCTCGATCTTGCTGGCGAGCATGTTCGCCTCCAACACGCTGCTGACGTACCCCATCGCGAGCAAGTACGGGGTGACGAAGAACCGGTCGGTGACGATCGCGGTGATGGGGGCGGTCGTCACGTGCGTCCTTGCGTTGCTGGTGCTGGCCGTCGCCACGGGGATGTCGACGGGGGAGCTGGGCCAGTTCTTCTGGTGGCGCCTGGGCCTCTCCACGTTGCTGGCCTGCGCGGGGATCATCTTCTTGTTCCCCGTTTGCACTCGCTGGTTCTTCAAGCGTTACGACGACAAGGTGCTCCAGTACATCTTCGTGCTGGGGTTGCTGTTCCTGGCCTCGTTCCTGGCCGAGGTGGCGGGGCTGGCGGCGGTGATCGGCTCGTTCCTGGCCGGGCTGTCGTTGAACAAGTTGATCCCGAACACGTCGGCGTTGATGAACCGCATCGAGTTCGTGGGGAACGCCCTCTTCATCCCGCTCTTTCTGGTGGGGGTGGGGATGCTGGTCGATTACCGGGTCTTCGCCGGCGACTGGAACACGCTGTGCGTGGCCGCGGTGATGACCGTGTTGGCCACCGCGTCGAAATTCGCGGCGGCGTGGCTGGCGCAGAAGAGCTTCCGTCTGACCGTCGCCGAACGGAACCTGGTCTTCGGGTTGAGCAACTCGCGGGTGGCCGCCACGCTGGCGGCCGTGATGGTGGGCTACCAGGTGATCCTTCCCGACGGGAGCCGCCTGCTGGACGATAGCATCCTCAACGGCACGATCGTGATGATCCTGGGGACGTGCGTCATCGCGTCGTTCGTCACGCGGCGGGGCGCGCGGGAGGTGGCCCTGGCCGACATGGCGGGGGAAGATATCGCGGCGGACGACACGGGGGAACGGGTGCTGATCCCGTTGAGCAACGTGACGAACGTGGAGGAACTGGTCAGCCTGGCCGTCTCCCTGAAGTCCGCCAGGGGGGAGTCGACGCTGGCGGCGCTACACGTGATTCGCTCGGATAACGCCGGCCCCCCGGCGGAGCGAGAGGCCGGCAAACTGCTGGAGGGCGCCGTGAAAACGGCCGCCGCGATGGACGCGGCGTTGACCCCGTTGACGCGCTACGATTACGACGTGGCGAACGGGATCAAGCACGCGGTGAAGGAGCAGAAGATCACGGACCTCGTGCTGGGATTGAGTGGCGAGCGAGAGATCACGGACTCGTTCCTGGGGCGATTGATCGACAAGGTGCTGGCGAAATGCGCCGCGACGACCTTGATCTACCGGCCGGTACAGCCCCTGTCCACCGTGAGGCGTTACGTCGTGCTGATCCCCCACCACGCCGAGAAGGAGGTGGGCTTCCCCTACTGGCTGCTCCGGGTGTGGAACCTGGCCCGGAACCTGGGCAACAAGATGATCTTCTACGCCGGCCCCGTCACGCTCGGCGTGTTGCGGGAGATTCACGCCCGCCACCCGATCCACGCCGAGTTCAACGATTTGCCGGGGCGGGACGATTTCTTGATCGTCTCCCGCGAGGTGAAGGGGGACGACGGGCTGGTGATCGTCATGAGCCGCCGGAACTACCCGTCGTACGCCCGGGACATGGCCGCGCTCCCCGCGTGGCTGAATAAACATTTCAGCCGCAATAACTGCCTGCTGATTTACCCCGTGCAGATAGGCGTGGGGGAGGAAGGGATGGGCTTCGTTCACCTCGTGCCCCGCCTGGAGGCGTTCGAGAACCTGGACGGGATGAGCCGGGTACTCCGGGAATTGTTCCGTAAAAACAAATGAACATGAAAAGATCGCTGTTACTGTTGTTACCCGCGACCGGCTTGTCGATCGCGTGGATGGCCACCTCGTTCGAGAAGGACGTGCTGGCCAAGTTCACGGCGCACGTGTACGCCATCCCGCACGAGAAACTATACATGCACACGGACAAGAGCGTTTACGTGACCGGGGAGAAGGTCTGGTTCCGGGCCTACCTCGTGAACGCGCGGGATCACGCCCCCGGCGGGGTGTATAGCCGTTTCATCTACGCCGACCTGGTGGACCAGCGGGATTCGCTGGTCGCGCGGGTGAAGGTGGCGGGACGGGGGGACACCGCTTGCTTCCACGGCTACCTCCCCCTCCCGCGATCGTTGCCCCAGGGGAACTATTGCCTGCGCGGGTATAGCTATTACATGCAAAACGACGGGGATGACTTCTTGTTCAAGAAACAAATACGCGTGATCAACCCGCGGGACTCCCGCGTGAGGACGGAGGTCGCTTACCGCGCGGGGCAAGCCGGCAACCACGTCATGGCGGTGCGCTTCTTGGACGTGTCGGGTGCCCCTTACTCCAGGGCTTTCTTGACCCACGAGGCGCGCGCGGACGGGAGAGAACCCCGTGTCAAGACAACCCGCGCCGACGAGAACGGGGAAGTGATCATCCGCGTCGACACGGCGGTAAAACACGTCAAGTTCGGTTTCCTGGACGGCAAGCCCTTCTCTTTCACGCGTCACCTCTACCTCCCCCGGTTGAACCGGGACGCGGACGTGCAGTTTTTCCCGGAGGGAGGGACGTTGTTGGTGGGAAACTGGCAAAACGTCGCCTTCAAGGCGGTCGGCACCGACGGCATGCCGGTGAACGTCGAGGGGGAACTCTACCAGGACTCGACGCTCATCGCCACCTTCGCCTCCCGGCACGACGGGATGGGGGTGTTCCGCGTGCCGGTCTCTCCCGGCCACCGTTTTTCGGTGGTGACGCGCTTGCCCTCGGGCGAGGAGCGACACCACGACCTGCCCGTGCCGTCACCGGTGGGATTCGGCCTCACCGTCAAGACGAGCGGCGATTCGCTGCTTTACCGCGTCCTCAAGGGAGAGCAAGCGCTCTTCCCGGGTGACCTCTATCTCTTCGTCCACTCCGCCGGCCGCGTGATGGCCCTCGAGCGCGTGAATCGCCTTTACACGGGGAAGATGGCCCTGGCGCCCTTCCCGGAGGGGATCGCTCACCTGTTGCTGGTCGACGGGCAGGGGGCGGTCTATAGCGAGCGCCTTCTCTTCGTGCGGCAACGGGAACGCCCGCGGGTGAAGATCGTGCCGGACAGGAGCGCGTACGCAACCCGCGACCGGGTGACGCTGGACATCGGCTTTGAGCCCGCCCTCGAGGGGACGGAACGAGGCTCCTTTTCCATCACCGTGACGGATGATAGTCAAGTGCCCGTGGACACCACCGGGGATCATATCCTGTCCCATTTGCTGCTGACGTCCGAGTTGAAAGGCCATATCCACGCCCCCGCGTACTATTTTTCCGGTGCCCCGGGAGCGGACGAGGCCCTCGACCTGGTCATGATGACGCACGGGTGGAGGCGTTTTGACTTCCCCGCGATCATGCGGGGGGAGATCGCCAGGCCCTATCCCATCGAGCGGGGCCAAGTGGTGTCGGGCAAGGTCGACAACTTGTGGGGGAAACGGTCGAAGGCAGCCAACGTCATCTTGCTCTCCACGAGCGGCATCGTGCGGATGGGCGAGACGGACGACGCGGGCCACTTCTCGATAGACGTCGCTTTCCCGGACAGCACCCGGTTCGTGCTGCAAGCGTTGAGCGAGAAAGGGCGCCGGGGCGTTGCCGTTACCATTGACAAGGACGCGTTCCTCCCCCCGCGCTACACGTTACCCCGCACCCTGGAAGCGCGCCGGGAAGAGGAGGCGTTCTTTCGCGCGCACGGCCAAAACTACTACTACGAGCAGGGCGAGAAAATCTACCTCCTTGACGAGGTGACCGTCACGCGTCGCCGCCAGCGGGAATACCGCTCTTTTTACGACCGGCAAGCCCGCTATTACGCGGACTCGGCCGCCATCGCGGAGGTACGTGGCGCCAGCGTCCCGGGGATCATCCAGCAGCTATTCCCCGGCGTGTTGCTGGAACGGGACGATGAAGGAGAGGAGTATTTCTCCTATTTTGATCGCAGGTTATACCTGTTGGCCAACGATTTTGAAGAGCGGATGGAGTTCTTCCACGCGTTGCACCCGGACGCGCTGTTGAGCATCTCGATGCTTGACGGGCAACAGGGGCGCATGTATTTCGGGGAACAGGGCGCGGGCGGCGTGATTAACGTCTCCTACAAGTTCGGCTTTACCCCGGCTTCCCCCGGCCGGCCCAATATCGTCCCCTTCACGTTACTGGGCTACCAGAAGGCGGACCAGTTTTACGTCCCGAAGTACGACATCGACTCCGTCCGGACGGCCAGAGGGCATGACTCCCGCCGGACGATCTACTGGAATCCCGTGGTGAACCTCTCGCCCGGGAAACGGGGCGAACAACTCTCTTTTTACACCGCCGACACGCCAGGACGTTACTCCGTGCTCCTGGAGGGGATCACCGCCGGGGGCAGGATATGCCGGGAACGTCACGCCCTGATCGTGAAAACGAGACGGTAAAACAAAGAGGATAATACTTAATTTTCATGAAACGCTTCTCCCCCTTTTGTATTTGGCGAAAAAAATATACTTTTGCGCGCATGGAAAGTGCGTCCTTTTCTACCGATAAAATATGAAAGAAGAATTAAACAAAGAGTTAATAACCGCTATCGCGCAGTGCCTGCCGAGAGGGGAGAGCATGGTGAACTTGATCTCCGAGATCCTGTCCATGGGAAAAGAGTCGGTGTATCGCAGGTTGCGGGGCGAGGTGTTGTTCACGTTCGAGGAGGTGGCCAAGCTCGCCCGGGGATTGAACATATCCATGGATAACATGATCGGCCTGAAAAGCATCAGGCGGGCCCTCTTCGACTTGAGCTTGATAAAGATGGATAACCTGTTCGACAAGTACTACGAGGTGTTAGACGGTTATATAGAGATATTCAAGGTCTTGAAGCGAGATCCCGGGTCGAAAATCAAGCTGGCTTTTAATACATTCCCTTACATGTTCGTGACGCCTTACCCGACGCTCGCGCGGTTCCAGCTCTTCAGGTGGATCAACCAGATACGGGTGAACCAGAACCTGACCGCCTTCTCCGCGTTAGAGATGCCGGAACGGGTGCTGGATATCCAGCGAGCGTTCGTCAGCGAGATGTACGGTGCCGGGAGCACGCAGTACCTCATGGACGAGAGCATGTTCTCCTCGTTCGTGCAGCAAGTGCGCTATTTCGCCAAGCTCAGGCTGCTGAACAAGGAAGAGACCAGGCAGTTGCAACAGGAACTGCTCGCGTTGTTGAACGACCTGGAGGCGTTGTCCATCCGGGGATCTTTCGAGAACGGGAAAGAGGTACAGATCTACCTCTCCGATTTTGCCTTCAAGCTCTCTTCGGCCTACTTCGAGTGCCAGGATTTCGTGATGTGCGATCTCCTGCTCTACTCGATGAACAGGGTGCGTTCTTATAACGTGAAGTTGTGCCAGACTCAGAGTGACTGGATCGAATCGTTGAAACGCTACGCCACGTTGATTACCCAAAGCGGTGAGATACAGCGAGCGGATTATATGGAAAAACAGAGGGAATGTATCATGACTATTTGAACGAGAGCCGTATGAATGACGCGAAAAGATTGAATCAAGAGTTGTTGGAGGCGATAAAACAGTCCATCCCGGCCGACACGAACCTGGTGAAAGTGATAGAGGTCGCGCTGGGGATCGGGAAAGAGGCTGTCTATCGCCGGATACGCGGGGACGTTCCCTTTACTTTTGACGAGGTGGTGGCCCTCACGTTGAAGTTCGGCATGTCGCTCGACCGCTTTTTGGGGATACAGTACCAGGAGTCCGTGATTTATGACTTGAACCAGATATCACCCGCCCAACCGATGGAGGATTACTATAACATGCTGTCGGTGGAGGTGGAGATGTTCAAGGAGTTTAACAGGAAGCCGGAAGCGAAGGTCTACATGGCCTATAACATGCTCCCCTTCCCCTTCTTTTACTCGCTGGAATACTTGTGGAAATTTGATATCTACCAGTTATTGCACCAGATGGAGCAAGAAAAACGGATAGAAAATTTCTCGCGCGTGCTCTTCCCCGAATCCCTGCTCAAGAAACGCGACGAGTTGTTCGAGGCGTATCAAAACATCCCGTGGAGTTGCTATATCTTGGATCGCAGGATCTTTACCTCGTTGTTGAGGGAGATAAATTACATCTACAAGTTGGGGTTGATCTCGAAGGAGGAGATCGGTCGCCTTAAAAAGGAGCTTTACCAGTTGTTCGACACGATCGAATCGACCGCGACGACGGGCAAGTTTCACGGGCGTAGCTCGATGGTTCTCTATCTCGCCAACCTCGACCTGGAGGGGGCATATTGTTGCTACGAGTGCCCGGAATTGAATTTCACTCACCTGCGCGCCTATCGCCTGGGAATGTTGAACTCCTCTACCCCGGAGATCTTCACGGCGCAACGGAACTACATCGAGTCGTTGAAGCGCTTCTCCACGCTTATCACGAAGAGCGGCGAGATGGAACGGAATATCTTCCTGCAAGAGCAACGGGCGCTGGTGGACGCGTTGTGACGCGCTTCTCGCCCGGTCTGCCATGATTGCCTGTTTCCCGGTACATGGCTTTTCCCCCGTGATAGTCAGTAGGTGAATTGCCCAAATTCACTGGTGATGGTCAACTTGTTCCGGTCGGCGGCACGACATTGCCCCACGATCCGGGCATCGATGTTGAACGCTTGCGCAATGGCGATGATCTCGTCGGCTATGCGACGGTTGACGTATAGCTCCATGCGATGTCCCATGTTAAACACCTTGTACATCTCTTCCCACGCGGTACCCGATTGTTCCTGGATCAACCTGAACAGCGGGGGCACGGGGAAAAGGTTGTCTTTGACCACGTGTAGCCGGTCGACGAAATTCAGCACCTTGGTCTGGCCCCCCCCGGAGCAGTGGACCATCCCGTGTATCTCTTTCCGGAACTGTTCCAACACCCGCTTGATCACGGGGATATAGGTGCGCGTGGGCGAAAGTACTAATTTCCCCGCGTCGATGCCCAGCCCGGCGATCGCCTCCGTCAACGCGAGCGTGCCGGTGTAAACTAACTCGTCGGGGATGGCGTTGTCGTAGCTTTCGGGGTACTTCAGGGCGAGGTAATGGGCGAAAACGTCGTGACGCGCGGAGGTGAGGCCGTTAGACCCCATGCCGCCGTTATACCCCTCCTCGTAAGAGGCTTGCCCGAAAGAGGCCAAGCCCACGATCACGTCGCCGGGCCGGATGCGATGGTTCGAGATCACGTCGGCGCGCCTCATCCGGCAGGTGACGGTGGAGTCGACGATGATGGTGCGTACAAGGTCGCCCACGTCGGCCGTCTCTCCCCCGGTGGGGTAGATGTTCACGCCCAGCTTCCGGTACGAGTCGACAAGTTCTTCCGTCCCGTTGATGATGGCGGCGATCACCTCCCCGGGTATCCGGTGTTTGTTTCTCCCGATCGTGGAGGAGAGCAGGATGTTGTCCGTGGCACCGACGCAGATCAAGTCGTCGATATTCATGACCAGCGCGTCTTGCGCGATCCCTTTCCACACGGAGAGATCGCCCGTCTCTCGCCAGTAGAGGTAGGCGAGGGACGATTTGGTGCCCGCGCCGTCGGCATGCATGATGTTGCAATAGCTTTTTTTTCCGCCGAGGTAGTCGGGGACGATTTTGCAGAAGGCTTTCGGGAACAAACCCTTGTCGATGTTTTTGATGGCAGCGTGAACATCCTCCTTGGATGCCGAGACGCCTCTCCGGTTGTATCTTTCGTCTTTTCTCATAAAACGTGATGCGCGTGAATTTCGTGCCAAAGGTAAGAAAAATAGCGAGACGGGGTTGTCTCAAAAGCCGGTTTTCGGGCGCTGTTTCTCGTTTTTGAGCGTTACCGCGTGTCCCCTCCGGGACGCGGCACCCACGGGGGCATCATGCCGCTGCTTTCCATCCAAGTTGCGGAATGTTATTTCACGGGTACATGGTGCCAACGGGTCGCGCACGTTATATCATCCCGCTGCTCGAGTTAAATTCGATCCGTTTTTTCCAGTCGATTTGTCCGGATTCACTGCAAAACTCGTCGATGAACTCCCTCGTGAATTTGTTAATCATGTTCACGTACGATGCCATCGCTCCGTTGCTGGTGAAAGGTACCGATGTTCTCTTCAACGTATCTCTATTTCATAGTTCACGTCCGGTTCAAATAAAATTAATTTCACGGGTTCGAGCCGACGCTTCACCATGTCATAATATTCGGGCGAGATCTCGATCCCGATGGAATGGCGATTCAGGCGCTGGGCCACGAAATTGGTCGTTCCCGATCCCATAAAGGGATCAAGCACGGTGTCGCCCTCCTTCGTGAAGAGCTTTATAAACCATTCGGGCAACTCTTCGGGAAACGCGGCACTATGGTTTTTATTGCCACATTCGGTTGCCAGGTGCAACACGTTCGTCGGGTACGCCTTCTCCCGCTCCAACCAGTGAGAGATGTTCTTCCCGAAGCCGCTCCCTACCTTCGAGTTATCCCGGGTCTTATCCGTCTCGCTTAAATGCTTCAATCGCCCTTTCGTCCAATCCCCCATGGGCACCATCACCTCCTCCTGGTACATGGAAAAAGCCTTCTGTTTATTAAACTGCAAGAGGCGTTCCCAGGCATCCCGGAAGCGATTAGGCCATTTCCCGGGGTAGCAATTTTTCTTGTGCCAGATAAACTCTTCCGTCCAGAGCCACCCCTGTTTCCGCATCTCTATGATCAGCTCCATCACGTAAGTGCTCCGCTCGCTATTAACTACTTTTTCCTTGATATTCAATATAAAAGTACCCGACGGGGAGAGCACCCGCAAGAGTTCTCGCGAAACGGGGAGAAACCACTCGACATATTTGTCGGGCGCGATCCCCCCGTACGTGTTCTTCCGCTGGTCGGCGTAAGGAGGTGACGTGAACACGAGATCGATCGAGTTGTCCGGAAGCTCCTTGAGCACTTCCCGGCAATCTCCTAACTTTACTGTCGTGTTGATTTTCATGGGGCCTTTGTATTCTTACCCGCGAAGATAGAGAATTATTTTAATCCGCTCGCGACATCCTGACAATTCACGCGAGGGGTTCGATAGTATCTCCTTCAGAGAGAGAGCGAACAGGAAAGGCCACCGTGACGACCGTTGTAGAAAGGCGAGAGGGAGAGAGTTTTACCCTTTCTCGCGAGCAGTTCCTCGATGGCAGGAGAGAGCCAATAGGCCAGTTTAGTACTCAAGATGCCGAGGCCGGCACCGAAGGAGACATCGCCGACCCAGTGTTTGTTGTTGTAGACGCGGCAGGCCCCGGTGCAAGCGGCAATAGTGTAACCGGCAATGCCATACCAGATGGAAAGCTCCTTGTATTCCTGATGCAGGAACTCCGCGCCCATGAACGCCATCGCCGTGTGACCGGAAGGGAACGAGTTGCGAGCCGATTTATCGGGGCGTAACTCGCGCGTGGTATACTTGAGCGCGTTCACCGAGGCGGCCATGAAGAGAGCGGAGAGTCCCAGGATCACGCTACAGTCGCGGAAGTGGTGCCGTCCCCTGATACCGATCAGGTTGAGCGCGTAGACACTGCCGATAGGGAAGTACTGCGTCGCGTCATTCGCCTTGATCTTCGCGGGAGGGTGGAGGAGGATAGGGTGCCCGATCGCGTAGTTCAGTAAACGGACGCGAGAGGCCGCGAGCGCCTCGACGGTACCGTAGGTCACGAGCACGGCCGGGAGGATAAGTTGCCGTACCGGGAAACCGGTCAGCACTCGCTTTGTATTATCCTCGCGCGGCGTTAGCAGCTCGCCAGCAACCGCACGGGGAGAGAGGATGACGAGGCATAAGCATAGCATAAAATGGATTAGCTGCTTGTTGTTAGGGTACATCATGTTATCTGTTGTTGATTTCACACACGGCCGCGAATATACAATTTCGTCATCTCCCCGCGCGCATTGTCGAAGATTTTTCCGGTTTTTAGCCCGCGGCGGGCATTTCTCGACGAGGGAAAAAGAAAATGCGTATTTTTGCAAGAAAAATGAATGCCATGAGAAGATTAATGCTTTTAATCACCTGCGCGATGCTGGGAGGGAGCGCGATAGCGCAAGAAGACCGGGGGTATATCGTCGAGGTCGGGGAGATGGCCCCGAACATCGACTTGATTTTCCCCGATGGGACAAAAACACGGTTACACGACCTGAAAGGAAACGTGATCATGCTGCAATTCACGGCCAGCTGGTGTGGCGTTTGTCGCCAGGAGATGCCGTTTATCGAGCGGGAGATCTGGCTCAAGCACAAGAATAACCCGCGCTTTCGCTTGTATGGTATCGACCTGATGGAGTCGAAAGAGGTGACCGCCAAGTTTGCCGCCGACACCCGTGTCACCTACCCCCTGCTCTTGGACCCGGAGGGGAAAGCGTTCTATTCCGTGGCCGCCAAGGGGGCCGGAGTCACCCGTAACGTCATCATCGACGCGACGGGCAAGATCGTCTTTCTCTCCCGTCTCTTCGACAAAAAAGAGTTCGCCGAGATGGTGAACGTGATCAATAAACTCTTGCAAGGCGCGTGATTACCGGCGCGACAACATGAGCGACCTATTGTTGAACGGCCATGTTTTCTATGGTCATGTTCTCCAATGCCTTCTGGAACGTCTCGTCCATCTGCAACAGGATCGGGTAAAAGCCGTCGTCGTCGATCACGTGGCGGGCGATGTAGGCCTTGACGCGGTTATCGAGCCACGCGCGGGAGGCCCGGATGTCGGCCTCGTCGCGTTTTAACCCCCGTTCCGCCGCGTAATTTGCCAGGTCGTTGACCAGGTTATAGCGATTCAGGTAGGCGAGTATCTCGTCAACCTCTTTCATGCCGGAGAGACGCGCGCGGTGGTGATCCATGAAGTCGATCGTGAACTCGTAGAGGAAATTCGACCGCAGGATAGCGTTCAAGTAACGCGTGTTGCCGCTCGTGTCCACGGGGACGAAGATATCCGGCATGATCCCGCCGCCGCCGTAGACGGGACGACCGTCGAGGGTGTGGAACTTCAGCTTCTCGTCGAAGACGATGCTATCCTTTTCCGAGAACTCCCCGTGCAAGGCCCGCGTGTAGAGGTCGCTGTAATACTTCTCCTTCCCCTCCTCGTACGATTTCTGTATGGAGCGCCCCGAGGGGATATAATAGCGTGCCACCGTCAGGCGCAGGGCCGAGCCGTCGGGCAGTAGCCGCTGCTCTTGCACCAGTCCCTTGCCGAAGGAGCGTCGCCCGATGACGAGGCCCCGGTCGTTGTCCTGGATGGCCCCCGCGAAGATCTCGCTGGCCGACGCGCTGAACTCGTCAATGAGCACCGTCAGGCGGATATCCTGGAAGTGGCCCCGGCCCGTCGAGTGGTACTCCTTGCGGGGCGAGGCTTGTCCCTCCGTGTAGAGCATGAGACGGTTAGCATCGAGGAACTCGTTGATCATCTGGAGGGTGATGGGGAGCACGCCTCCCTCGTTGCCCCGCAGGTCGACGATCACCTTGCGCGCCCCGCGCGATGTCAATTTCGAGAGGGCCTGCGTGAACTCCGTGAGCGTGTTCATGTCGAAGGTGGAGACCTTCACGTATCCCGTCGTATCGTTGGGCATGAAAGCCACGTCCACGCTCTTCAACGGGATGCTGCCCCGCGTGATCTGCTTCACGAACGGCACCTCCCCGCCCCGGTGGACGGTCAGGTTCACTTTCGTCCCGATCTCCCCGCGCATCATGCTCATGATCTTGTCGGTATCCATCTTCTTGCCGGCCACGACGGTGTCATCCACCCGCGCGATCCGGTCGCCATCGCGGATGCCGGCCGCCTCGGAAGGCCCGCCCGGCACCACCTTGATCACCACCACCGTGTCCCTGTACTTGTAGAACTGTATACCGATTCCCCCGAAGTTCCCCAGGATGCTCTCTTGCGTGCGCTGCATGGCCTTGGCCGGGATATACACCGTGTGCGGGTCCAGCCCCTGGAGGAGGGCGGGGATGGCGACCTCCTCTTCCAGTTCGGTGATATTCACGCTATCCACGTAAGAGTGTTTGATCATCCCGAGGATATAGTCCAGCTTGCTCCCGTTGACGGGGAGGAAGTGGTGGCGGGCGGCCTGCCGCTGCCGGGTCACGGCGGGGGCGATCAGGATACCGAACACGACGGCCAACACCAACACGACGGGTGTCAACACGGCTCTTGAATTACTCTTGTTCATCTCGCTTGATTTCATTAATATCTATTAGTAATACCTCTATATGCGCTCTCCGCAGCAGTTCCACGCCGTCGATGCTGCGATAGTCCTCGGAGTAGACCACGCGCTTGATGCCGGCCTGGATGATCAACTTGGCACACTCTATGCAGGGGGAGGCCGTCACGTAAAGCGTGGCTCCCTGGCTGCTGTTATTGGATTTCGCCACCTTCGTGATGGCGTTCGCCTCCGCGTGCAGGACGTGGGGCTTCGTTCGATTCTCCGCGTCCTCGCAAATGTTCTCGAAGCCGGCGGGCGTCCCGTTGTAGCCGTCCGAGATGATCGCCCCGTCACGCACGAGCAGCGCGCCCACCTGCCGGCGACGACAGTAGGAGTTCTCCGCCCAGATACGGGCCATCCGCAAGTAGCGTTCGTCTAAAAGTCGTTGCTTGGACATGGCGTTATTTCTTTCGGCCCACCAGTTCGCGGATCACCTCCATGAAGGTCGCCCGGAACGCTTGTTTTACCTGGATCCGCTCGAGGGTCTCGAAACTTTTCTCGATATAATAGTCGATCTTCTGCCGGGCCACCCCGGCGATCCCCAACCGGTCATAGATCCGGGTCACGGCCGCGATCTTCTCCGCCGGCACGAACTCCTTCCTGGCGATCCATCCCAGCAACTCCTCGCGCGCGCTCCCCTCGGCCAACTCCAGGGCCTTGATCAGCATGTAGGTCTTTTTATTGGTCACGATGTCGCCCCCGATATTCTTCCCGAACTCCCGGACGTCCCCGTAGACATCAAGGTAATCGTCCTGCAGCTGGAAGGCTTGCCCGAGGTGACCGCCGAACTCGTAGAGGGTCATGTACTCGTTTTCCGGTGCCCCGGCGATCAGCGCCCCGTGGCGCAGGCTCCCGGCGATCAGCACGGAGGTTTTCAGGTAGATCATCTTCAGGTACTCCTCCTCGGTGACATCGTCGCGGCTCTCGAACTCCATGTCGTACTGTTGCCCGCGGCAGACATCCAGCGCCACCTGGTTGAAGCCGTCGATACCGCGCCGCAGGTACTTGTCATCGCAGTGCTCGATGCACTTGTAGGCCGTGACGGCCGCCGCGTCACCGCTCAGGATGGCGACGTTGCTATTCCATCTCTTGTGCACCGTCGGGCGCCCGCGGCGAAGGCTGGCATCGTCCATCACGTCGTCGTGGAGCAGGGTGTAGTTGTGGAAGATCTCGATCCCGATGGCCGGCTTCAGCGCCTTCTCCACGTCGTCGCGGTAGAGATTATAGGCCAACAACGCCAGCAGCGGGCGCAGGCGTTTTCCCCCGTCCTCCAGCATGTAGATGATCGGCTCGTAAAGCGAACGAGGCTCGCCAACGTACTCTTGCCGCTCCAGCTCCGCCTTGATCATCGCGCGCAGTTCTTCAATCGTGTGCATGATGTATTTTTTAAATAAGCCGCTAAAGTAGAAAAAAACCTTGATATATGGAAAAGTGAAAACGATCGAGGCCGGGCACACTATTCATTGACCGCGTACAACGCGTGTTGTATAACCACGCTATAACGTTATAATCACCCTATAGAAATTTCCCAGGGCTGTCTCGAAAGCCAGGGGTCCATCACGAGTACACAGATCGAAGCAATCCATTGATTTACTGTCACTCGGATCGCCTCCCGCTCGTTCCTGGCAGTGCGCGATGACGAAAACCGCAGGTTCGCAATGACGTTCAGGTGTAGGGGCGAAAAATCTTTCGCCCCCGCGTCGTTCTCGCTCTTCTCCGTCTCTTCCCGCATCAGAATTTCCATTTATAGTCATGATAAACAGCCGTGTGCCCGATAAAAGCGGGGGTGAATGAAAAAAAATAACTAAATTCACACATCTAATTAATTATATATTCATATATTTGTGTCGTCCAATCGCGTGTCGATGATTCGCAGGCAAGTGGCCTCGCGGCGGGGTGGCCGGTCGGGTCGTCGCGCGGGCCAGCGATAAATAAAACGATAAATTATGAACGATAAAAATAGGAACAACATGAATACATCACGAAATTGCTTGCTCGCGCTGGCGGCCCTCGCGGCCTTGTCGTGCGCGGACGAACCGGTGAACTCCACCGGCGACGAGGGTATCGAGACCACGATCGCCCTCTCTCTCACCGCGGCGCCCGAGTCCCCCGGCCTGGCCGGCACGCGGGCCTTGCCCGACCCGCTGGACGTGGACGAGGGCACCGACCTCGACTACATCGTCAAGGACTTCTGGTTGTTGCAATTCAACGAGAACGGGCAACGGGTCGGCTCGCCCCGTTATTACACGATGCCCACGATGACGTCTACCACGGCGGTCGCGGTGATCCTTCCCCCGGTCAACGAGACCTACAAGGGCGTGCTGATAGCCAACACCCATTCCGAATCGTTCGGCACCACGCTGGGGACCGTCACCACGCTGGCCGGCCTGGAAACCGTTTACAAGAGGATCTGGAACCTGGAAGACATGTACAATGCCACGAACACTCCCCCCGACTTGCTCATGAACGGCACGGTCAACGTGACCAGCGCCACCACCTCGTTGTCCTGCACGTTGTACCGTAACGTGGCCAAGTTCACGCTGACGCTTAACAACACTGCCACCTCGGGCGTGACGATCACCTCCGTGCAGGTGCGCAACGTGCCCGATCGCCTCTTCTATTTCGACCGGTGGTTTGACGGCGACGCACCCCCGAGCCCCTCGGCCACTCAATCGGGCCTGCTCGACCTTCCCGCTGACGAGTTCGAGCTGCTTCCCGGCAGCATCGTGAAGACGCTGCGCTATTACCTGCCCCGTAACCGCCAGGGTACTACCGGGGCAAGCACGGAAGCCGGGAAGAACGTGGGCGCGCCCACGCGCGCCACCTACATCGAGATCATGGCCGTGACCGCTGGCGAGATCGCGGACGGCGGGGGCAAGCCGTTGCGCTATCGCTTCTACCTTGGCGCGAACATGAAGAACGATTTCAACATCGAGCCGAATTTCCACTACACGCTCCCGGTCGTCTTTACTACCGCGGGAGACGTCGAGCAGGACAACCGCGTGGAAAACCTGGGGCAGGTGCAACTGGCCGGGGCGAACTCCTACATCATCAACCCGCTTCCCGGGGCCGTGCAGACCACCTACGGCGTGCCCGTTGACCGGATCAACAAGTTCTGGAACTCCCCGGACGGGAAGATAACGGGCAACGTGCTTGCCGACGATATCCCGTGGGTGGCCGAGGTGATCTGGCAGGATAAAGCGGACCCCCTGATCCAGTTCTGCGAGGCCAGCGGCGTACCCTCGGGCGACAGGTACGCGGGCACGGGGGACTCTTTTTTCCACTTCAGCCCCGCGGGGCCAACGGCCAGCGGGAACGTGTTGATCGGGGTCAGGAAAGAGGATGCCACCGAATACCTGTGGAGCTGGCACCTGTGGATCACGGGCTACAACCCGGACGCCGTGGCGTCTGCCTGGCAGGATGACGTTTACGCGTACGCCGTTCCCGGCGGGGCCGTGCATCGTTATTCCGGCACGACGTGGAGCACTAATTACGCCGATAAATTCATCATGGACCGTAACCTGGGCGCCGCCAGCGGCGCCCGCACCGATGGTCTTACCAAAACCAGCGGCCTGTACTACCAGTTCGGGCGCAAGGACCCGTTTCCCGCCGCGAGCGTTTATCTGTATGACGTGACTGGTGCCGCTCTCCCTCGCTACCATGCTAACGGCGATTGTATATCAAGGGTTATCGGGGAGACGACGCTCAAGATATCGGTGCAGAGGCCTTCTACCTTCTACGCCACGGGTGTCGACTGGATACAAAACAACCCGTATTACAATAACTCGTGGAATAACCCGGGATGGTATACTTCGGTACCGAAGGCCGGCAAGAGCCTTTTCGATCCCTGTCCCCCGGGGTGGAAGGTACCGCCCGTGCAGGGCACGTGGGAAACGTTTGTCCTTGCTGGTACTACGCCCAACGCCGTTGGTTATCCAGGAGTTGGCGCGGAATTCTACATGGGCGGGGCCGGCACAGGCGAAACGGCCTTCTATCCGCTGTCAGGCTCTCGCACTGCCACTCAAGGCATCACACACGAAGTGGGGGTCGTCGGCCCCTACTGGTCGGCCAAGGGGCTCGACACCTGGGGCGGTTATGTCTTGACGGTCGTCCCGTCCTCCGTGAACCCGTGGTACTTCTCGGCTCGCTCCAACGGCCTTTCCGTGCGCTGTATCCAAGAATAAAAGGGAGCGAAGCACCCACGCCCGTCTCCCGCACACCCCGTCATCGCGATCCGCGTAGCGGGAAGCAATCCAAAATGCGGTAAATCAATGGATTTGCTTCGAGTCATGCCCTCGCGATGACGGCCATTCGAGGCTCTTGAGACAGCCCCGGGCGCATGCCACACTCCCTCTCTGTAAAAAAAAATCTATCTGGCTATTGCTATTTAATAATAAAATTATAATTTTGCACTGTCCTCTTGAATTCATTTAGCAGGCCTCCTGTATTCAAGGGTAATAAGAGTTTATCAATGAGGCCTTTTTACTCACATGTTTGTCAGAAGCTATGAAAAAAACTATCACTTTTTGGGGAACCTGCTTGCTCGTCGGGATAGCAAGCGTCGGGAAACGTGTATGTTGCTGGCCGCATCGGGGAAAATTGGGGAGGAGTTAAAATTTCAAAAAAATAATGACACATGAGAAACTTTATCTTACTATTGATGATCGTCCTCGCGTGGCCGTCGGCGGTCGCGGGACAAAAAAGAGCCTTCCCCCGCGTCAACTTCGAGTTCGGCGGGGGGATGAATTTCGGCGCCACTAAGGACGGGTGGCAGGAGGTGAAACAAGGCCCATCGCTCTTCATCGAGGGACGATACAATATCGACGAGCTACCGCTCGACGTGGGCCTCCAGATCGACATCTCCGCTTTCAGGCGAGAAACAGGGATCGACTACACCCAGCCCCGCTCTTGGAAATTCATGCTCGTCAGCGATTACGCGTCGCGCCGTGCCCGCCTGGTATGTCCCTTCGCGGGAGTGGGCATCGGGATCGCCACGGATGATAACCTGGCAAGTAACCTCTCGCCTGGCACGGCCCTTTGCCTGATGCCGCGCGTGGGCGTTCGCCTGCTCAAGCACGTGAGCCTGACACTCGATTACGAGATCTCGCACGTGTCGCATAACCACTTCGACCTCAAGATCGGATTTTATTTGTAGATACAGGCGAGGGGAGAAGACGCTTTCCTCTCCCTATAGCGACAAGGGGGCGACTCGTTCTTGACGGGACGAGCGTCCCCCTTCCCTTTCGATCACCCGCAATGGAAATAGCGGCGCACGAGTTCCATGACTTTTGCCGGATCGCCCTGTATCTCGTCGCGAAGATGCCGGTCGTTAAACTGTTTCAACAGGGCGATCGTCCCGTCGACGAGGCGCGGGGAGAAGACCCCGTGTTGCTCGAAGACCGCTCGTTGCGCCTCCAGACAGCCGGCCGACTCGAAACAGGAAGCGGGCAGGCGACTCAGCCCGTCGGCCAGCGTCCGGCTCTCGTCGGCGAAGATATTCACGCCCACGTACCGCTCGCGGGCGTAGTCGATAGCGTTCTCCATCTCGAAACCGTGCCGCGCGGCGACGGCGAGGCCCGCCAGCAGCAGGTAGATGTCCGCCGAACCGTCCGGGCAACGAAATTCGACCGTCTGCCGCTGGCTGAAATCCGCGACGGGGGGTGTCTCCAGCGGGTTCGCCTCGACGATCATCCCGTTGGCCCCTTCCGTCCAGCCCAACGGGACACGCACGAGCGCGGAACGGTTGCGGTCGCCCCAGCAGATAGCGGTAGGCGCCTCCTGGCGCGGCACGAGGCGGAAATAGGACGCGGGATTCGTGTTCCCGAAAGCCGTCAGCGCGGGGGCCAGGTCAAGGTATCCCGCGATGGCCTTCAGCGCGTCCGGGGAGAGCTTGCCGTTCTCGATCATGGCGTTGCGTCCCTCTCGTTTCAGGCGCGTGTGCACGTGCAGGCCACTGCCGGCCTTGCCCTCGGTGATCTTGGGCGCGAAGGTCAGGTTGACTCCCTGCTGGTGGGCCAACACGCGCAGGATCCACTTGGCGATCATCAGCTGGTCGGCCGCCTCTTCCAGCGGCACGGGCAGGAACTCGATCTCGTTCTGCTCGTAGAGAAGGCCATCGCGCGTGAAATTGCCCACCTCCGAGTGCCCGTACTTGATGCAACCACCGGCCTCCACGATGAGTTTCATGGCCTTCAACCGCGCGTCGCCCGATTTATTGAAAGGGGCCGACTCGTGGTAGCCCCGCTGGTCGTCGGCGGGGAAGAGATCGCCGGCGGCGCTCACGACGTAGTACTCCAGCTCGCCCATCACCTCGTACTCCAGGCCGGTCACCCGCCGCAACGCCTCGTGCGCTTTCCGGAGCGTGTACTCCGGGGAGGTTTCCAGCGGCGTGCCCTCCTTCGTGTAGAAACTACACAAGATGTCGAGCGCGGGGATGGGGGAGAAGGGGTTCAAGAACGCCGTGCGGTAACGGGGGACCACGTAGAGATCGCTGGAGCCTGCCTCGATGTAGGGAAAGAGGCTGGAACCGTCGACGCGCTCGCCGCTGCTCAAGAGCGTATCCAGGTAGTCGATGTCGTGAAAGACGATGTTGAGCGTCTTGAGGCGCCCGTCGGCCCCCGCGTAACGGAGGTTGACAACTTCGATGTTGTTGGCAGAGATGTAACGCAAGATGTCCGTCTTGGTAAACGCGCGGCGTTCCTTGCCGAGAAAATGGACCAACGGGTCCGCGCTTGCCTTTAATTTATTTCCCATGATGTTTATTTTCGGGTTGCCCCGGGTATGACTTGTGTTTTTAAAATCCGGCGACAAATATAGGTGATTTTCCCGGATCACGCGCCTTCGTCGCCCGCGTAGAAGGGGATACCGGGCAGGAGGTGAAAAGCACCACCCACGACCTCCCCGCAGAGGTGGACACGCCCGTTGGTAATCGCCACGAGGCGGGCCTCGACCGAGAGGTTGTAACGAAACACCTGGTCGAACGTCGCACGCGTTAACGGGACATCGGGAGCCTTGCACTCGACGATGAGGTAAGGGACGCCGCGCCGGTCGTGACACACCACGTCGAAACGCTTCCGCAGGCCGCACACCTCGATCTCCTGCTCGACGGCGATGAGCGTTTCGGGATACCCCCGGTGATCGGCGAGGAAGCGGATCAGGTGCTGGCGCACCCACTCCTCCGGGGTGAGCATCACGTAACGCTTGCGCGTCCGGTCGAAGATGTAGAGACGGCCGTCGATCTTCTTGACCCGGTAGTCAAAAGCGGGGAAGTCTAACACGTTCACGGGTGCCTCCTTCCCGCGACGTACAAAAGGCAACCGTCGCCGTAACTCAAGAAACGGAAACCCCGTGATAAGGCGTGGTCGTACACCCGGTGCCACCCCTCGCCCGCGGCAGCGGCCACGAGGAGGAGGAGGGTGCTCCCCGGCTGGTGGAAGTTGGTGAAGAGGGCCGATACCACGCGAAACGCGTATCCCGGCACGATCATGAGCGTGCTGCTCCCCCTCAGGTGCTCCTCGCCCGTCATCGCGAGCCACCGCGCCAGGGCCTCCAGCGCCTCCCGCCTCGAGTGGTGGGCCGGCAGCGTGTACGCCTCCCACTGCCCCAGCTCGTTGAAGCGAGGCATCCCGTGCAGGAGCTTCACCCCCATCCAGTAGAGGCTCTCCAGCGTGCGCGTGGAGGTTGTCCCGACGGCGATCACCTCGCGGGGTGTCCCGGCCAGGTACTCGACGAGGGAACGGGCGACCACGACGTGCTCCGTGTGCATCTCGTGATCGCCGATAATCGCCGCCTTCACCGGCTTGAAGGTACCGGCACCCACGTGTAGCGTAAGCTCGTGTAGCTCGGCCCCCGCGTCGCGCGCCCGTTGCAGCAACCCCTCGCTGAAGTGCAGGCCGGCCGTCGGGGCGGCCACCGACCCGTCGTGTTTGGAGTAGACCGTCTGGTAGCGCACGTCATCTTCCGCCACCGCCTCCCGCTCTAAGTAGGGTGGGATGGGGATCTGTCCGCACCTCTCCAGCACCTCGCTGAAGGAGTGAGGGGCATCCCACGTGAAACGCACCCGCGTCTCGGCCCCTTGGGTCCCGGCGTGGATGGCCCATAAACGGTACGCCTTTTCGTCCACCGTGTAACGACACGCGAGCGTTCCCCCGTGCCAGCGCTTCGCGTTGCCTACCATGCAGTACCATTCGCACTGCCCCACCGCGGCGAAGTTCAGGGCGTGATCCGCCGGTTCGGCCGGGGCCAAGCAAAACACCTCGATCAAGGCCCCCGTCTCCTTCCGGAAGCGCAACCGCGCGTGGATCACCCGCGTGTTGTTAAAGACCAGCGCGGCTCCTCGCGCCAGGGTAGGCACCTCCCGGAAGTGGCTCTCCCGTATCTCGCCCCCGCGGTAAACCAGCAAGCGGGCATCCTCGCGACGCTCCAGCGGGAAGCGGGCGATCCGTTCCGCGGGGAGATCGTACGTGTACTCCTCTATCCTTATCTTTTTCAGCTCCTGAAGCATATTGCGTGATTAACGAACACGCGAAAGTAGCTATTCCGGGGGATATTTCACCCTGTTCTTCCCCGCTTGACAGGGAGAATGATTTTCGTTACATTTGTCCCGTTCCTGAAACACACGTGCCATGAAAACAAAACAAGAGATCGTCGAGGACTGGCTACCGCGCTACACGGGGCGACGGCTGGAGGAGTTTTCAAAATATATCCTGTTGACCAACTTCGATTACTACCTGGAACTGTTCGCCGAGCGCTTTGATGTCCCCGTGCAGGGGTTGGACAGGAACATGCCCACCGTGGCCAGCGACGGGATCACGATCATCAACTTCGGGATGGGCAGCGCGAACGCCGCCACGGTGCTTGACCTGCTCTCGGCCGTCGAACCAGAGGCGGTGCTCTTCCTCGGCAAGTGCGGCGGGATCAAGCATAAAAACAGCGTGGGCGACTACATCCTCCCCATCGCCGCCATCAAGGGAGAGGGCACCTCCAACGACTACATGCCGCGCGAGGTACCCGCGCTCCCCGCCTTTAGCATCCAGAAAGCCTGCTCCAAGGCCATCACCCGCCACGGGCGAGCCTATTTCACGGGAGTTGTCTACACGACCAACCGCCGGGTGTGGGAGTTCGACGAGCACTTCAAGAACTACCTCCTCTCCACGCGGGCGCTGGCCGTGGAGATGGAGTGTGCCACCATCTTCACCGTGGGCTTCGCTAACCGGATCCCCACGGGAGCGCTGCTGCTGGTCTCCGACCGCCCGATGATCTCCGACGGGATCAAGACCAGCGAGTCGGACAAGGAGGTCACGCGTACCTTTGTCCGCCAGCACCTCGATATCGGCATCGAGACCATGAAAAGCATCCAAGAGAAAAATTATTCGATGCGACACCTGATCTTTTAATTTATTATTGTACTTTCGTTGCCGCGAAACAACGGGTTATGATCCAAAAAATCTTCTTTTACATGATTGCCGGGACACTGCTTCTCCACGCCTGCAAGGGCAAAGAGGGAGAAGGGGGAGGCGAGGCCACGCGCGCGGGAACGGTAGACTCGACGAAACTCACGCGGGTCGAGCTGTCCGAGAAGCTCTTCGACTTCGGGAACATCGCCCGCGGGGAGATCGTCGGACACACGTTTCATGTCAAGAACGCGGGCGAGAAGGACCTGATTATCCAGGAGATCTTGAGCAGTTGCGGCTGCACCACCGCCAGCTACACCCGCCGGCCCATCCGGCCGGGAGAGTCGGGAACGGTCGAGGTCAAATTCGACTCCGCCGACAAGACCGGCAAGCAGTACAAGATCATCCACGTCTACTCGAACGTCCGCGGGGGACTATTTGAACTGGTCGTGAAAGCGAATATTTTAAACTAAATTTAAATACAATGATGTACACGTTTTTTATCTTACCATTAGAAGGGCAAGCCACGTCAGGCTCCGGGGTACAACAGATAGGACTTTTGCTGCTCCTCCTGGTCGTCTTCTGGCTGTTCATGATCCGCCCGCAAATGAAGCGGCAGAAAGAGTTACGGAAATACCGGGAATCACTCCAGAAAGGAGACAAGGTGGTGACCACCGGGGGGATCTTCGGGAAGATCCTCGAGCTGGGCGACCACACGGTGATCATCGAGGTCGAGAACCAGGGGCGACTGAAAGTGCTCAAGGAGGCCATCGTCAAGGATATGACAGGCAACCCGCCCGCGAGATAAGTATACTTCCCGGGGCCACCCGCGCGGTTGTCCCGGGAATATTGTTTTAACAAAACACGGAATCAAGGTGACGCGTCCACGCTCGCTGATCAAACGTAACATGACAACCTACGGGGTATGCCTCGCCGTCGCCACGACGTTGTGGTTTCTCAATGCCCTGAATAAAGAGTACGTGACCGAAATTACCTATCCCGTCAAGTACAGCGATCTCCCGAAAGGGAAGGTGCTCACGCCCGACATGCCACGCGAGATGACGCTGGAGATCAAGGCACACGGTTTCGCCTTGTTGCGCCACAAACTCACCACCTCGTTCCTGCCCATCGTCTTTAACGTCAACGACGTACTGCAGAAAAGCGATGTCATGGAAAAACAGGTAAACACCGCCGAGATCAAGGAACGCATCAGCGCGCAGTTTAATTCCGACATCCAGTTGCTGCGCATCCTGCCGGAAAGCATCCGCTTCCGGTTCACGCGACTCAAAAGCAAAAAACTCCCCCTGGCCCCCAACGCGCGCTACACGCTTCGGCCGCAATACATCCTCAAGGAGAGGATCACCGTCGTCCCGGACTCCGTCGTCGTGGAAGGCCCGGCCTCCATCCTCGACACGTTGCGCGTCGTGCAACTCGAACCCGCTACCTTCACCCATCTCGCCAAGAGTATTTCCAAAACCGTCTCGCTCGTCGAGATCCCCCACGTCCGGGCGCTCGTCCACACGGCCCGCCTGACTATCGAGGTGGAACGTTACACGGAGGCCCGGAAGACGATCCCCGTCGTCACGCGCAACCTGCCGCCCTCGTTTAACCTGCGCCTGTTCCCCTCCAGCGTGGAGATCACGTACAACGTGGGGCTGAGTCGCTACGATCAAGTACTCGACACCCATTTCGTCCTGAGCGTGGATTACCGACAAGTGGCCAACTCCCCCGGCACGCTGGAGGTGAAAGTAGAACGATCCGCCCCGTTCATAGAGAACCTCTCTCTCTCCCCCGACCGGGTGGAATACCTCGTTGAACAAAGATAGAGCCACATGCTAACAATCGGATTGACCGGCGGCATCGGTAGCGGGAAAACAACCGTCTCCGGCATCATCGAGCGGTTGGGATACCCTGTTTACGCCAGCGACCCCGCGGCCGCCCGGATCGTCAACGAAGATGCCGGGGTCAAAGAGGCCCTGACACGCGATTTTGGGAAAGAGATTTACACCGCGCGGGGGGAGTTGGATAGGCCACGCTTCGCCTCTTTGATATTTAACGACCCGCGGGCACTCGCGCGGGCCAACGAGATCATCCACCCGGCCGTGATGCGCGACTTCCGGCGGTGGTGTGCCGCCCGCCAGGTTCCGCTCCTCTTCTTCGAGTCGGCCATCCTCTTCGAAGCGGGCCTGGCCGGCATGTTCGACATCGTCATCACCGTCACGGCCGACGTAGAGACGCGTATCGCGCGCGTCGCCCGCCGGGACCACCTCCCCCGCGAGAAGATCCTGGAACGCATACACCACCAGCCGGGGGCCGATCCTTCCCGCTCCACCTTCATCATCCGCAATAACCCGGGCGACATGCTCGTCGAACAGGTACTCGACATCATTCACACCCTCACACGCACATAGACATGGCAAGAATAGGAAAATGGTTAGGGGCGGGCCTCGGCTTCGCCATGGGGGGGCCAATCGGCGCGCTCCTGGGATTCTTCATCGGGTCGGCCTTCGACACCCCGGCACCCCGCGCCCTGCAAACACGGACGGGCCGGGCCGACTTCCTCTACTGCCTCGTCATCCTCGCCACCGCCATCATGAAGGCCGACGGCAAGATTACCCGCAACGAGCTGGACTACGCCAAACGATTCTTCCGGGAAAATTTCGGCGAGGAGGGAGAACGGGAAGCCCTCTCCATCGTCCGGGAGATCATGCACAAGGAGATCAACGTGGAGCAGATCTGCCTTCAGATCCGTTACAACATGCACGTGCAGGCCCGCGTGCAGCTTCTCTACTTCCTCTTCGGTATCGCCCGGGCGGACGGCGCGGTTTGCCCGCACGAGATCTCCCTGCTGGATCGTATCGCTACCTTACTCGGGTTAGACGAAACGACGTACCGCTCCATCAAGTCCATGTTCTACGAAGAGGTGGACTCCGCTTACACGATCCTCGGCATCCCTCGCACCGCCACCGACGAGGAGGTAAAAAAAGCCTACCGCCGCGCCGCCCTCGAACACCACCCCGACAAGGTCAGCTACATGGGCGAGGACATCCGCAAGGCCGCCGAAGAGAAGTTCTCCGCCATCAACGCCGCCTACGAGAAGATCAAGCGAGAACGAGGCCTGTAACCCGGCGACTTCGGGCAACCCCTCCAGGGAGCTATAAAGCGTTATTCCCGGGAATGAACGGTCTATTCCAGGGAATGGATGACGCACTCCCGGGAGCGTCCTGAAACGGGCTACCACCACAAAACACGGGTTATAAACGCCTTAACATCCAGGGCACGAAAATACAAACTTTATCGGCCCCCGCTTGCAAAAGTCATTGAACCGGTTTAATTTTGTGAGCATTAAACACAGTAATCACGGGAGCCGTACGCGGTGAAAGTGGCCGGTACAGCTCTCGAAGGGAAAAGCGGCGTTACCGCCGCGTACCTACTTATAAACGAATGAACAACCATGTGTGGCATCGCGGGAATTTTTGAAAAAGGAACGGACAACCGGGCGCTTATGTCGGGGATGCTTGACGCGATCCGGCATCGCGGTCCCGACGACAAGTCAATATACGTGCACGGGGACTTTACCCTGGGGCACCGCCGCCTCTCGATCATCGACCTCGACACGGGCAACCAGCCCCTCTTTAACGAGGACAAAAGCGTCGCCGTTGTCTTTAACGGCGAGATCTATAACTTCATGGAGTTGCGGCAGGAGCTGGAGGCGAAGGGCCATCGCTTCTATACCCGCAGCGATACCGAGGTGATCGTCCACCTGTACGAGGAGCACGACATCCACTTTTTCCACCGTCTCAACGGCATCTTCGCCATCGCCCTGCTCGACCAGCGGCGCAACCGCCTCCTCCTCGCCCGCGATCCCTTTGGTGTCAAACCGCTGCACTATTACCTCCGCGACGGGATACTGCTCTTCGCCTCGGAACAGAAGTCGATGATCCTCCACCCGCGTTTTCGTCGTCGCCTCAACCACCGGGCGCTCCACCTGCACCTGAACCTCCGCTACACGCCCGGTGAAGAGACGCTCCTCGAGGGGGTCAAACGGTTGCCACCCGCTCACCTTGCCCTCTTCGAGGGGGGACTGTTCCGCGTCCAACGCTACTGGCAGCCGCGCGCGCGCGTCGACCGCACGATCACCGAGGCGGACGCCCGGGAAGGTATCAACGCGCGCCTCAAGGAGGCCGTCCGACGGCAACTCGTCAGCGACGTGCCCCTCGGTGTCTACCTCTCCGGGGGGCTTGACTCCTCCGCCATCGTGCAGAAGATGCACGAACTGGGACAGGAGATCAACACCTTCACGCTCGGCTTCAACGAGCCGACCGACGAGTTTCCCGGGGCCCGCCTCGTCGCCGAACGGTTTCACACGCGCCACCACACCCTCGCCCTCTCGATGACCCCGCTGCAACAACTGCCGGCCGCGATCTGGCACGCCGAGGAGCCGAAGATCAACCTGCTGCAAGGGTTTAACCTGTCGGCGTTCGTCCGGCCGGTGACGAAAGTCGTGCTCGGCGGGGTGGGCGGCGACGAGCTGTTTGCCGGGTACGACATCCACCGCTTCGTCTACCCCTTCGACCGCTGGCACGCCCGCGTCCCAAGAGGGCTACGGCGGCTGCTCGAGTGGAAGTCGCGCTTTCTCTTCCGCCTGCAGACGGCCGCGGGAGCGATGGGACTCGACGAGTACCGGCGCGGCGTGCAAATGCTCTGCGCGATCGGTAACGTGGAACGCTTCTACTTGATCCTCCGCAACGCGTGGGACCACGACAAGCCGTTCTACAAGAGCATCTACTCGCCGGCGTTCCTCGCCTCCGGGGCGCTCGACGGGATAGAGACGCGGCAAGCGTTTGACGCGCTCTTCCAACAAGTGGAGGGGAAAGGGGCGCTCGAGCAGGTGCTCTTCGTCGAGATGCACTCGAAGATGGTCAACGACTACCTGCTCGTCGAGGATCGCGTATCGATGGCCCACTCCGTCGAGCAGCGCGTGCCGTTCCTCGATCGCGACCTCGTGGAGTACGCGCTCTCGATCCCCGTCGAGCTAAAGATGCGCCACGGCCAAACGAAGTACCTCTTCCGCCGCGCCCTCGCCCCCCACCTCCCGCGCGAGATCGTCGACAAGAAAAAACAGGGGTTCGCGGCGAATCCCTACCTCCTCTTCAAAAAAGAACTCGAGGCGACGGCCCGCCGCCTGCTGACCCGCGAGCGCCTCGAACGGCAAGGGATCTTCAATTACGCGTACATCCGCCGCGTGCTCGACCACGCCCCGTCACCGCGCCTCCGCTGGCATTACAACTACCTCTGGCTGCTCGTCGGGCTGGTCGTTTGGGAGGAGGAGTTCCTCAACGACCGACGCGAGGAGCGCGTGGAGGCTTATTTCTAAACGCCCCAGATCATGAATGAACCGATGAGATGCCGCTGGTCGATTATCGTCGCCGTATATAACCGCCTCGACGAGACGCGGGAGTTGCTCGCCAGCGCCGAGGCCCTGGAAGGGGATCGCGCGACTTTCGAACTCGTGTTCGTCGACGATGGCTCGCGGGACGGCTTCCGGGAGTTTATCGAGGGATACGCCTCGCCCAGCGGGCTACACGTTCGCGCCCTCTTCCAAGAGAACCAAGGTCCCGGGGCCGCGCGTAACCACGGCATGAAGGTGGCCGCGGGCGACTACTTTATCTTCGTCGACTCCGACTGCACCTTCCCTCCTTGCTGGCTCAAGGAGATAGAGGCCGCCGTGACGCGCGAGCAACTCGACGCTTTTGGCGGGCCGGACACGTGTCACCCCTCCTTCTCTCCCTTCTTGAAAGCCGTCAATTACTCGATGACCTCGTTCATCGGCACCGGCGGCACGCGCGGCAACACGCGGCGTATCGGACGTTACTACCCCCGAAGTTTCAACATGGGCATCTCCCGCCGCGTCCGCGCGCACGTTGGCGAGATGGGCGCGCTCCGGCACGGGCAGGACATGGACTACTCGATGCGTATCCACGCCGCCGGTTTCCGCGTCGGGTTGATCCCGGGGGCGTTCGTCTACCACAAGCGACGCACGAGCCTCCCCCGCTTCTTCCGGCAGGTGTTTAACTGGGGTGCCGCCCGCGTGACCCTCTCCCGCGCGCATCGCGGGACATTGCGGGTGATTCACATCCTCCCCGCGCTTGTCGTGGGAGGTGCCGCCATGCTGCTCGCGCTGACCGCGTGTTGCCCCGGTGCCCCGGCCGTGCATGTCGCCTGGATAGTCACCGGCACGCTCTACCTCGCCGTCGCGCTCCTCGCCGTCGTACAAGCGGGGAAGCGATACGGAAGCCCCCGTGTCGCCGCGCTCGCCGTCGTCACGCTGACAACGCAAGTGCTCGCTTACGGGCTGGGCCTGTGGTGGGGCGCGGGGCGCACGGCGCGGGGCAAAGAGGCCCGCGGCTTCACGAAACGATATTACGGCAACGAACACCAAGTGAAAAAGTAACCCGCATCACATGTCACGACTTCTCTTCCTGACTCAATATTACCCGCGCGCTACCGGCGAAACGTTTATCGAGAACGAGATCCCGTACCTCGCCGCTGCCTTCGACGAGGTGATCATCCTCCCGTGGATGGGCCGCGGCCCCGTCACGCGGCCTGTCCCGGCGAACTGCCGCGTGCTACCGCCGCTGCTCGGGGGCACGTTGTCAGTACTCTTCCGGGGTATCTTCTCCCGCGCGCCCATCGGCTATTTTCTCCGCCACTTCTTCACCGAGAAAGCGTACACGCACCCGCTCCGCGCTTTCAAATATATCTCCGTGAGCATCTTCTGCCGGGCCATTCTCGCCAGCCGCGGCTTCCAACGCCTCAACAGTGAGTTCCTCGACGCCACCCTCTATTGCTACTGGGGGATCGGCTCCGCTTACATCCTCCCCTTTATTCAAGGAGAGAGGAGCAAGATCGCACGCTTTCACGGGGGCGATCTCTACGCCGAACGCAAGCGAGGTGGCTATATCCCCTTCCGCCCGCAAGTGTACGGGAGCCTCACACGGGCCGTCTTTATCTCGCGGGAAGGCATGAAATATGCCCTTGCCCGCCACGCCGCCTTTATCCGCGACGCCCGCGTGAGCTACCTCGGCACCAACGATCCCGGTGCGCCCCCGGGACGAGGCACGAACGAGCGAGTACACCTCCTCAGCTGCTCGCGCGTGCTTCCCGTGAAGCGCGTCCACCTGATCCTCGAAGCCCTGCGCCTGATGACCGACATGCCCCTCACATGGACACACCTCGGTGGCGGCCCCGGCTGGGAAGCGCTCGCGCGGGAGGCCCAACGGCGACCCGCCAACCTTGAGATTCGTATGCCCGGGGAGATGACCAACCCGCTGGTGCTCGCGTATTATCTCCAGAACCCCGTCGACCTTTTCCTGAACGTTAGCTCCAGCGAGGGGTTGCCCGTTTCGATCATGGAAGCGATCTCGTTCGACATCCCCGTGCTCGCCACGCGGGTAGGCGGGGTTGCCGAGATCGTGACGAAGGAGGTGGGACGCCTCGTGGATCCCGACGTGTCACCGAACGAACTGGCCGTGCACCTGCGGGAGATGATTCGCGACAAGGGAGAGTTCCACCCGCGGGCTCACTGGGAAAAGTGCTTCTCGGCAGCGCAGAATTATCCCGCGTTTGTCCGCGAGATACTACTCGCCTGACCGCCCCCACTTGCGGCTCACATTGAATCCCACCACGCGCGAAAGTCGCCCAAGGCCCGCAGATCGATGCACTATTTGACAGGAGGGGTTTCATAATATATATTATGAATATATAATATTTTTTCACTACATAGTCGTGTTGACAACACAAGATATTCTATAATTTTGCTTGTCACCAAACAACACGCTACCATGAAAAGATTGCTTTTGACATTACTTGTATTTTGTTTCGTAGCCTGTGACAAAGAGGATTTGTCCGATGGCAAAGAGACAACGGTTCGATTCGAGGCTTTCGAATTAGGTTCACGGGAGATTCTGACGACAACCTTCTCCTCGCTGCGCGTGATCGTGCTACAAAACAACGTCGTGGAACGCTATTACTCTTTCTCCGCGGGAGATCTCCACGGGGGTGAACTCTCCTTGAACCTTCCCATCGGGAGTTACAAGATCCTTTTCATCGCGAACGCCCCGGAAGAGAAAGAGGTCTCTTGCAGCATCGGGGATTCCTTGGAGGAGGTACTCTTGAACCTGCTTAAAGAGGGGAACGAGTACCGTGAAGCTTCCGACTTCCTGACGGCCATCAAACAAGTGAATATCACCCTTAACCAGGGTAACACCCCGCTCCATGTCTCGTTGCGGCGCAGGGTAGGCAAGCTACGCGTCACGTTGAACGATCTCTCCAACGATATCGACTCGCTCAAAATCGAACTGGGCAATGCCCCGAAATCATCCTCCGTAGACGGGAAGGTGATGGGGTCGGCCGTGAACATCTTAAAGCGCATGGAGTACACGAAAGGAGAGGCCACGGCCACGGCTGACATCATGACCTTTCCCATCGCGGCAAACAAAGCGGAGATCGGCGTGCTCTACTCCATCGGCCACCTAACCTATCGGGGTTTCATGACGTTGACTCCTGCCATCGACAGCAATCGCATCGTCACCGTCACCGGAAACTACATCCCCACCCTGGAACAAGGGTTCGAGTTCGACGTGCAGACGTGGGACGAGACGAATCTCGTCGACGGGGGAGCCATGCTCCTGGGTGCCCACAACGAGGTCGTGGCAGACAACACGCCCCCGGCCGGGACACCGGTAGGCGACAACCTCCTCCAAAACGGAGGATTCGAGACGTGGCCAGACACCCCGTCCCCCACCTCTTGGAGTTTCGACAAAGACGGTACGCACAAGACCGTCCGCAAAAACACCGACCTCGCGTACGTTCTCGAGGGGAACTCCTCCTGTCTCTTAGAGGAGCAGACCTATCTTTATCAGGATATCCCCGTAACGGAAAGGCGGTGTTACCAGATACGGATGAAGGTCAACTCGAACACCTCTGCCTACAAGTGGAGGGTCTTCTGCTCGTGGAGAAAGACGGCCTCCTCGGCGCTTCCCGCTGCCGCAAACGCCGCCATACAACAATCGGAAACAGGCGCGACTGACGGGTGGGTGGATGTTTTTGGAGGGGAGAATAAATTTAGAGCGCCCGTGGGAGCAACGATCTTGCGCGTAGAGGTACGCACTTACTCGCCCGGTAACAACCCCATCAACTCCGGTGAAGGCATCTATATTGACGATTTTGATGTTCGGTTACTCGAAGAGTAACACGGGAAGCGGCGGGCATCTGCCGTTCGATGAGATAGATTGTCTTGCAACTCCCCCGGGTCGAGATGACTGGACTTGAACCAGCGGCCTCCACGTCCCGAACGTGGCGCGCTACCAACTGCGCTACATCTCGTTGTTATTTTCGCGAAGGCAAAGGTAATAAATCTCCCGTTTAATTCACTACCTTCGCGGAAAATTTTATTCGTCATGGATTCAATCAGACAAAATAAAGTGGGGCGCTTGATCCAAAGAGAACTCAGCGAGATGTTTCGGTTGGAGGGCAAAGCGTACGCCGGGGGTGCCATGCTCACCGTGACGGTGGTACGCGTAAGTCCCGACCTCTCGTACGCCCGGGTCTACCTTAGCATCTTCCCCTCGTCGCTGACCGAGCAAGTCCTGGGTAGCCTCGCGGAGCACAATAAAAGCATCCGCTTCCTCCTCGGCAAGAAAATCGGGAAACAGGTGCGTATCATCCCGGAACTGCGTTTCTTCGTCGACGATAGCCTTGATTACATCCAGAAAATCGACGAGCTTCTAAAATAACGAGATGCAACTCCCCTTGTTCATCGCCCGACGCTATCTATTCTCGCCGAAAAAGCAGCATGTTATCAATATCATCTCCATTATCAGCACGGTCGGTATCACCATCGGCACGGCGGCCCTCGTCATCGTCCTCTCCGTCTTTAACGGTATCGACCTGCTCCTCGACGATGCCACCGGTAGCTTCACCCCCGACCTCACCCTCTCTCCCGCCCGCGGCAAATTCGCTCCCGTCGACACGGCCCTCGAACGACGACTTGCCCAAGAACCGGAGATACTCCACTACCAACTTGTCGTCGAAGAGATTGCCCTTGCCAAGTTTGGCGAACGCCTGTTTCCCGTCATCGTCAAGGGAGTGGAGGCGGATTACGATCGCCACGCGCACCTCTCCAAGAACATTCTCATCGGCCGCTTTGCCCTCGAGGAGGAGGGAGAACCCACGGCGATTCTCGGCGCAGGTATCGTTTCTGCCCTCAAGGTACGCGTAGGAATGCAGTCCCCCCTCACGCTCTATTATCCCGATCGCACGGCCCGCTCTCTCTCCACCTCGTCCCTCAACAGCGCCCGCGTCTATCCGGTAGCCATCTTCTCCGCGCAGCAGGAAGTGGATAACAAGTACCTCATCACCGGTATCGCGTTGGCCCGACGACTGTTCGACGTGGAGAGAGGATTCTCGAAGATCGAGATCTCGCTGCGCAATCCCGGCGACAGGAGCAACGTCAAGGAGCGACTCTCCGGGGATCCCTCCTACAAGATAGAAGACAAATATGAGGTCAACGCCTCGTTCTACGCGATGATGCGCTCGGAGAAACTCGTCATCTTCCTGCTCTTGCTCTTTATCCTCGGCATCGCCTCGTTCAACATCATCGCCTCCATCTCCATGCTGATCATCGACAAGAGGGAGGATCTTGCCACCTACCGGGCATTAGGCATGAGCAAGGAGCGGCTGGTATCGATCTTCCGTATCGAAGGATTGATCATCACCTTGGCGGGAGCCTCCGTTGGCCTATTCGCGGGCTTCACGCTCTGCTTTCTGCAGGAGCGTTTCGGGCTGGTATCGCTGGGAGAGGGGAGTTACCTCATTGAAGCTTATCCCGTGAAGATCGTGTGGAGCGACATCCTCATCATCATGCTTGCCGTGCTCGCCATCGGGAGCGCGGCCTCCCACTTCCCGGTAAAATACCTCGTGCATAAATTCACTAAAAAATAACACCATGACCCTTCGCCGTGCTCTCTTGTTTCGTAACATCGCCTGGGCTATCGTGATCTTCGTCCTGTGTACTTTCCCGCCGAACATCGCGCCCTTCCTGCCGGTCACGACGTACCACGCGGACAAACTCGCACACTTTTTCCTGTTTTTCGTGATGAACCTCTTCTTGTACGGTGAACTGCGTCTCTACACCCGACTGCGCCCAGCGTGGGTATGCGTACTCTCCATCCTCTGTTGCATCGTCTACGGCGGGGTGATTGAGATCTTACAAGAAACCTACTTTCACCGCAACGGGGAGTGGCTGGATCTACTGGCAGACGGGGTAGGGGCTATCGCCGGAAGCCTCGCGTACCTCACCTTCGAACGACGAAGGAGATCAAAAGGAAAAATGTGACTCCATCCCATCCTATATTGATAAAATAAGGCTACATTTGCCGCCGTGTTCAGGCGGGAGATTCCACCGACTGAGCCTGAGAACCAACACCACAACCCATGAAAGAAGCGGTCTCGTTGCCCGATATTTTCCAGTGCACCGGAAAGTTCAAACAGAGATTCAAGCACCTCCCCGATGACGAACTCGATATACTATTCGAGGGCGCGACCGTCAAGGAGTACGGGAAAGGGGAACTTATCTACATGGAAAACACCCGCGTGAAAGGGTGCTTCCTGCTCTACTCCGGTGCCGTGAAGATCTTCCAGACCGGCAGCGAAGGGAAGGAGCAGATCATCCGCCTCGGGAAAGAGGGGGACATCTTCGGGTTCCGGTCGATCATTCGAGAAGAGCCTACATGTACCTCCGTGAAGACGCTCACCGACTGCATCCTTTGTCGTATCCCGGGTCGCTCGCTCCTCCAGGCCATCGCCCTTGGATCGGCTATCGCCCGCGCCATGATCCAGATCGCCTGCCAGGAACTGGGCGAGGCGAACCGGTATATCAAGGATATCGCCCAGAAGTCCGTGAAGGCACGCCTTGCCGAGATCCTGTTGCAAATCGCCGCTGATTTCGGCCTGGAAGAAGATGGCACGCTGACGCTCAGCATGACCAGAGAAGACATCGGGAACTTCGTAGGCACCGCCACGGAAACCCTTATCCGCCTTCTCTCCGACCTGAAAAACGAACGAATCATCGAAGCCAAGGGGAGACGCATCCGGCTCTTGAATATCGAAAAGCTACGGACGCTCTCGGAGTAAAAGACAAATTCCCAACCCGCATGATCGTTTATGAGTAATTGTTCCTATATTTGCACGAAACTTAAAAACACAATAATATGCCGCAAGTATCTGAAAAAGGAAAAGCTATGCCCGCCTCCCCCATTCGCAGGCTGGTACCATTAGCCGACAAGGCGAAAGAAAGAGGCGTTCACGTGTATCATCTCAATATCGGTCAGCCCGATATACCCACCCCGGAGGTCGCCTTGGAGGCGATGAAAACGTGGAACGGGCAAGTGATCGAGTACACCAATTCCGCGGGGAATCTCTCCTACCGGAAGAAGCTTGCCGCCTACTACCGAGGCATCGGCATCGACATCGACGAGAGAAACATATTAATCACTACCGGCGGGTCGGAGGCGATCACCTTCGCCTTCATGGCCACGCTGAATCCGGGCGACGAAATCATCACGCCGGAACCCTTCTACGCTAACTACAACGCCTTCGCGACGATCTGCGGGGTAACGATAAAAACCGTCGCCTCTTTTATAGAGAACGACTTCGCGCTCCCGCCCGTCAGCGAGATAGAAAAGTTGATCTCCCCGCGCACGAAGGGGATCGTGATCGTGAACCCGGGCAACCCCACGGGATACCTCTACTCCCGCGAGGAGTTGGAACAGGTGGCCGCGCTCGTGAAGAGACACGACCTTTTCCTCTACACCGACGAGGTATATCGCGAGTTCTGTTACGACGGGCTGACACACGTCTCCGCCATGCAACTGGAGGGGCTTGAACAGCACGTGATCATGGTAGACTCCGTCTCCAAACGTTACAGCGAGTGCGGCGCGCGGGTCGGCGCGTTGGTCTCCCGCAACCAGGAGGTGATGGCCGCCGGCTTGCGCTTCTGCATGTCCCGTCTCAGCCCGCCGGCTCTCGGGCAGATCGTGGCGGAAGCCTCCCTCGACACGCCCCCCTCCTATTTCCAGGCGGTATACAATGAGTACATCGAACGGCGCAACTTCATGGTAGACGCGCTGAACCGGATGCCGGGCGTAGTGTGCCCAAAGCCGAAGGGGGCGTTCTATGCCATGGTAAAACTGCCGGTGGACGACTCGGATAACTTTGCCCGGTGGCTGCTGGAAGAGTTCGAGCACGAGAAACAGACCGTCATGGTCGCGCCGGCCAGCGGCTTTTACTCGACACCCGGCCGGGGGAAAAACGAAGTTCGTATCGCGTACGTTCTAAAGATCTCGGAACTCAAACGGGCCATGGAGATCCTCGCGAAAGCGCTCGATACCTACCCCGGGAGAGTACTCTAATTTTCCACCGTACACGCAATATACATGACATCAAACCCCGAATACAACCATATCCGCCCCTTCGCGGGAGACGAAATCCCGGCAGCCACAGGGCGACTCGGGTCGTCGCGTGAATTTCTCTCACTCTTCGCCCAGATGCTCGACTGGGAAGAGGGGCACATCGTCGAGATGCTGCGAGAGATCTCCACGCCGGAAGAGTTCCAGACCCGCTTTTTCTTGCCGGTGATCAAAGAGTTGATCCGCGCGACCACGAACGGGGTAACACTCTCCGGGGTGGAGAACTTGAAGAGAGAGAACACCTACCTCTTTATCTCCAACCATCGCGACATCATTCTCGACTCGGCCATCCTCAACACCTTGCTCATCGAAAACGGCTTTCCCTATTGCCAGGCCGCCATCGGGAGCAACCTGCTCATCAACGACTGGGTAACCGACCTGGTGAGGTTGAACTCCTGCTTTATCATCGAGCGCAATCTCCCCGTCAAGGAGATGGTCACGAGCGCCGCCCTTCGCTCCCGCTACATCCGCGACCTGGTTGAAGAGAATCGCTACTCCATCTGGATCGCCCAGAAAGAGGGACGATCCAAAAACGGGGACGATCGCACGCAACACGCGCTGCTGAAGATGTTCAAAATGAGCGGCCCCAAGGAGTTCGTGGAGAACTTCAAGGAACTGCACCTCGTGCCCCTCTCGATCTCCTACGAGTGGGAACCGTGCGATGACATGAAAACCCATGAACTCTACCAGAAGAATACCGGGGAGTACGTGAAGACACCGGAAGACGATATGAAAAGCATGTACAGGGGACTCGCCGAACACAAAGGGAAAATACACTTTGCTATCGGACAACCCATCAACGAGGAGTTGGAACCCATCAACCGGTACCCCAACAACGGGGATCGCGTCTCGGCACTGGCCGACCACATCGACACGGCCATCCACCGGAACTACAAGTTGTGGCCCAACAATTATGTCGCTTACGACCTGCTCCACGGGAGCGCCAAGTTCACCCAGGCCTACTCCGGCGAAGAGAAAGAGAATTTCATCAAAACCATGAAACAGAAACTGGATCGCCTCGACGGGTATCGTTCTATCTTGAACGGCATCTACCTCGATATTTATGCCAATCCCGTGAAGAATAGCCTTAAATTACCACACCCATGACATCGTCTCCCGGTCAAAGACAGAAAGCGGAACGACTCCTGCTGATCTTCGCCGCCTTCCTCATGATGATATCCAGCGTCATCACTCTATACAAGAGTGACGCGGGATATCTTACAGTGTATATCAATATTATAGCGATGTCTTTCATCGCCATTGCGGTCTCGATTAAAAAGAGGAGGTAGCATGTATAAATTCAAACGTCGGATCTTCGTCGGCAACCGAAGCATGGAGTTCTGGTTCGGGCTAACCAGCAAAAGCCGGGATCGCCACTCCAATTTCACGCTCTACCTCCTGGTCGGAGGCCCCGAATCCCCTTGTCACCACGCGGAACAGATCAAAAGCGGCATCCACTCCAAGAACGAAGCGATCCGCATCGCCATCAGCTACGCGAAGGAGCTTTTCCAAAATCTGATAGAACGGGAAAAAGGGAGCCACAAATGACGTTTTAAGCCAAATTGTTCATGAATAATAACCGACGAGTACGCGTACGTTTCGCGCCAAGTCCCACGGGCGCACTTCACGTGGGAGGAGTCCGGACGGCCCTTTTTAACTACCTCTTTGCCCGTCACCACGGCGGCGATTTCCTGTTGCGCATCGAGGACACCGACCAGAGCAGGTACGTGCCGGGAGCAGAAGAGTACATCATCCAGGCCCTGCACTGGTGCGGGCTAACCGTCGACGAGGGTGTCGGCATCGGAGGCGCACACGCCCCCTATCGCCAGAGCGAACGGCAATCACTCTACCGGCAGTTCGCCTTGGAGCTTGTCGCCTCGGGAAACGCTTATTTCGCCTTCGACTCGGCCGAAGAACTAAACGAACAGCGAGCGGCACAAGAGGCCAGCGGCAACTCCTTTATCTACGGGGCCGCCAACCGCGGCTCCTTGAAAAACTCCCTGACTCTCTCACCCGACGAGGTGAAGCAGTTGCTGGCACAAGGAGTCCATCACGTGATCCGGTTTAAAATGCCTGAAAATGAAGAGCTTGTCCTTCAAGATATCATCCGGGGCGAGGTCCATTTTAACACCTCCCTGCTTGACGACAAGGTGCTCTTCAAGGCCGACGGGATGCCCACCTACCATTTAGCCAACGTCGTGGACGATCACCTGATGGAGATCTCCCACGTGATCCGCGGCGAGGAGTGGCTACCCTCGCTCCCGCTACACGTGCTGCTCTACCGCGCCTTCGGCTGGGCCGAGACGATGCCGCTATTCGCTCACCTGCCCCTCATCCTGAAACCCGTCGGGAACGGGAAACTCAGCAAGCGCGACGGCAACAAGATGGGGTTCCCCGTCTTTCCGATGGAGTTTACCGATCCCGACACCGGTGAAAAATGGCACGGCTACAAGGAAGACGGGTACTTCCCGGAGGCATTCATCAACATGTTGGCCCTGTTGGGATGGAACCCCGGCACGGAACAGGAGATCTTCTCATTACAAGAACTCTGCGACCACTTCTCCCTGGAACGGGTCAACAAAGCCGGGGCGCGTTTCAACCCCGACAAAGCAAAATGGTTCAACCACAAATACCTCCAGGAGAAACCGGACACGGAGATCGCCGCCTCGTTGGCCCTCCTGCTGGAGGCCGACGCCATCCATCCCGACGCGGAAAAGTTGGTCAAGATCTGTCAACTACTAAAAGAGCGGGCCAACTTCGTGTCGGACATCCACGCGGCTTCCCGCTTTTTCTTTTACCCCCCGCGGCAGTACGACGAGAAGGGGGTCAAGAAAAATTGGAAAGAGGAGACACCCGGCCTGATCCGGGAGCTTATCCAACTGCTCGATGGAGTAGCGGATTTCACTTCCGCCAACACCGAGACGGCCGTCCGGCAGTGGGTCGCCAGCAAGGAGATCGGCCTCGGCAAACTCATGAATCCCTTCCGCCTCGCCGTCATCGGTGTCGCTGATGGCCCCCACCTCTTCGATGTCATCGAGATCCTCGGTAAAGAAGAGACCCTCGCCCGGCTCTCCGCCGCCGTCGAGCGTCTCGCTACAAAATAACACCTCGTGGAGCTTTCGACACACGCGCTACTCACGGCCTTTGGGCTTACGCTCCTCGCCGGTCTCTCCACGGGAATCGGCAGCGCCATCGCCTTCCTCTCCCGCAAGACCAACAAGCGCTTCCTGTCGCTGGCCCTGGGCTTCAGTGCAGGTGTCATGATCTACATCTCCTTCGTCGAGATCCTCCCCGGTGCCCGGGAAGCCATCGCGCAGACCCTCGACACCAAGAGGGCCACGTTCGTCGCTACCGTCGCCTTTTTCGCGGGCATGGCCCTGATCGCCATCATCGACAAACTGATCCCCTCCCACGAGAATCCCCACGAGGTGAAATCCGTCGAAAGCATGAACGACGAGGAGTTGCAGGCGAGAAAACTAACGCGGTTAGGTCTATTCTCCGCACTGGCCATCGCTATTCACAACTTTCCGGAGGGGTTGGCTACCTTTATCGCCGGTCTCTCCGACCCCGGGATTGCCTACCCCATCGCCTTTGCCATCGCGCTCCACAACATCCCCGAAGGAATCGCCGTTGCAGTCCCCATATACTTCGCGACCGGGAACCGGAAAAAAGCCTTCGTGCACTCCTTCCTCTCCGGTCTCGCAGAACCCGTCGGGGCGATCGTCGGCTTTCTCCTTATCATCTTCTTTGTCGGCATCAATGCCACCGTCCTCGGCATCCTCTTCGGCCTCGTCGCCGGCATCATGGTGTTCATCTCTCTCGACGAGTTGCTCCCCACGGCCAAAGAGTACGGTGCCCATCACCTCTCCATCTACGGCCTCGTCGCCGGCATGGCCCTGATGGCCTTTAGTTTGCTGCTCTTCTGAAAAAATATTTTATTTTCTTTCCACCCGTGCTCTTGCTGCAGAAATTTTCTATCTTTGGCCTTATTAATTTTTATAACATAACATCATGAACTGGACATGGGACATATATGCCATCTGCGCCATCGCCGGAGGGTTATTCTTCATCGTTCAACTTCTCCTGGGCGGCGGTGGTCACGACGCGGATCACGGCGACGGAGAGCACTCCGAGTCAAAAATTTTCTCTATCCGTAGCCTGCTCGTGGCCGCGACCTTCTTCGGGATCGGGGGCAAACTCGCGGCCGCCTGCGGGGCGGGAGCGACGACCACGCTCGTGATCGCGATCGCTGGAGGCGTGTTCGCCGCCTACCTCACCTACCTGCTCGTGAACTTCATCCTCAAGCAACAGGCATCCTCCCTCCTTCGGGAGCGAGATTTTATCGGCATCGGCGGCATTGTCCACATCGGCATCGAAGAAAACGGCATCGGAGAGGTCGTCGTGGAACTCAACGGACAGCGCAAATACCTCCCCGCGAAATCCGCCAACGGGCAAGAGGTCAAGGTAAAAACGCCCGTGAAGATCGTGGAAAGCCTCTCCGGCTACCTGATCGTGGAACCAACAAATGTTTAACTACAATACACAGCCATCATGACACACGGAATCCCGCTACAAATGGAAATACCCACGGCCTTCGAGAGCTACCTCCTACCGGCCCTGTGGATACTCATCGCGATCATCGTCTTCTTCGCGATCATTCGTTTTATCGCTAAAAGTTACATCAAGATTCCCCCCAATAAGGTGGGCATCTTCTATGGGAAAAAAAGCAGAACCGAGGCCGGTGCCGTCACCGGATTCAAGGTCATCACCGGCGGTGCCAAGATGAAATGGCCCATCATCGAGGATGTCACGTTCCTTGATCTTACCGTCTTCTCCATCCCCATACAGGTCGTCAAGGCTCCCAACACGGACAAGATCCCGGTGACGCTCAAGGGCGTGGCCAACGTCAAGATCCTTTCCGATGAGGCATCACTGATGGCCGCTGCCGAACGTTTCCTGAACAAAAGCCAAGAAGAGATACAGAGCATCGCGCACGAGAACCTCACGGGACACCTCCGCAGCATCGCCGGGAAGATGACGATCGAGGATCTTGTCGGCAATCGCGACAAGCTCAACTCCACCGTGATGACCGAGGCCGGAGAGGATCTTAAAAAGATGGGATTGGGTATCGACCTGCTGACCATCCAAGAGGTCGACGACGAATACGGGTACATCGAGCAGCTCGGCAAGAAAAGAACCGCCGAGGTCAAGAGGGATGCCGAGATCGGGACCGCGGAGGCACAAAAAGAGTCCACGATCCAGACGACCACCGCCCAGAAAGACGCGGCCATCGAGGCGAACAAAAACCAGGTGGCCACGGCCGAGTCCGACAAGGATCGCGACGTGAAACGCGCGCAATACGATGCCGAGGTCGCCAAGGAAGAGGCGCGGGCCGAACAGGCCGGGCCTCTCGCCACCCAACAGGCCGAGAAAGCCGTGCTGGAGGCGGAACAGGAAAAACTGAAAGCCCAGACCGAGAAGAAAACCGAAGTCGCCGAAGCCGAAGCCCGCCGGAAGGAACAAGAACTCGTGGGTACCGTCATCAAGCCCGCCGAGGCGAACAAAAAGGCCGAGATCGTACGGGCCGAGGCCTCCCAGCAAAAGCAGATCATCGAGGCGGAAGGGCAACAATTAGCGATGGAGAAGCTGGCCGAGGGGACGCGCCAGAAGCAATCCCTCGAGGGAGAGGGACGCGCCGCCGCCATCCGGGCCATCGGGGAGGCCGAGGCCGATGCCATCCGGGCGAAGTTGCTCGCCGAGGCCGAGGGGAAGCTCAAGTTGGCCGAAGCCTACAAGCAACTGGACGAAACAGGTAAATTCCTGCTTATCTTAGAGTCCGTCGAGCGCATTCTTCCTGCCGCCATCCGGGAGTTCGCCGGCGTGGCCACGGCCCTTGCCAAACCATTCGGGGAGATCGACAACATCTCCATCGTCGATTTCGGCGGGAACAGCAAGGAGGGCACCGCCCTCGGCCGTTTCGGGCAGACCGTCCCGGAGATGATCGCGAAGCTCTGGACAGGTGCCAGCGCCGCGGGCATCGACTTGAACGCCCTGTTTGCAAAACTCGGCGTGGATGCATCGAAAATGATCGGGCAGGGCGCAGTAAAAAACGAGGAGGAGAAAGAGGAGGAGAAATAAGCGTATTGTAACGGGTCATTCCGATCCCTGGCCTTCTCGCTCGCCCCGCTCCTTGATCTTCTCGAACACCTCCCAGAGGCGCTCGATCGTGGCGGCTTGCAACATCTCCACGCGCAGGTCGCGAAAGTGCGGGATACCCTTGAACATGCAGGCCATGTGGCGGCGCATGTGGAGGATGCCGCGGGTCTCGTCTATCCACTCCCGGGCTTGCAGCACTTGTTGCTTGATGATCTCCACCTGCTCGGCGACCGGGGGATCCGGGAGCAACTCCCCGTGCAGGAGGTAGTGCTTGACCTGCCGGAATATCCAGGGCCTGCCGATCGCGGCACGACCGATCATCACCCCGTCTACACCGTACCGGTCGAAAGCCTCCTTGGCCTTCACCGGCGAATGGATATCCCCGTTGCCAATGATGGGGATACGCATCCGGGGGTTACTCTTTACCCGGGCGATCGGCTCCCAGTCGGATTCGCCCTTGTACATCTGGGCCCGCGTGCGGCCGTGGATGGCCAGCGCGACAACACCGGCATCCTGGAGGCGCTCGGCAACCTCATCAATGATGATAGTGTCAGCGTCCCAGCCAAGGCGCGTTTTAGCGGTGACGGGGAGGTTCACGGCCCGGACAACCTGCCGCGTCATCTCTTCCATCAGGGGGATATCGCGCAACATCCCTGCCCCGGCACCTTTCGCCGCGACGCGCTTGACGGGACAGCCGAAGTTCAAGTCGATAAAGTCGGGCGAGACGGTCTCGACGATGCGGGCCGCCTCGACCATGGCATCGATACAGCGGCCGTAGAGTTGTATCGTAACGGGGCGCTCGGCATCCGAAATGACAAGCTTGTCCAAGGTTTTGCGAACGGAGCGCACGAGCGCGTCGGCCGAGACAAACTCCGAGTAGAGCCAGTCGGCACCGTTCTCCTTGCAGAAAGCGCGGAAGGGGGGATTGGTCACCTCTTCCATGGGGGCGAGGATCACGGGGCGGTCATTTATTTCTTTTCCTGCTATGTTCATCGTGGATTGAAAATGATGGCAAAAGTACGTGTTATTTCCCGGATCGCTTCCCGACGGGGAGAAAAACGCGCGCGCGGGTCACCAGGCGCGGAGTATTTTCCCCGAGGCGGTCTCTCGAAAAGCGGCGAGGAAGCGGAAGGCGCGGGGCCGCTCGTGGGGAGGCAGGAGACGGGCCAGGCGAGCAGCGAGATCGGCTTGTTCGCGCTCGCTCCAGGGGCGATCCTCTATGACAAGCACCGCCCGTTCGCCCAAACGTTCGTCCGGTTCCGCCGCGACGAAGAATCGCCGGGAGAGGAGCGGTGCCAAGCGGGCCTCGATGGCCTCGGGCGAGAGCTTGACACCGCCGGAATTGATCACGTTGTCGACGCGGCCCTGCCACTCGAAGCGGGTAGCGTCCACGAGGCGCGCGAGGTCGTTGGTGACAAGCCGGGGCTGACCGACGTGGGGCGCGTGGATGACGAGGCAGCCGCGGGTGTCCGTGTCGAAGCGGACGGGACCCAGCGCGGTGTAGCAGGGAGAGGCAGCCGGGCCGTTGACACGACGGAGGGCAACGTGCGAGAGGGTCTCCGTCATGCCGTAGGAGGCGTAACAGGCGGTGGGCAGCGTCTCGAGGCGCTTCTCGAGGGTGGGCGATAGGGCGGCTCCCCCGACGAGGAGCTGGCGGACGCGGGCAAGGGCCGCGGGGCCACCGGGACGGGAGAGGATGCTCTCCACCTGGAGGGGCACCATCGCCGCGAGGTCCACGGGCGTGTCGAGCGGGACGAGGAGCGGGTCGCTTGCCGGCGGGCGCACGAGGAGCCTGGCCCCGGCGAGGAGGGCCCGCACGATCATCATCTTCCCGGCGATGTAGGCGGGCGAGAGGCAGAGGAGGAGGGTAGAGCGGGCGGTGATGCCGAAATAGTCGTTGGTGAGGGCGGCCGAGGCGAGCATGTCGCGTTTGAGGAGGCGGAGGGGTTTCGGCGGGCCGGTGGAGCCGGAGGTGTGGGCGGTCACGCCCGGGCGCGCGTCGTACCACTCTTCGAGAAACGCGCTCACGCCCTCGGGCAACTCCTCGCCGGGAGAGAAGAGGCGCGCGTCGTTCACGGGAGAGGGGGAAAGAGGGTAGCGAGGTGCCAGGTGCCGCGGGGGTCGTGGACGAGCGTGACACCGCATTGCAGGAGGGGCGAGGGGATGTTATTCGCGTAGAGTTGTCCCGTTCCCAGGCCCTGGGGGAGATTGCCGACGCGCGGTGCGCACCACTGGGCGATGGCGTTCAAGCCGACGTTGGACTCCAGCGCGGAGGTGACCCACCACCCGATGGCGCGTTCCCCGGCCAGGGCGATCCACTCGTCGCAGGATTGGAAGCCGCCGGCGAGGGAGGGCTTGAGGATGATGTAGCGCGGGGCAATGGTGTCGAGGAGGGCCTGCCGCTCGTCGCGGGAGGTAACGCCGATCAGCTCCTCGTCGAGGGCGACGGGGATCGGGGAGGCGACGGCGACGGCGCACATCGCGCGCCATTGTCCTTGCCGTATGGGCTGCTCGATGGAGTGGATGTCGTAGGCGGCCAGCTGCTCCAGCTTGCGAGGGGCCTCGCGGGGGGAGAAAGCACCGTTCGCGTCCAATCGCAGCTGGAGCGTGGCGGCGGGGTAGCGCGCGCGTATCTCGCGTAGCAACGCGCGCTCCTCCTCGAAGTCGATGCCCCCGATCTTGAGTTTCAGGCAACGGAAGCCGGCGGCCAGCTTCTCGTCGACGCGGCGGGCCATCTGCTCCCGGTTGCCCATCCACACGAGGCCGTTGATCTCGATCGCTTGCTCGCCCCGCGTGAAAGCGGAGGGGAAGGGGAGGCGTTGCCCGCCGTTCCGCAGGTCGGCGAGGGCGGTCTCCATGCCAAAGCAGATGGAACTCCACGCGCGCCACGCTTCCGGCCGGAAGTCGTTGACCCGGGCGCAGGCCTCGTCGAGGCGCGCGTCGTGGCCGGGGCAATCCTCCGCGGAGAGGCCGGGGAAGAGGGGTACCTCGCCGATCCCGAAACGCCCCGGGACTCCTCGCTCCCGGACGAGCACGTAGTGACACTCCTTGACGGTCATCACGCCGCGGGAGGTGACGGCCGGTTCGTTGAAGCGGAGCAGGTATTTCGCGTGAAAAGCTTCGAGCATGGGGCATCAGGGGAATTTCGGGAAACGGTCGAAGCCGGGGTCGCGCTTCTCGAGAAAGGCGCGTTTGCCTTCCTGGGCCTCTTCCGTGAGGTAATAGAGCAGGGTAGCGTCCCCGGCCAGCTCCATCAGGCCGTGTTGCCCGTCCAGCTCCGCGTTGAGCGCGCGTTTGATCATGCGGATGGCCAGGGGGCTGCGTTGCATGATGGTCTTGCACCAGTCGACGGTCTCGTCCTCCAGGCCGGCGAAGGGCACCACTTTATTGACCATGCCCATCTCTTCGGCCTCCGCGGCGGTGTATTGCCGACAGAGAAACCAGATCTCGCGGGCCCTCTTCTGCCCGACGAGGCGGGCGAGGTAGGAGGCACCGAAGCCCCCGTCGAAGCTGCCGACCTTCGGGCCCGTCTGCCCGAAGATAGCGTTCTCGGAGGCGATCGTCAGGTCGCACACCACGTGGAGCACGTGCCCGCCGCCGATGGCGTAGCCGTTGACCATGGCGATCACCGGCTTCGGGAGGGAACGGATCGCCTTGTGCAGGTCGAGGACGTTGAGGCGGGGAACGCCGCTCTCGTCGACATATCCCCCGGTGCCCTTCACGCGCTGGTCGCCGCCGGAGCAAAAGGCTTTCTCCCCGGCCCCGGTCAGGACGACGACGCCGATGTCGTTCCGCTCGCGGCAAACGGCGATGGCGTCCAGCATCTCGACGATGGTCCGCGGGCGGAAGGCGTTGTAGACTTCGGGGCGGTTGATCGTCACCCGCGCGATCCCCTCGAAGAGGTCGAAGCGGATGTCGGTGTACTCTTTAACGGGTATCCAGTTTCTCATGATCGTGTTTCAAGGATTCGAAATAGTGTTTGAGTATCTCGCCGCTGGGCCGATCGCGCGTGTCGATGGCGAGCAACGCGGGGCGCGGGCCGGGCGCGAGGAAGGCGGGGAGGACGCGCTCCAGCGAGGGAGCGTCGTCCGCCGTGAAGAGGGCCAGCCCGTGGAGGCGGGCGAGGGCGGGGATGTCGACGCCGTGGGGCGTTTCGAACAACTCCTCGACCTCCGGCAGCGCCGACGGGCCGGGGAGGAAGCGGAAGATGCCGCCGCCGCCGTTGACGATCACGACGACGCGCAAGGCGGGCGAGAGGGGGCAAGCCCAGAGGGCGTTCGAGTCGTAGAGGAACCCCAGGTCGCCCGTCACCAGCACCGTCGCCCGTCCCGGGGGCGCGACGGCGGCGGCCCCGGCGGCCGTGGAGGTGGCCCCCTCGATGCCGCTCGTGCCCCGGTTGCCGTCGACGCGGGCGGCGGGCGTGTCGCCGAAGAGTTGCGCGTAGCGGACGGGGGTGCTGTTCCCCAGGTGGAGGAGGCAGCCGGCGGGCAGCGCGGGCAAGAGAATCGCGAACGCCCGCAAGTCGCACCACGGGAGGCGGCTCACGACGGCGGCGTGACGGGCGGCGGCAAGGTCCCGCGAGGCGTGCCACCGGGCGGCGTATCCCGGGCAAGCCCCGGTCGACGGCCCCCCGGCGAGTTGCTCGAGGAAGGCGGCGGGCGGCATTTTCACGTGCAGGGTGAGCGCGCGGTAGGTGTCGGGGGGGATCGTTCGCCGGTCGACGTGCCAGTGCTCCCGCGGCGGGTGTTCCCGGATAAAGGTCTTGAAGGCGCGGGAGATGATCGCCCCGCCGAACGAGATCAAGAGGCCGGGGGCGTGCGCGGCCTCCTCTCCCGGCGGCAGGGTCGCGAGTACCCGGTCGATCGTCGCGATGGCCCGCCCGGGGCGCGGGTTCGCGAGGGTCTCCGCCAGCACGACGACGTTCTCGCGGGCGGCCAGCCGCTCGAGGGCCGCCCGCAGCGCCCCGTCCGGCGGGCAGGAGCCGGCGACGATCATCACCCGCGGGGTCTCCAGGAGGCAACGCCGCAGGCGGGCCAGCTCCTCCTCCCGCAAGCGGGGTGCCGCGGCGACGGGTTCCACGAGCCGTTCCGGCGCGGCGGGCGACGCGGCAAAGCCGTAGAGCGGTTCCTCCAGCGGGATGTTGACGTGCACGGGGCCGGGGTGGCCGTCGCGGGAGAGGTTGATGGCCTCGTTGAGCAGGCGGTTCGCGTGCCAACGCCCGGCGGCGGCGCTCCCGTCCGCCGGCAGCTGGAAGGATCCCTTGACGAGGGAGGCGAGGGCGCCGCGCTGCCGGATCGTCTGCCCGTCGTCCTGGTCGATCCACTCGGGGGGGCGGTCGGCCGAGAGGACGAGGAGGGAGACCCCCTGGTAGTAGGCCTCGGCGACGGCGGGCGCGTAGTTCAGGAGGGCGGTGCCGGAGGTGCAGGCGAGCGCCACGCTCTCGCCGCCCTGTCGCGCGATGCCGAGCGCGAAGAAGGCGGCGGCCCGCTCGTCCGCGATCACGTGGCGCGCGAGCCGCGGGGAGCGGGCCACGAGGAGCGATACCGGCGCGTTGCGCGAGCCGGGGGAGAGCACCACGTGCCGCACCCCCTTTTGCTCCAGCATCGCGACCAGCAGCCGGGCCGTCTCCACGTTCCCGCCGGGCGTCGCCTTCATCTCGTCTCTTCCAGGAGGTTCAACAGCGTGTCGGCCTTCCGGCAGGTCTCTTCCCACTCCTCTCCCGGGTCGGAGAGGGGGGTGATGCCCCCGCCGACGCGCAGCCGGAAGGCATCGGCGAACAGTTCCATGGAGCGGATGTTGACGAAGAGGTCGAAGGCCCCGCCGGGCTGCACGGGGCCGACGAGGCCGCCGTAGTAGCCCCGCTCGAGCCACTCGGTGGCGGCGATCAGTTGCATGGCCCGCTTCTTGGGCACGCCGCAGACGGCCGGGGTGGGGTGCAGCTGGGCCACGAGCCGGTCGATCTCGTCGGCCGGCAGCTGCTCGTCGCTGTAGAAGCGGGTGCAGAGGTGGTAGAGGTTCCCGGCGCGCGTCGTCACCGGCCCCTCCCGCTCCAGGTGGCGGGTGAAAAACGGGGCGAGCGTCCCCGCGACGTACTCGTCGACGATCCGCTGCTCCTCCCGCTCCTTGGCGGGCCAGGCCACGGGGAACGGCGTTCCCTCCACCGGTCGCGTCGCGGCCAGCGCCGTCGCGCGGAAGCCGTCCCGGTCGTGTTTCAGGAAGAGCTCCGGGCTGGCGCCCATCCAGGTTCCCTTGCCCGGCAAGGAGAAGAGGAAGAGGAAGGCGTGGTCGTATCGCTTGGCCCGCTCGAAGAGCGACGGGGCCAGCTCTATCGCCGCGCCCGCCACCGTCAGCGCGCGGGCGAAGACCACCTTTTTCATCCCCTCCCGGTCGAGGCGCGCGATCAGCGACCGCGCCTCCTCGACGTACTCCCGGCGCGTCATCTCCCGGGCCTCGCTCGCTGCCGCCGGGGGGCGGGGGCGGGGTTCCTGGAGCGCGGCGATGGCCCCCGCGTCCGTCAACTCGCCCGTGAAGGAGATGTCGCCCTTGATGAAATAGGGGAAACTCCACGAGGAGGGGTTGAACGGCGTCACGAGGAAGCCCCTCTCCCGCGCGTGGCGTTCGAAGCCCTGGAAGAGGCGCGGTTCCCCGGGGAGTTGCGCCCCGAAAACCACCTCCCCGGCCCCGGGCAGGCGATACGTGTAGAACGGCACGTGGTTCCGGAGGCAGAGGGCTTGCGCCGCCGCGACGGAAAGGGCGCGGGGGGGGGATGCTGTCGTTGAAGCTGTCATGGCGTGAAAGATAATGTGCCGCGAAGGTACGTCATATTTTCCAGACCGGGAACGAACGCGGGAGAAACAATACCCGGGTCGCGGCGGGGGCCGTCTCGAGGGTCAACCCGGGACGGCCCCCTTCCCGGGAGGGGGTCGTTACATCTTCTCGCGTGCCACCCGGGCGGCCTGATGACACGCGGCGGCGTTGACACGCGACGCGTGTCAGCGTTAACACGGGACGCGTGCATCCTCCTTCATGATACCCGTGCCGGGATGCCCGCCGCGTCGCTACTCGTTCGGGCGCAGGAGCGGGTTCAAGAGCAGCTCCTCCGCGGGGATCGCGCACGTCACGCGGCGCGCGTCGCGGGGGTTCATCTCGTTGTACGCGGCACCCGCGTACGCCGGGTAGGCGGTAGAGATCTCGTCGCGTTTCATCGTCAGGCCGTTGCGCGTGTAATCGTAGTAGACGTGGGCCTCGAAGGCCAGCTCGCGGCGCCGCTCGAGGAAGATCGCGTCGAAGAGCGCGCGGCCGGAAAGCCCCGTCAAGGCCTTCAACCCCGCCCGCGCCCGGATCGCGTTCAAGTCCGCCAGCGCCTTCTCCCCCTCGCCCAGCTTGGCGCGCGCCTCGGCGCGGTTGAGGATCACCTCCGCCGCGCGCAGGAAAACGAGCGGGGCCTGGAAGAGGAAGTAGCCGCCGCCCGGGATCATCCCCTCGAAGAGGTCCCTCTTCCCGCCGTTGAACTTGGTGGTCGTGCGGCGCCCGGGGTGGTAGGCGGAGGTGTCCGTCCAGTGTACCCAGCGCAGGTCGTTGACCGTGTCCATGATCGCCGCGTAATCCCTCGAGATCACGCAGGAGTGGGGCGTTCTCGCGGGCGAGGTGGCCAGCTCCTCGATGAAGCCGCCCCAGGAGTAGTAGTCGTGGATCACGTTCGCGATCACCGGGTCGTCGCAGTTGCCCGGGTAGAAGGAGAACAGCAACTCGCTGTTCCTCTTGGGGTGATCGAACACGCCCTTCATGGCGTCCCCCTGCAAGAGGGCCACGAGGTCGTGTTGCAGGGCGAACGTGGAGTCGGCGTACCGCGCGGCGAGCGCGTTGCAGGCGCTGTCGGGCGCGCCGGGCGTGCCGCCCATGTAGAGGTAAACGCGGGATAGCATCCCGTAGGAGGCCGCCCGGTTCGCGTAGGTGCGGTCGGACGGTTCGTCGGGCAGCAGGCGGGCCGCCCGGCCGAAGTCGGCGATGACCTGGCGGAAGGTCTCGCGCACGGAAGCGCGCGGGAGGGACTCGCCGGTGCCCAGGGTATCGAGGGGGATGCCCGGGTTCGCGCCGGGATCGTCCCAGAAGGGCCGCCCGAAAGCGTTCACGGCGTTGAAGTAGATCAAGCCGCGCAGGAACAGGTTCTCCCCCTTGAGGCGCGTCAATTTCGCCCCGGTGGCGGGGTCGGTGGTGTCCAGCGCGAGCATCTTGTCGATGGCGACGATGTTCTTGGAGGTGCCCAGGGCCACCTGGTGCGTCCTGGCCCAGAGGGTCCACGCGAGCGACCGCTTCTTCTGGTCGCCGTGGAGGAAGAAATGGGCATCGGGACACCAGAGGTTCAACTCGGCCGGTTCCAGGAAAGGCGACCGGAAGACGACGTTGTTGCCCCGGAACTCGCCCGTGACGTGGTAGGCGACGGTGTAGAAGTAGCTGTCGGTGAATCCCCCGGCGTTCCAGAGGAAGTGGCTGTAGAGGCCGGCCGTGGCGTTGAGCACGTTGTTGAACGAGACGAGGTAGGAGGCCTCGTCGGCCTTGTTATGGGGGCGCATCTGGTCCAGGCGGCTCTCGCAGCCGGCGAGCGCGAAGAGGGTCGCGCCGGCGATAAGAAGGTGTTTCATGGTCGTGATGTATTAAAAGGTGAGGTTCAAGCCGAGTATAAATCGCCGGGGGGCCACCCAGCCGAGGGGGTTCTCCGGGTCGTACCCCGCGAACTCCCGGGAGGTGAAGGCGTGGACGTTATCCACCAGGAAGGAGAGGGAAGCGTCGCGGAGGCGCAGGCGGGCCTTCCAGCGCCCCGGCACGTCGTATCGCAGGCGAATCGAGGAGACGCGCCAGTGATCCGCTTTCGAGTAGACCAGGGAGGACTCGCCGTCGATATCCTGCTCGACGCGCAGGAGCGAGGGGTCGGCGTTGAACGCCGGGAGATCGGCCCTGTCACCGGGCTTGTTCCACGTCTTCCACGCGCCCGGGACGCGGTAGACGTTCTGCGTCTTCCACGCGCCGCCGTAGGCCAGGCTTCGCTTCAGGCTGTTGAGCACCTTGTAGTTGAAGCTGTAGGAGGTGTTCACCGTCAACTCCCACTCCCCCCACAGGAACGTGTTGCTGAAGCCGCCCCAGCCAGGGGCCCGGCTCAAGCCGATGTTCACGTGACAGCGGTCGTCGTTGCCGGTGATCACCTCCTGGAGCGTGTTGACGAGGGTGACGGAGCCGTCCGCCTCGACGCGCTCGTAGAGGGGTTTGCCGCTCCCGGGATCGATCCCGCGCACCTTGATCTTCTTCAACGCGCTGATATTCTCCCCGACGCGAAGGGTCGGGTAACCGGCACGTACCAGCTGGCCGTTGTCCAGCCTCGTGATCCTGTTCTTGTTATAGCTGAACGTGAACTCGCTGTGCCAGCGGAAGCGCTCGCCCCCGACGTTGCGCGTGGTCAAGATCACCTCGACGCCGCTGTTGATCATCTCGCCCACGTTCCTGTACTGCCTTCCCACGCCGTTGCTCGCCGGGAGGGTCACCTCCATGATCAGGTCGCTGTTGACGCGGCGGTACTTGTCGACGGAGAGTTGCAAGCGTTGATCGAACAGGCCGATATCGATACCGATGTTCAGGTTATGGGCCGTCTCCCAGGAGAGACGGTCGTTGCCCCGCTGCTCGATGGCGGCGATGTACGACGCCACGTGGACGGGATGCAGCGCATAGTAGTTATACATGTTATCCAGCTCGCCGCCCGTGGAGTAGAGCGTGTAATTCAGGTAGTCCTTGCCGGCCTCTTTCCCCGAGGTGCCGTAGCTGGCGCGCAGCTTGAGGTTGGAGAACGGCTCCCGGTCGCGCATGAAATCCTCCTCGATGATCACCCACGAGGCGCTCGCGGAGTAGAAATCACCGTCGCGCCTTTTTTTCCCGAAATTGGTGGAGGCGTCGCGGCGGAACGAGAGCGAGGCGACGTAGCGCCGCAGGTAGTTATAATGCACCTCCGAGAAGAGGGAGAAGCTCCCGGCCTCGACCTCCGACCCCGCGGGGAGGGCCGTCCCCATCGTCTTGTCGCCCATTTTCGAGAATCCCCCGACGTTGCGTTCCCCGGGGACGTTCTGGTCATACATGGCCACGCCCCAGCCGCGGCTCCAACGCTCGTACCACTCCTGGCCGAGCAGCCCGTCCACCTGGTGGTCTCCCGCGGAAAATCGCAGGCGCAGGATGTTCGAGGTCAAGAAGCTCCTCTCCCGCGTCTCGTCGACCGAGAGCGTCCCGTTACTATACTTGTTATCCGCGTTATTGCCCGAGTACGTGCGGCTATCGGCGTAGATATTGTTCCCGGTGCTCGACAGCGTCACGGTATTCGTCGACGTGAAAGAGAGCCACGGCAGCGGCTTCAATGTCCCGTGGAACGACCCGAAGAGGCGGTGGCTCGTGCACGTGGCGTCGTTGTACCTCCCGTCCGCCAGCGGGTTCGCGATATCCGTCGCGTTCATGTTGAAATCCGTCTTGTTCGGCAGGCTATATTTCAGCGTCCCGTCGGCGTGATACGGCGAGATCCAGGGATGGTACGAATACTCCAGCCCGCCCGAGGTGGGGCTGATGTCCCGGCTGAACGAGCCGCTGAGGTTCGTCCCGAGGCTCAAGCGGGGATTGATGTCAACATCCAGGCGGACGCGCAGCAGGTGGCGCGTCAGGTGGTAACCGATCCGCGTCCCTTGCTCGTCGAGGTAATTGTACGAGAAGTAGTAGCGCGCCTTCTCGCTCCCTCCTTGCAGGCTGAACGAGGCATCCAGGGCGCGCCCCGTCCGGTTCAGCAAGTCGCGCCAGTTCGTCGTCTTCGTCAGGTCGTGATGATCCCGGATATAGCGCGTGTAACGCTCGATGAAAGCCGCCACCTCCGGGTAATCATTTCGCTCCTGCTCGTTATTTTTCCACCAGTTACGCAGCGTTGCCTCCCCGTGCTCCAGCAACCCGGCGGAGTCCATGAGCTTCAACCCGCCGAAACGCGGGACGCTTGCCCCGGCGTTCAGGTTGAACGAGAGGGTCATCTCCTCCTGCCGTCCCCTCTTCGTGGTCACGACGATCACGCCGGTAGCCGCCCGCGACCCGTAGATGGCCGTGGAAGCGGCATCCTTCAAGACCGTGATATCGGCGACATCCAGGGGGGCGATCACCCCGCTCAGGCTCGTGTAATCCGTGATCACCCCGTCGATGACGATCAGGGGATAGACATTCTTCGGCGACCGGTCGTCCACCACCCCGTACAGCGTTCCCAGCCCGCGCAGGAGCAAAGCCCCGTCGGAGCCGGGGCGTCCCTCGTTCCCGGTGACCTGCAAGCCGGTGGTGTGACCCCGGAGGGCGTTCATCAGGTTGCCGCTCACGGTCGAACCGGCCAGGTCTTCCCCGTGAAAACGCTGCACGGAACCGGTTACCTGGCCCGCCTTGCGGGTAGAGTAACCGACGACGATCACCTCCTCGGCCACCTCCGGTTTCTCCCTCAGGAACACGTTGATCTCTTTCTGCCCGGTGTAGCGCGTCTCCCGCTCTTCCATCCCGACGAACGAGACGACAAAGACAATCTCCTTATCGTTCACGAAAGAGAGCTCGAATCGCCCCTCCGCGTTGGCGGCCACGCCGCCGGGGAGGCCCTTGATCCTGACCGTGGCCCCGGGGAGCGGCACTCCGTCGGCGTTCCGGACAACGCCTCGCACGCGCGCTCGCTCCTGGGGGAGCGAGGCAACCGGGCGCGGGGCAGCCTTCCTCAACACGATCACGTTATCCACGATCTCGTGATCATAGCCCCGCGCGCGGAAGACGCTCTCCAGCAACTCCTCCAGCGAAGCGTCCTCGAGATCCGCGGTCACGACCTCCTGCTCGTCCAGGATACCCTTCCGGTAGACGAACTCGTGCCCCGTCTTTCTTTTCAGGAACTCGATGATCTCGCCCAAGGAGTGGCGGGAGGGCCGCGCGTGCGCGGCGGTGCCCGCGACGGAGAAGAGAGCGACCAGCAAGAGGGCCGTCATCCTTGAAGCCTTTCGTGACACCCCGCGTCGCGCGGGGTCATCCTGTTCTCGTTTTTTTTTCATAGTTTTGTGAAGATTTATTATTACACTTGACCTCGTTCACGAGGCATTTTAATCCGGGGGGAACGCTGGCAGGCATTCCCCCTTTTACTATTTATAGACGATAATCGTCCGTCCTTCCACGGCGAAACTCACCTCGCCGGTTTTCTCCAGCGTGAGCAGCACCTTGTCCAGGCCGGCACGACGCGGGACGCGTCCCTTGAAGGTGATCCCCCGCCGGGTGGGGTCGAGAAAAATGACCTCCACGTCATACCAGCGGGCGATCTTCTGCATGATCTCCTCCAGCGACTGCTCCTCGAGGCTAAACACGCCATCCTTCCAACTGGCTATCTCCCCCGCGTTCACGCGCCGTTTCTCGACCTCCCCGGAGGAGCGAGGGGCAACCCCCTGCTCCCCCGGGACGAGCCTGACGGAAGAGCGGCCGTTCGAGAACGAGACGCTCCCGTTCACGAGGGTGGCGTATATCACCGGATCGTCATCGTACCCGACGAGGTTAAATTCCGTGCCGAGCACCTCCACGAGGCACGCGCCCACCTCCACGCGAAACGGGCGTTCAACATCCCCCGTCACGTCGAAATAGGCCTCTCCCGCCAGCGTGACGCGCCGCTCCTCCCCGGCAAAATTCACCGGGAAACGCAGGCGGCTGCCGGCGTTCAACCAGACGCGCGTCCCGTCGGCCAGCACCAGGCTAAACTCCCCGCCGCGGGGCACGCGTACCTCGTTAAAAAGCGTTTTCTCCCCCTCTTCGTCGCCCTCCAGCGGGATGTACGAGAGTTGTCGATCGCCGCTCTTGGCGACCTCCACGCCCCCCTGTTCGACGCGCCCGTCGAGCGTGTCAAGCAACACGACGCTCCCGTCGGCCAGTCGTAACGTGGCCCGGGGAGCGCCGCGCGCGACAAGCTCTTCGGGGGTAAACCTCCTCGCGTCCCGCGGGGAGAGATAGAAGATCCCGGCCGCCACCGCGACCACCGCCGCCGCCGCTACCGCCGCGACGAGACGCGCGCGCCAACGCGCGTTTCTCACGCGCCGGCGCATCACCGCCAGCGCCCGATCGCCGTCCACCCTTCCCAGCGCCAGCACCCCGTCGCGCCGGTAGTGCTCGTCGCCCAACCGGCGGTAGAGCACCTCGTGAGCGGGATGCTCCTTTCTCCACGCCTCCAGGCGGGCGGCCTGTTCGGTGGAGATCTCTCCCGTGATCCCGGCGGCGATCCACCGGGAGATCACGAACAACTCGTCGTCTTCCATCTCTCGATAATTTCCCATAAAGCGCAACGAACGGGAAAAGGGACAATGTTTTTCACGAAATTCCGGCGAGAAGGGCGAAAAAAATCGCCGGGGCCAGTTTCCGGCGAAGGAGCCGGAGGGCGCTCGCCTTGTATTTCTTGACGGAACTGCCGGAGATCCCGAGTTTCTCGGCAATCTCGTCGCCCTTCAGCCCCTCGACAAAACTCATCTCGAGCACTTGCCGCTCGCGGGCGGGAAGCCCGTTGAGCGCGTTATAGAGGAGGGAGAGCGTCTCCTGCTCGATGACAGAGGTAGTAAAGAAGAGGTCATCTCCCTGGAGAGAGAGGTAGCGGCGACGGGAGCGCTCCTTGCGGGAGATACTGACGGCATCGTGGCGGACAGAGGTATAGAGGAAGGCCTTCAACGCTCGTAGCGAGCGAAAGCCCTCCCGTCGTTTCCAAGCGTCAAAGACGGCATCCTGGACACAATCCTCCGCCAGGAAGCCCGCCCGGTCGTCCAGGAACTTCACGGCGAAGAGCAGGACGGCGGGGTAGACCTCCCGGTAGAACGCGTCCAACCGCCCCGCCCGGAAGTCGTCGAGGATCGCCTCCTCGCCGGACGAAGGGGGGATGTCCTTTTTCATATCGGGAGCGGGGCGCGCCCTATCACGCGGAGGTGGAATCAATGCCATAGTTCTCGTCACGGCTACAGTGACCGCTGGGTTCGACGTGAACGACCACGTCGTGGACGTTCTCGATGGAGGCCTTGATGCTCTCCTCGACGGCCTCGGCAATGGCGTGGGCCTCACGAAGAGGAAGATCACCGTCGACCTCGATGTCGAGATCTATCAGGAACATGCCACCGGCCTGGCGGGAGCGCGCGCGGTGAGGATGATGCGCGCCGGGCACCCGCTCGACGGCCTCGAAGAGGCGGGCGTAGACCGTCTCGTCGTTCACGCCGTCCATCAACTCGACGCTCGACTCCTTGAAGGCCCGGAGCGAGCCGCGAATGATGAAGAAACTCACGAGAAGGCCCGTCACCGGGTCGAGTAACGGCCAGTCGAAGAGGAGCGTTCCAGAAAGTCCCGCGAGCACGCAGGCGGAGAGGTAAACGTCGTAGAGCATGTTCCGCGCGTTGACCCGCAGAAGAACGCTGCCGGCACGGCGGGCTTGCCGCGCCTGGTAGGCGGCCAGGCCCAGCTTGGCGACGATGGAGAGGAGCGTAACATGCACCGCGAGCATGCCGGGGAGGGGGCGAGGAGAGGCGGTGCCGACGATGGCATCGAGGATGTCGCGCCCGGAGGCCACCAACACCTGGACACCGGCGTAGAAGATGAGCAGGGAGAGCACCTTGGCACCGATGCTCTCGGCCTTGGAGTAGCCGTAGACGTATTTCCGGTTGGGAGGGCGGCGGACCAGGGAGGCGGTGAAGATCATCACCAGCGAGATGGCGATGTCCGTCGCCGAGTCGACCCCGTCGCCGATGACGGCGATGCTGCCGGCCAGGTAGCCCGCCGTGATTTTCGCGACGGAGAGGAGGGCGTTACCGGCCGCGCTAACCCACGACGCCCGGGCGAGGATCTTTTCCCGAAGGGAGGCTTGTTTCATGACGGTGTTTTTACGCCGCGAAGGTAGTATTTTTCGCGGGATACGCGAGGAGAGGGAGCCGGGTAACGCCGGGCCGGGCCCCGCGCGCGGCGCGCCTCCCCGCTTGTCAGTGGATCCTCGTGGTGTGTTCTCCCGCCCGGAAAAGCTCGATGAGGCGGGCGATGGCGATGGACTCGACGGGCGTAAAGAGATAGGAGTGGAGGAGGCGACCGCCATGGATCAGGCGGAGGAACTCGTCCAATTCGTAACGGAGACCGTCGCCGTCGAACTTATAAAAGTATTTCTTGACATCGTTGAGATCCTCGTGGCGCAACTCGAAATACTCCGTTTTCCACCACGGCGCGGGGACGTAGGCGTACCCCCTCGTGCCCGAAACGACGAGGCTCCCCTCCGTCTTCACGCCCAGCCCGACCTTAAAGGAGGCCGTCGCGGTGGGGTACTCGAGGAGGCCCCGCGTGAAGAGGTCAACGCCCGCGTCGTCGTAACAGGCGTGGAAGGAGGTATGAAGATAGTTTACGCCCAACAACTTGATCGCCGGCAGCAGCACATACGATCCCAACTCCGTGACGCTCCCGCCGGCCTGTTCCGGGGAGAGCTCGCGGGGACGTCCCTCGACGAGCTTGGTGAAGGAGGCGGAGACATCGCGCACCTGCCCGATGGCACCGCTCTTGAGGAGGCTGACGAGGTGCTTGAACCCGGGGCAGTAGGCGGTTTTCACGGCCTCCAGCAGGACCACCCCCCGCTCGCCCGCCAAAGCGTACAACTCCTCGACCGCGGCGGCCGTGAGGGCGAGGGGTTTCTCGCAGAGGACGTGCTTGCCCGCCAACAGGGCCGCCCGGGCGTGGGCGACATGCGCCGGGTGCGGCGAGGCGATATAGACGGCATCCACCCGCGCGAGGAGGTCGTCGAGGCGATCGGTGGCGAAGCGCAACGCGTGGCGGTCGCGGAAAGCCCCCGCGGAGGAGAGGCGGGGGTTGTAGACCCCGACAACATCGACGCCGCTGACGTACTTGGATTCGGGGATAAAACGGTGGGCGATACGACCGCTGCCGATGATGCCCAGCGAGAGGACGCGACAGGTCTCGTCCCGGATCATGGTGCTGGAGATGTCCCTGGTGCGCTCGAGGTAGACGACGCGGCAGTACTCGCCGAGGTAGTCGAACTTGCCGGTCCAGTCGGAACCGATGGCGAAGATCTCGACACCGTGTCGCTGGATGTCGTCGATCTTCTGCCCCTCGTACTCCTCGATGATGATCTCGTCGGCCAGGCCGGTGGCTTGGACGTCGCGGACGCGGTCGAGGAGGCGATTGCGGACGTTGAGCTTGCCGCGCTCCCGGTCATAGTTCTCGGAGGTGACACCGACGATGAGGTAGTCTCCCAGGGCCTTGGCGCGGGCCAGGAGGCTGACGTGCCCGTGGTGGAGGAGGTCAAAGGTGCCATAGGTTATCACTTTCTTCATGGTCTCTCTGGTTTTCACGTTTCTTGCAAGCACGGGGCCGATCACGCGAAGGCCCGGTAGATGACTGTAAGGGTTATATAATCGAGTTTCAACACGTCACGAGATGCCCGCGGGCTACGCGCGCAACGAGGCGAGGGCCGCGTCAAGGTCTGAAAAATCGGGGAGGATCCAGCCGGCGTGCGCCGCCAACCGCGCGGCGGGGAGCGTCGTGGCAAGGCCGATGACTTTCATCCCGGCCCGTTTCCCGGCGGTGATCCCCGCGATGGAGTCCTCGAAGACGGCGCACGCGGCGGGGTCAACCCCGAGATCGCGGGCCGCGAGGAGGTAACACCCCGGGTCAGGCTTCCCCCGCGTCACGCGCGCGGCGGTAACGACCGTGTCGAACGCGTCCAGCAGCCCCAGCTTCTCGAGGGCCACGCGCGTCTTCCCCTCCTGGGAACTGGTCACGAGCCCCGTCTTGTAGCCGAGCGCCCGGAGCGCCCCGATAAACTCCCCGGCACCGGGGATAAACCGGAACTCCATCTGCAGTTCAAACCGCCGGACACCGTCGGCGATCTCTCGCTTCACCGCCTCCGGGTAGGCCCCGAAAAAGCGCTCCAGGATGTCGGGAAGGGTGACCCCCCGGACACTGGCGGCCAGGTCGGGGACAGAAGGAGGATAGACCCCGGCGAGGTGCTCGAAGTAGCGCGCGTACTGCCCTTCGGTGTCGGCGACCACGCCATCAAAGTCAAATAATGCTGTCGTTATACTCATCGCGATGGAATTTTATTTTCCCGCGAATGTACTATAATCAAGGGATTATTATTTACTTTTGGGCCCAACATCACGCTAATCTTTATGACACTCATTAATAAAATCTGTCTCGCGCGCCTTTCTCCCCTGCTGAAGAGGATCGAGCAAAGCCGGAGAGACCCGGCACGCTTTCAACGCGCGTGTTTCGATTCCCTGATCAAGAACGGCCGGGACACCGCGTTCGGCCGCGAGCATCGCTTCCGCGCGATGCGGGGGATCGCGGATTTTCAACAGGGCGTGCCCGTGCGGGACTACGACGCGTTGCAGCCTTACATCGACCGGCTACGGGGAGGGGAGGATCACGTGCTGTGGAACCAGCGCGTGCGGTGGTTCGCGAAGTCAAGCGGCACCAGCTCCGACAAAAGCAAGTTTATCCCCATCACGCCGGATAACCTGCACGCGTGCCACCTGGGGGGCTTCAAGCGGATGCTCGGGTCGTTCCTGCAGCGCCATCCCGACAGCCGGATCCTCTCGGGCAAGGCGCTAACGCTGGGCGGGAGCGTCCAGTTCGACGCGATGAACAACGGGAAGGCGTTCCACGGCGATCTCTCGGCGATCCTGCTCGCCCACTCCCCCCGCGTGGCCGAATGGGTGCGCACGCCCCCGCGGGAGGTGGCCCTCACGGCCGATTTTCACGAGAAGATCGAGCAGATCTGCCGGATATGTAGTCGCCTCGACGTCACGAATTTCTCCGGCGTCCCGTCGTGGAATTTAGTGCTGATCCGTCGCCTGCTGGAGTACAATAACGCCCGCTACCTCACCGACGTCTGGCCCAACATCGAGCTATTCATGCACGGCGGCATCCATTTCGACCCCTACCGCGAGCAATACCGCGCGTTGATCCCCGGCGAGCGGATGCGGTACGTGGAGAACTACAACGCCTCGGAGGGCTATTTCGCTTTCCAGGATGACGAGGGAGACCCCTCGATGCTGCTGACGCTCGACAACGGCGTCTTCTACGAGTTCCTCCCGGCGGGCGACCGGGAGGAGACGACCCCCGCGGGGGCACGCGCGCCGGAGACGATCGAGAGCGTCACCACCGGACAGCCTTACGCGCTGGTGATCTCGACGAACGGCGGCTTGTGGCGCTACCTCGTGGGGGACTGCGTCGAGTTCACGTCGCTGTACCCCCACAAGATCCGGATCGTCGGGAGGACGCGCCTCTACATTAACGCTTTCGGGGAGGAGTTAATGATCGGCAACGCGGAGAGCGCCCTATCCGTCGCCTGCAAGGAGTGTCGCGCCTCGGCGCGGGAGTACACCGTTGCCCCGCTCTACATGACGCTCGACAGCAAGGGATCGCACGAGTGGCTGATCGAGTTCAACGAGCCGCCCGCCGACCTGGAGCGGTTTGCCGACCGGTTAGACGAGGCCCTCTGCGCCGTCAACTCCGACTACGAGGCCAAGCGCGCCAACAACAGCACGATGTCGCGTCCCGTCATCCGGGCGCTCCCCGAGGGCACGTTCCTCCGGTGGATGGAGGAGCGAAAGAAAGTCGGCGGGCAGCATAAAGTTCCCCGCCTTTCGAACGATCGACGCCTGGCGGAGGAGATCCTCGCGCTGCTCCCTCGCCCCCGATAGGCGCGGCGACACGCGTCCCCGCCCCGGGAAGAGGTCACGCGTCACCTTTGATCCTCCCGGATCGTGTAGGGGAGCGGGATTCCCAGGATCCGGCAGAGCAGGGGCATCACTCCCGTGACCTCCTGCCGCCCGTCGATCTCCGCCGGGATCCCGGCCCCCCACAAGTACAAGGGAACGACGGTGCGCCTGCTGTAGCGACAGTAGGTATCCTCCACCCCCTTTAACTCCGGGACCCACGTGGGTTGCAGGCAAAACATCACGTCCCCGCTCCGTTTGTGGTAAAACGCGTTTTGCACCAGCCGGTTCGTCCCCGGGGGGGAGGTCGCGCGCGTCAGCGAGTAGGCCGTCATCACCTTGTCGACCCCCTCGAAGTCGATCATCATCTCGGCGACCCGCTCCTGCATCTCCCGCGGATCCAGCTTCCGCTCGTTGATCAGGTCACGATTCAGGTAGAGTTGCCCCTGGTCGTAATCGACGAGCCACTCCCCGTCCCCGTACACCAGGCCCAGGTAAGACTTAATCAACGCGCTCGCCCGCGACACGGAAAAGTAGCCGGCCTCCACCTTCAACCTCGCCAGCTCCCCCGGGAGCAGCTCCCGCGCCTCCGAGACGGTGAGGAGTACCGTGTAATTCCCCGCCCCCACGCTGGCGTCTAAGTGAGCGAACAACGCGCTCAACTCCCCGTCCAGGCGAAGCACCAGGTCCTTGTTCTCCCCCGAGTCGACGGCAAAATCGCGGTGCATGTAATCGAGGCACGAGAAATTCAACGTCAACAGGTCGGGGGCGTCGTCCTCCCCGAGCCCCTCCCCGGAGATCAACGCCTCGGCCAGGGCGCGCACCAGCGTGTTCGCGTGGGGGGTGGCCTTCAGCACGCGGTACGTGTTATACTCTTTCCTGGAGCGGGCGATATCGTAGTAAAAGCCGGCGGACGAGCCCGGGCGATTCGCGGGCCGGCCGCCACCCGCCTGCCGGCGTGGCAGGGATGTCCAGCCGGCGCGAACGAACACGTCGCTGTCGATGGTGTCGTTGAAGCGGGACAACCACGCGGGGAGCCGGGGGGCATAATAGGAGGAGGTTATCCACTCGCCCGTCTCCTCGCTGTACCAGATGGCCAGGTCGGCGCTGTTACCGCCGCTCAGCACGGCCTCCTCCCCGTTCATGGCGACGCTAAAAACCTTCGAGGACGCGTCGTTCATCTTCAGCACGCTGCCCAGCGAGAGCGTCCGGAGGAAACGGGGGCTAAAGCTCTTGACCTCGTTCGTCCCGGCGCTTCCCACCTCGACGTGTTCCGGGGAGGCCACGGCGTCTTGCCGTTTTTTTCGCAGGCGATCGTACCACGCGTGGGAGACGATGCCGTGCTCCGCCGGGAGCATGCCGGTATAGAGGCTGGCGTGATCCACCCCCGTCTGGGAGTAAAAATAGTTATAGTCCATCGTTAACGAGCGCCCCCCCGTCAGCCGCTTGAACCCGCCAGCGGACAACGCCGGCCCGTACCACTGCAACCACTCCGGGTAAAAATGGCTAATCACGATCCCCACCACTAACCGCGGTCGCTCCCCGGCCGCGACCGCGAACGAGGAGAACGAAAAACAGAGAAATAAAATAATTTTTTTCACGACTTTTTTATTTGTTTCATCGAGAACGGCCGGAACCCCTCTCGCTCCCCGCGAAAGTAACCAGAATATTTCACAATAGGGCACGTTCTCCCGGGAAGCCTGATGGCTCCCGCCCGGAAAGCGCCTCGCGCGCTTGGAACCCTCTCAAAAGGGATCGCGCCGCGGGGCTGTCTCGAAAGCCGGTTTTCGTCATCGCGACCCGCGTGGCGGGAAGCAATCCAGGGCACGTTAAATTCCTGGATTGCTTCACCCCCCCGGGTTCGCGATAAGGTGTAGGGGCGAAAAATCTTTCGCCCCCGCGTCGTTCTCGCTATTTCCCGTCTCTTCCCGCGTTAAAATTTTCATTTATAGTCATGATAAACAGCCGCACGCCCGATAAAAGCGGGGCGGGCGAAAAAAAATGACTAATTTTGTATTCGTGTTATTATTTTCCTACTTTTGTACCAGGAAATTGCATATCGATGATTCACGGGCGGGCGATGCCCACCGGGGAATGATAAACGAGACGAAAGAATGATAAACTATAAAAACAGGAATAACATGAACACGTTACGAAACTTCTTGCCCGCGCTGGCAGCCCTCGCGGCCTTGTCGTGCGCGGACGAGCCGGTGGACCCCACCGGCAACGAGGGGATCGAGACCACGATCGCCCTATCGCTCACCGCGGTGCCCGAGACCCCCGGCCTGGCCGGCACGCGGGCCTTGCCCGACTCGCCGGTCGTGGACGAGGGCACCGACCCCGACTACATCGTCAAGGATTTCTGGTTAATACAATTCGACGAGAACGGGCTGCGGATCGGCGCGCCCCGTTATTACTTGATGCCAACGCTAACGTCTACCACGGCGGTCGCGGTGATCAAGCCCACGAGCGGGACGTACAAATGCGTGTTGTTAGCCAACACCCATTCCGAAGCGTTCGGCCTCGTGCTGGGGCCTATCAAAACGCTGGCCGAGCTGAAAACCGTTTACAAGAAGATCGGGGGGCTGGGAGACATGTACAATGCCGGTGGGCTCGTCCCCGACTTGTTCATGAACGGCACGGTCGACATAGATAACGGTACCACCGCGTTGACCTGCGCGTTATACCGTAACGTGGCCAAGCTCACGCTGACGATTAACAACACTGCCGCCTCGGGCGTGACGATCACCTCCGTGCAGTTGCGCGACGTGTCCGCTCGTATTTTCTATGTCGACCAGTTGTTTAACGACGACGCGACCCCGAGTCCCTCGTCCACTCAATCGGGCGTGCTCGACCTTCCCGTCGACGCGTTCGAGCTGGCTCCCGGTGATCCCGTGAAGACGCTGTGCTATTACCTTCCCCGCAACCGGCGGGGTACTACCGGGACGAGCACGGAAGCCCAGAAGAACCTGCACGCCCCCGGTCGCGCCACCTACATCGAGATCATGGCCGCCAATAGCGTTGGCAAACCGTTGCGTTACCGCTTCTACCCGGGCGCGAACATGACGAACGATTTCAACATCGTGCCGAATTACCACTACACGCTCCCGGTCGTCTTTAACTCCGCGGGAGGTGACGGGGACAGCCGCGTGGAGAACCTGGGAGAGGTGCAGCTGGCCGCGTCGAACTCCTACATCATCCACCCGCTCTCCGGTGCCGCCCAGGCCACCTACGGCGTGCCCGTTACCCGCGTCAACGAGTTCTGGGACTCCCCGGACGGTTTGCCGGCCAACGTGCTTGGCCCGGATACCGAGTGGGAAGCCGAGGTGATCTGGCAGGATAAAGCGGGCGCGGGCCTTATCGACTTTTGTGATTCCAACGGTACGCCCGTGGCCGGAGATAAATACGAGGGCGCGGGGGGAGGGTCTAATTTCTACTTCAGTCCCGCGGGGCCAACGGCCCGGGGAAACGTGCTGATCGGCATCAAGAAAAAGGGTGCTCCCGCCTCCGATGGCTATCTCTGGAGCTGGCACATGTGGATCACGGATTACAACCCGGACGCCGCGCCGTCTTCCTGGCAGGAGGACGTTTACTCGCACGACGTGACCGGCGGTGCCGTGCATCGCTACGCCAACGGGACGGGCACGACGTGGAGCACCCGTTACACCGATAAATTCATCATGGACCGTAACCTGGGTGCCGCCAGTGCCGACCGCGCACAGGGTGTTGACAATACCGCCGGCCTGTACTAC
>JAISNC010000039.1 GCA_031276355.1 Odoribacteraceae bacterium
TTTGTTATACGTCCCACAGTGAGCGATATAAAAAACTTTTCAATTCCGGCTCTCGTAGATATTGCTAATAAAAAACCGTTTACCCACACAAACGAACGATTGACTCAGGATGCATTTGAAAGGCAATTCAATACTATCTATTCACAGTCTTCTAAAATGATAAAACCCTTATTGCTTTGGGAAGCATATCAACTTTCGGAGCAGGAACTATTAGTCAATATAAAGTTAGAAATCGAACATATTTTGCCGAAAAACTGGAAATCAGCAAACTATAAAAATTGGAATCGTAGCGATGCGGATGAATATTTGGAGAAAATCGGCAACAAAGTAGTGTTAGATAAAAAAACGAATATTCAGGCAGGGGATGGATTTTTCAAAACCAAAAAGGACAATTGGTATAAAAAGTCACCCTTAAAAGTTGTTCATAAGTTGATCGAAGATTATCCTCATGATGATTGGATAAAGGAAGATATTGAAAGTAGAGAAGCGACATTGTTGAATAGTTTTGTGGCATTTGCAAAGCGATACGGCATTATAAAAATCATGACAGATGATATCCATGAAAGAAATCGACAATGACCCGTCACACCGAAATATCCATTTGTTTTTTCGATGACCGTGAAGTTCGCGCTGGTTGGGACGAAACGAACAATAAAACAGTGGATATTTCAGCAAAACAAGAAGAAGTCAATGAGCTTTAGGCAGATTCAAGTACCAAATGCAACTTTTCTAAAAAATCTCTCTTTCGGAGATTCAAAGTTAAGTACTTTTCTTGGTCTTCGATTAATCTTGTGCTGAAAATCTGTTATATCATCATCCTTGTATTTTGTAAAACAGTGTTTTTTAGGTATATATCGTCTCACGAGTCCATGGGTGTATTCGTTTAATCCTCTTTCCCATGACGAATATGGATGCACGAAGAAAAACATCGCGTTCCGTTTTTTTGCGATCAGCTTGTGTTCGTAAAACTCGGTTCCATTATCGGAAGTGATGGAGTGAACATGCTGTTTATAAGGCAAGAGGAGGAAGAAGAGTTCTTTCGCGAGTGCCTTCGCGTTTTTCCCCTTGGGCAGTTTTTTCATCAAGAGAAACCCGGTAGTTCTTTCGGTGGCCGTCAGGATCGCGCCTTTGTTTTCCGGGCCAACGATGGTATCGATTTCCCAATCGCCAAAACGTTCTTTTTGATTGATCACGTCGGGATGCGAGTCAATGGATACTTTATCGGGAATAATGACTTTCTTCCCACCCACCGGTCGTTTCCGGTGTTTAAGCCTGTGCCGAAGATGTTTATAGAGAGTGCCGTCCTTCTTTTTGTCTTCCCGGATAAACTGGTAGATCCGCTCGTGGCTTTTACCATCGGCACGCCGTCCCGCCTGGCCTTACCAACGATTTGTTCCGGCGACCACTGTTCTTCGAGCAGTTCCTTGAGCACTTTCTCGCGGATGCTTCTCGTGAACCCGCGTTTTAACCGGTAACGCTCCTCGCATTCATCGGCATATTCCTGGACAAGGCGAGCGGAATAGCCCCGCTTGTGGCTGTTGCGCTTGAGTTCTCTACCGATAACCGATCTGTCTTTCCCAACAAATTCGGCTATCTCTTTTTGTCTCTTTCCTGCCCGGAGTAATACTTCTATTCGTATCTTTGCTCCCGGGTTAATTGTTTTTTATTTCTCATATCAACTGCAAAGTAAAAACTTTTTTCCTAACCCACGGTTGAGGGTGTACCCCCAACCGTGTTTTTTTTCTTACTTCAGTTGCACTTACTAATTGAACTTACACCCCCATTTGTTCCCGCTTGCAAATTCCGGAAATAAATTTTACCTTCGCGGCCGTTAACGATTTCAGGGTTGGTCTTATCACCTCTTCTCCCCCCGTATGAGTTACGCTAAAACAAATTAATCATGCCGTCCCGATGACGGCTAAACACATCGTTATGACATTTCAAGAATTAAACATTTCAAAGCCGATATTGCAAGCACTGGCCGAAAAAGGATACGAGACACCCACGCCGATACAAGAGAAAGCGATCCCGGTAGCGCTGCAAGGGAAAGACCTGCTGGGCACGGCCCAAACGGGAACGGGCAAGACGGCTGCTTTCGCCATCCCGATCATCCAACAACTGGATGGGGAAGGTACCGCTTCGGGCAAGCGCCGTGACATCAAAGCCCTGATCCTGACACCGACGCGCGAGCTCGCGGCCCAGGTTGGCGAGTGCTTTCGCGATTACGCCGCCCACGTGGGCGTGCGCCACGCCGTGATCTTCGGGGGCGTTAACCAGAAATCGCAGACGGACGCGTTGGCTCGCGGCGTGGATATCCTCGTCGCCACGCCCGGTCGCCTGAACGACCTGATGAACCAAGGGTTTATACGTCTCGATCGTATCCGTCATTTTGTCCTTGACGAGGCGGACAGGATGCTTGACATGGGATTTATCGCGGACATCAAGCGCTTGTTGCCCAAATTGCCGAGGGAGAGGCAGACCCTCTTCTTCTCGGCCACGATGCCCCCGGCCATTGCCGAGCTGGCCCGGGCGATGCTCCGGGATCCGGTGCGCGTGGGCGTGGCACCGGTAGCCTCCGTGGTCGATACCGTCGAGCAACGCCTCTATCTCGTGGAGAAACCGCAGAAGAAGGATTTACTGATCCATCTCTTGAGGCAGGAGACGGAGAAGTCGGTGCTCGTCTTCTCCCGGACGAAACACGGGGCCGACAAGATCGCTCGGCTACTCGCGCGGGCCGGTATCGGTAGCGCGGCCCTCCACGGCGACAAGTCACAGGGTGCCCGGGAGCGCGCGCTCTCCAATTTCAAGTCAGGCAAGACGCGCGTCTTGATAGCCACGGACATCGCTGCTCGCGGCATTGATATCATCGATCTCCCGTTGGTCATCAACTATGATCTTCCGGATGTCCCGGAGACCTACGTGCACCGTGTCGGGCGTACCGGCAGGGCGGGCAACACCGGGATGGCCCTCTCGTTCTGCTCGCGGGAGGAGGAGGGGATGATGCGCGACATCCAGAAATTGACCGGCAAGAAATTGCGTTCGGTGATGGTGGAGCTGGCGCTTGAGGGGTAAATCCCGCGCGACCTACATGAAAATACGTACGTCAAAAAGCGTATTTTTCTGGGAATAATGAAAATAACCGGTAGAATATAAGGTATTTCTTTTCAAAGGGGATACATTTGGTGTCGATAAAAGAGTTATTTATCCGAAAACCTTATTTTACCATGAAAACAATATTCGACACGACACGAGAGATCAAGATCATCCCGGGGTACGAGGAGATCTTCGAGGCGTTATTGACCACGATCGCCGGCAAACCCATTACCGCCGCCTTGGGCGAGGAGCTAAAAACGTTTGCCGTGGCTGCCGCCACCCGGATCAACACGAACGATTTCCTGGCATTTACTTCTCCTTATACGCGTAATTTCATCGGGAAGGATGCCCGGACGGGCTGGGAGATGCTCGTGATGGGGTGGCGCAAGGGAGACCGCACGGCGATACACGGGCATCCGCTCTATGCCGGTTACACGGGGATTGCCGGGAACGTGCTCCTGGAGGTTTTCGAGAAAGTTGACGGCGGGCTGAAGAAGGTGTTGGAGCACGTGGTGCAGCCGGGCGAGAGTTTTTACTCCATCGGGGAGGTGGAAGATTACGAGAATCATATTCACCGCTTGACAGGCCTCACCGACACGGCCTTCACCCTTCATATCTATTCGGACGATGCCCGGAAGGGAGTCGATTTTACCGACTTCACGATCGTGAGTTGAGAGCAGAAGGCTCTCATTTCGAGCGTTGTATTGAAGGTCAAGAGGGGCGCTGTTTCAATGGGCGCTTTTCATCGTTGTGAACCGCGAGGAACGAACAAGAAGCAATCCGGGAACCAGTAAATCCCTGGATTGCTTCCCGCTACGCGGATCGCAATGACGGTCATTTGCGATGGCGAAACCTGGCTTTTGCGACAGCCTCTTAACGTCCCGTTTGATCGCCGGCAATGACGATGATCATCTCGTCGAGGTTCAGGTATTTTCGAGCCAGCAACCGGAGTTCGTCGGCCGGGCACGTGCGGATGCGTTCCAGCGCGCGGAGGCAGAAGGTGGTGTCGGTGTCATAATTCACGTAATATTTCAGCGCGTCGGCCTGGGCAAAGAGGCCGTCCAGTTCCCGGAGGAGTTCGCCGTGGTAGTAGTTTTTCACGAGGTGTAACTCCTCGTCGGGGATGGGTTCTTCCTGGAGGCGGCGGATCTCTTTTTGAATCTCGTCGATGGTAGCGTCGGTGCACGCGGCGTTCACTTCGGTGCTGACTAACCAGTAGGCCCCGCGCGCGCGTTTCACGTTCGTCGAGTGGATGCCATACGTGTATCCCTTCTCCTCGCGTATGTTAGTCATCAGGCGGGAGCCGAAGTGGCCGCCCAGGGCCATGTTCAGGAGTTGAAAAGGGATAAACTCCTCTTCATGTATGCGAACCCCGCTCTTTCCCACGCGAATGCTCGCCTGTACGGCTCCCGGCTTATCTATCCGGTAGACCCCGGGGATGGCAGGGGTGGAGGGAATCTCCGCGTCGGGGGCAAGGGGAGGGGAGGGGAGGGGGGAGAAGGCGTGGTCGATGATCTGCAGCAGGGCATCGTCAACGTTGCCCGAGAGGAAGAGCCGGCAGGCGGGGGCGGAGAGACGGGAGCGATGGAACGCCCGTATCTCTTCCGTCGTCACGCGGTCGAAGTCGGCCGCGGTGAAGTGGTTCGCGTAGGGGTGCTGTTCCCCGTAGAGAAGTCGCAGGAAGTTTCTTTGCGCGAGGTAGGATGTTTTTTCCATGTTATCCTCGTGTTGTTGTCGCTTGTTCCGGGTATAAATTTCCATCTCCCGGTGCGGGAAGGTACTGTCGAGGAGCATGGAGGCGAGCATCTTGATCATCACCGGGGCGTGGCAGCGGAGCGAGAGTATGTTGATCTCGGAGTGGTGCGTGCCGGTATGCAGGTCGAGGGCAGCCCCGTGAAAGTCGAAAAATTCGGCGATTTCCGCGGCGGAGAGCGAGGTGGTACCCTCGTTCAGGAGGTTGATCATCGTGGAGGCGACGATGGGCCGGGGCTGGTGGTAGGTGCCGTGCGGCAGCACGAGATCTAGCTTAAGTATCTCTTGTCGTGGGTCGTGCAGGTAGGCCACCCACATCCCGTTGTCAAGCGTGACTTGTCGATAGGGGAGAAGCGAGGGGGAGGTCAAGGGATGGAGGGGCGGGGCGATGTTACGATTTATTTTCATGGCGTGAAGAGGCAAGGTAAAGAAGCGTGGAACTGTTTTCCGGCACGAAGAGCGCGCGCGCGACGTCGCGCAACTCGTCGGGGGTAAAGGGCGAGTAGCGGGCACGTTCGGTGTTAACGAGTTCGGCATCGCCGAGGTATTCGAAGAACGCGAGGTGGGAGGCTTTCGCCTGGTAGTTGATCTCGCTGCAGGAGAGGCGAACGTCGGTCTTGTTAATGACTTTCTGGAGTTCGCGTTCGGTGAGGCCGTCACGCGCGAGGCGGTCGATCTCTTCGAGGAGGGCTTTTTCAGCCTCTTCGACGGGGATGCCCGGGGAGAGTTTGCCGTGGAAGACGAAAAGGCCGGGGTCGGCATCGCCCGTGACATAAGCGTCGAGTTCCGAGAAGAGGAGGCGCTCCTTGACAAGGCACGTGTAAAGGCGCGAGGAGTCGCCGTTGGCGAACAGGTCCGAGAGGATATCGCAAGCGTAGAAATGGTCGGAGGAGCGTCGCCCCACGTGGAAGGCGAGGCAGAGCATGTCAGAGGGGACGGGCACGGCATGTTCGGCGACCACGCGCCGGCGCGCTTCCCGTTGCCGGGGTTCTTGCGGGTAGTCGTCGCGGGGAGCGGCACCGGGGGGTATGTCGCCGTACCAGCGTTTGACAAGCTCGAGGGCGCGCGTGTCGGGGATGTTCCCGCTGATGGCGAGGATGGCGTTGTCGGGAGCGTAGTGGCGGCGGAAGAAGGTTTTGACCTCGTCGAGGGTGGCGCGCTCGATGTGCGCGGGGGAGACACCGATGGTGTTCCAGCGGTAGGGGTGGACGCGGTAGGCGAGGGGGCGCAGGTGAAGCCAGAGGTCGCCATAGGGGCGGTTGAGGTAGTGCTGCTTGAACTCCTCGATGACGACGTTTTTCTGTACCTTCAGCGACCGTTGGGAGAAGTTCAGGCCCGCCATGCGGTCGGATTCGAGCCAGAGGGCCGTCTCGATGTTGGCGGCGGGGACGATGGTGTAGTAGTTCGTGTAGTCGTTGTTCGTGTACGCGTTGCTTTCCCCGCCGGCTTGTTGTACACGCGTGTCGAAGTCGTCGACGTGGCGCGACCCACCGAACATGAGGTGTTCAAAGAGGTGGGCGAAGCCGGTGTGGTCGGGATCCTCGTCACGCGCTCCCACCTTGTAGAGGGTGTTAACGGAGACGAAGGAGGTGCCGGGGTCCGTGTGACAGAGGAGCGTAAGCCCGTTGTCCAGGAGGTGTCGAGTGTATTCGATCATGTGCTACTGGTTTTTCGCGTGCCGGCGTTAAGAAACCCCGGCAGGAGGTTGTCCTGCCAGGGTTATGTTCATGACGCGCGGCGCGTTATTTGTTCATGTTTGGCAGTTCAAGCCCGTATCCTTTCTTCTTGTTCTCGGCCTTGAGGAGGAGCGAGACGATGACGGCGAGCACGCCGAAGCCCGTGAAGATGATCATCGGCAGGGTGTAGTCATAGTGTACCACGCCGTTCTCGACGCTCTTGCAGTATTTCTCGAGTACCCACCCGATCAGGGCCGGGACACCCATCAAGCCCCAGTTCTGTACCCAGAAGATGAGGGCATAGGCCGTGCCGAGTTGTTTTTCCGGGATGATCTTGGGAACGGAGGGCCACATGGCCGAGGGGACGAGCGAGAAGGCGATGCCGAGCGCGATCATGATGAGGGTGGCGATGAGCCAGTGGTCGAGCAGCGGCAGCGCGAAGAGGAAGTGTATCCCCACGAGCATGCAGGCACCGAGTAACATGATGGAGGCACCCTTGCCCTTGCGGTCGTAGAGGTTGCCGAAGAGCGGGGTCAGGATGATCGTGCCGAAGGGGAGCAGCCCGGGTATCGCGCCGGCCAGGTCCGGGTTAACGCCGTACTTGTGTATCATCAAGTCGGTGGCGTATTTCAGGAAGGGGAAGACCGCCGAGTAGAAGAGGACGCACAGGAGGGCGATTAACCAGAATCCCTTGTTTTTGACGATAAAGAGGATGTCGGCAAAACGGAAGGGATCTTCCGGGGCGGTGTCTTTCGGGATGGAGCGCTCCAGTTTGCGATCCATGAGGCAGTAGACGATGAAGGCGATGGTGCCGATGCAGAGGAGGATCAGGCCGATGAGGACGGGCACGGGCAGGGTGAACGAGCGGGCCAGCGGGAGCGTGATGATCAAGGCCAGTCCCGTGCCGAGGCGCGCCGTGGCCATCTCGAGGCCCATCGCCAGCGCGAGTTCCTTGCCCTTGAACCATTTGACGATGACCTTGCTGACGGTGATACCGGCGATCTCGATGCCCACGCCGAAGATGGCGAAGCCGATGGCGGCGAGGACAACTTGTGTCTTCATTCCCAGCAGGGTACTCTCCGCGGGGAAGACGCTGCTGATGGCGTAATACTTGATGGCCACGCCGCCCACCATGAGGAAGCAGGCCATCAGGCCGGTGAAGCGCACGCCCATCTTGTCGAGGATGATCCCCCCGATGATGAGCATGAGGAGGAAGACGTTGAACCAGCCATAAGCGCTGGTAAAGAAGCCGTACTCGGCGCTGTTCCAGAGCAGTTCGCTTTCGAGCATCGGTTTTAACGGGGCCATCACGTCCGTGAGGAAATAGCCGCATAGCATCGTGAAGGCGACCACGGCAAGCGCCGTCCAGCGGGCGGTGGCCGATTCGCGCAGAGATTTCTGAAGTTTTTCTACCATAGTGATCGTTGTTTTAGAGTGAATATTCATGTTGTTTTTTCCACGTGATAACTGTTCCGGTCGTGCGCGTTGCGCGAGATCAGCTCGGCGAGAAAACCGGCGAGGAAGAGTTGCGTGCCGAGGATCATGCAGGCGAGGGCGATGTAGAAGTAGGGGTTGTTGGCCACTAACGGGGCCTTGATGTCGCGACTCACGGCGATCCATTTCTCGATGCCGATCCAGGTGGCGGCGCAAAAACCCGCGATGAAGAGGAGCGTGCCGAGGGCCCCGAAGAGGTGCATCGGTTTCTTGGAGAAGCGGGTGATGAACGTGACCGTCAGCAAGTCGAGGAAGCCGTTGATAAAGCGATTGAGACCGAACTTGCTCGACCCGAACTTGCGGGCCTGGTGCATCACCTCTCGCTCGCCGATCCGCGTGAAGCCCGCCTGCTTGGCCAGGATCGGGATATAGCGGTGCATCTCCCCGTAGACCTCGATGTTTTTGACCACGGTGCTTTTATAGGCCTTCAACCCGCAGTTGAAATCGTGCAGTTTTAGCCCGGAGAAACACCTCGCCGTGGCGTTGAAAAGCTTGGTGGGGAGGGTCTTGGATAGCGGGTCGTGGCGTTTTTTCTTCCACCCGGATACCAGGTCGTACTGCTCGTCGGTGATCATCCGGTAGAGCGCGGGGATCTCGTCCGGGGAGTCTTGCAGGTCGGCATCCATCGTGATAACGACGCTCCCCGCGGCAACCTCGAAGCCGCGGTGTAGGGCGGCCGACTTGCCGTAGTTGCGGCGGAACTTGATCCCGCGGATGCAGGGGTTGCCGGCGGCGAGCGCCTCGATGGTCTCCCAGGAGCCGTCGTTACTCCCGTCGTCTACCAGGATGATCTCGTGGGAGTAACGGTGTGCTTCCATGACACGCGTGATCCATGACGCGAGTTCCGGCAGCGAGTCGACTTCATTGTAGAGGGGTACGATGATCGATAGGTCCATGTTGACGTGTCACGGGTGAGTATTCACGGGAGAGGAACGCTTGACGATGGCCGCGACGACCAGGAGGAAGAACATCCCGAAAATAAGCTCCCGGAAAAATTCCCCGAACGCGATGAGGCCCGGCGAGAGGCTCTTGTTCAGGGTCTCGGCCGCCAGCGCGTAAAATGATGTTTCACCGTATACCTTCTTCAGCGCCCCGGTCATGATCTGTTTGTAATTTTCCATGAACTCCGGCACCGCGGAGTAGAGGAAATACGTGTAGAGGGTGTACAACACGGTGGCGACCAGGATGATCTTGAGGCCTGTCGAGAAGGCGCGCCCGTAGGAGATCGCCCCTGTCAGGCGCTCGTCCCGGAACTTTTTAATGCCCATGAAGCAGCCGATGATGCTCAGGCACGAGATGACGTTGTTGAGCCGCGGGTTTAGCACGATCTCCCTTCCCGACACGATGAAGAGGAAGGAGGCGACGATAAAACTTCCCCCGATGAGTAGCCCGAAGATCACGATCGGGCTGAACGAACGATGATGGGTCATGGTCATGGAATTTATAGCCCGTCGTTATATTCCCGCAGGGTCAGTATCTCTCCCGGCAGGAGTTTATCGTTCGCTCGCAAGTAATTGTACTCGAGGAGTCGATACAACTTGATCCCGTACATTTGCGAGATCCAGTAGGCGGTCTCGCCTTCTCTCACCTTGTGGCGCGTGTTGGACTTGGAGGCTTTATTTTTCTTCGCCTTCAAGAAGACGTTCATCCCGACGCGGATGGAGGTCTCGCGCTTGTCGTTATATTCTAACAACTTCCACAGGGGGATATTGAAGTAAGTGGCGATGGCGTCGAACGTGTCTCCCTCGCGCACGGTGATGCAGGGGATGCCGTTGACCTTGGTGCGTCGTTCGAGGTAGTTGGCATGTGGGGTATTGGTGACGTACACCCTGTTACCGGTGGTGATCTTCTCTCCCCGGTCCAGGGCATCCAATCCTTCCTCCTCGATGATGCGAATCAGGCGTTCGGCGTAGCTGCTGTTCGTGGCGTACCCGGCTTCCTGCAGGCCGTACGCCCATCCCTTGTAATCCGTTCGCCTCAATTGAAAGAGGGAGGCGTAGCGTTGGCGAGAGGTGAGGAAATCGCTGTGGTCGAGCCACGACTCTTCGGGACTCTTGTACTTGCGGAAGCACTCGTTGCGCTCGTTGTCGTGTTTCCTGATCGTGGCTCCCTGCCAGTTCTCGTGGCACTTGATCCCGAAATGGTTGTTCCCTTCCTGGGCGAGGGGCGAGGTGCCCGAGCTTGATTCCAGGATCCCCTGGGCCAACTTGATGCTGGCCGGGATCCCCGTGCGTACCATTTCCTTGATGGCGATTTTACTGAATTTCTGGATGTACGCTTTCCGCGCGTTTTTGGTTTCCCCGGCGCACGGGCTAACGCTCCAACAGACGAGTAATAAAAAAGTCAAGATCCTGTACATATTCAAGAATGGATTATTTATTTTCACGTCGTAAATGTAGTAAAAAAATAGACATGAAAGAAAAGGAACACGAGGCTTTATTGAAAATTGCCCGGGCGGCCGTGGAGAACGCTTACAGCGTTTATTCGCGTTTCTCTGTCGGGGCGGCCATCCTGATGGAGAACGGGGAGATCGTTCGCGGTTCAAACCAGGAGAATATGGCTTACCCTTCCGGGTTATGCGCCGAGCGGGTGGCTCTTTTTTACGCATGTTCCGCTTACCCCGGGGTCAAGGTGAAGGCCATCGCCATTGCCGCGCGGGATGCCGCGGGCGCGTGGGTGGAGGCGCTTACCCCTTGCGGGGCCTGCCGGCAGGTGATGTCCGAGGTGATCCGTCGTTATCAGGCCGATTTCGACGTGATCGTGGCGGGCAAAAAGGGGGAGATCGTGGTCGTTCCCGCGAGCGAATTGCTACCGGCCCCTTTTAGCCTGTGACCCATGAGGGAGAAATAAGACGCGGCGCTTGTCAAACCCGGGCGGGCGCGGGTTATTCGAAGTCGAGCGTCATCTGCTCCTCGCTTGACGAGGCGGGGTTCTCTTCTTCCGGCTCGTCATTGACGGTCGCCGCGGTGTCCGGTCGCGGCCGGTCGGGCTGCTCGACGGGCAGGGGGGCGATCTCCCGGATCGCTTTCACCTCGTGGTTGGTAAGCCGCTTGCCCCGGGCCTTGTAGGATTTCTCGGCGATGAACTCGTCGGCGCGGATGATCTCCGGCGGGCGGTTTTCTTGTCGTCCGCCGAAGCGTATCTCGAAGCGGGGGCTTGGCTCGTCGCTCAGGCAGACGAGGCGGGAGCCTTCCGTCTCGCCGATGAAGGAGACCACCCGGGCGGATTCCTCGAAGCGGAAGCGTTTCAGGTAGTAGAACTGTTGTTCGGCATCGAAGAAGATGGCCGACCATACCCGTTCGGGGTCGTGTTTCTCGAGGCGGAGGTAGCCCTCGTCGTAGTGGTTGCCGAGGTCAAAGTCGGTGGTGTGGTACGTGCCGTTCGGGAGCACGACGAGCACGCGTTCCTCGCCCTGGAACTCGCCGAGGTAGCGCCCGCGGTTGTCGGTGTTGAGGCGCAGGACATCCTCGTCTAACCAGAGCTTCCGCCCGCCGAGCGTGGAGACGCCTTTCTGGGCGAGGGTGATCTTGTGAATGTCGTTTTTGTTCAGGATATTCCCCTGGGCGTCCCTTCCCTTGATGGCGAGGGTGGCGAAGTCATACTCGAAGACGAGTTTTTTCAGGCCGGGCTTCGGCTTGAGGAAGACCTTGATGATCTCGGCCTCCCCGTTCTCGTTGGCGCTGAAGTAGAGGACGCGCGAGCCGGCCGTCCCTTGGGTCATGTTGTATTGTTTGTCGCGCGTCGTGCCGGTGACGTTAAAGCGTTTCACGCGGGAGGCCCCGTATCGCCCGTCGCGGTAGACGACGTTGTAGATGGTGCGCGTGTCGTTCTTCTTGAAGACATCCACGTGCAATATATCCTTGCCGATAAAGAGTTTCTCCGCCACCTTGCAGACGAAGTAGGTGCCGTCCTTGCGGAAGACGATGACCTCGTCGAGGTCCGAGCACTCGCGGATAAACTCGTCTTTCTTGAGGCCGGTGCCGATGAAGCCATCTTCCCGGTTGATGTAGAGTTTCTCGTTGGCCACGACCACCTTCGCCGCCACGATGTTCTCGAAGTTCCGGATTTCGGTGCGGCGTTCCCGGCCTTTGCCGAACTTGCTTTTGATCCCCTGGTAGTGCTTGATGGTGTACGGGATGATGTGTTCGATGTCGTGTTTCACCCGCGTCATCTCCGCCTCCAGCTCCTTCAGGAGGTTCCCGGCCTCCTCGGAGTTAAATTTCAGGATACGCTTCATGCGAATCTCGAGGAGGCGCGTGATATCCTCGTCGGTGACGGGGCGCTGGAGGCGAGGCAGGAAGGGGGTCAGGCGCTCGCCGACGTGCCGGACGGCCGCCTCCAGCGACGGGCTTTCTTCAAAGGCCTTGTCCTTGTAGATCCGCTCCTCGATGAAGATCTTCTCGAGGGAGGCGTAGTGCCAGGCGGCCTCAAGCTCCTCGAGGCGAATCCGCAACTCGGCGAGGAGGAGGCTCACGGTATCCTCCACCGACTTCCTCAGGATGTTCGACACCGCCATGAAGTTGGGTTTCTCGTTCTCGATCACGCAGGCGTTCGGGGAGATGGATAGCTCGCAGTCGGTGAAGGCGTAGAGCGCGTCGATCGTCTTGTCGGAGGAGACGCCGGCGGCGAGGTGTATCAAGATCTCGACCTCGGCGGCCGTGTTATCGTCGATCTTCTTGATCTTGATCTTGCCCCGTTCGTTGGCCTTGAGGATGCTCTCGATGAGCGAGGAGGTGGTCCTGCCGTAGGGGATCTCGGTGATCTTCAGCAGGCGGTTGTTGGCATCCTTCTCGACGCGGGCGCGTACCTTCACGTTCCCGCCGCGCAGCCCGTCGTTGTATTTCGTCACGTCGATGAACCCGCCGGTGGGGAAGTCGGGGTAGAGGGTGAACTCCTCGCCGCGCAGGCAGGCGATGCAGGCGTCGAGCAACTCGTTGAAATTATGGGGGAGTATCTTCGCCGCCAGCCCCACGGCGATCCCCTCGACACCCTGCGCGAGCAGGAGCGGGAACTTGACGGGCAGCGTGACGGGTTCCTCCTGGCGCCCGTCGTAGGAGCGTTGCCAGCGGGTGGTCTTCGGGTTAAAGAGCACGTCGAGGGCGAATTTCGAGAGGCGCGCCTCGATGTAGCGGGGTGCCGCGGCCGAGTCGCCGGTGAGGATGTTCCCCCAGTTTCCCTGGCAGTCGACCAGAAGCTCTTTCTGGCCCAGCTGCACGAGCGCGTCACCGATCGAGGCATCGCCGTGCGGGTGATATTGCATCGTGTGGCCGATGATGTTGGCCACCTTGTTATAGCGCCCGTCGTCGAGCTGCTTCATGGCGTGGAGGATGCGGCGCTGGACGGGTTTCAGGCCGTCGTTCACGTAGGGGACGGCGCGTTCCAGGATCACGTAGGAGGCGTAGTCGAGAAACCAGCGTTCGAACATCCCGGAGAGGTGTTGGATCGACCGCATCCCGCCGTTCGCTTCGCCCGCGTTCTCTGGCGGGTTTCCCGCGCCGTTTTTGTCGTCTAATTCGCTCATGTATTAATCTTTCTCGATGTACAGGTGGTCAATGATAAACTCTTGTCGTTCCGCGGTGTTCTTGCCCATGTAATAGGCGAGGATCGTGTCGATGGAATCCTGCCGCGTGACGCGCACGGGGTCGAGGCGGATCTCTTTCCCGATGAAGTGCTTGAACTCGTCGGGGGAGATCTCGCCCAGCCCTTTGAAGCGGGTGATCTCGGGTTTTTGCCCCAGCCTCTTGACGGCCTTGTCGCGCTCGGCCTCGGAGTAGCAGTAGCGCGTCTCCTTCTTGTTGCGCACGCGGAAGAGCGGCGTTTGCAGCATGTACAGGTGGCCGGCGCGCACGAGGTCGGGGAAAAACTGCAGGAAGAACGTCAAGAGCAGGAGGCGGATGTGCATCCCGTCCACGTCGGCGTCCGTCGCCACGATCACGTTGTTGTAACGCAGTCCCTCGAGGCCGTCCTCGATGTTCAGGGCCGCCTGCAGCAGGTTGAACTCCTCGTTCTCGTAGACCACTTTCTTCGTCATCCCGTACGAGTTGAGCGGCTTGCCCCGGAGGCTAAAGACCGCTTGCGTGTTGACGTCGCGCGACTTGGTGATGGAGCCGCTCGCGGAGTCGCCCTCGGTGATGAAGATCGAGGAGGCGCGTTTCAACTCGTGGTTGTCGCCGTAGTGCACGCGGCAGTCGCGCAGCTTCTTGTTGTGGAGGCTCACCTGCTTGGCCCGCTCCCGCGCGATCTTCTGGATGCCGGCCATCGCCTTCCGCTCTTTCTCCGCCTCGACGATCTTTTGCAGTAACAGCTCGGCCGTGTCGGGATTCCGGTGGAGGTAGTTGTCCAGCTCGCGGGCCACGAAGTCCATGATAAAGTTACGGACGGAGGGGCCGCCGGGGGCCACGTCCTTCGACCCCAGCTTGGTCTTCGTCTGCGACTCGAACATGGGCTCCTGTACCTTGATGCTGATGGCCGCGATGATCGAGGCGCGGACGTCCGACAGCTCGAAGTCGCGCTTGTAAAAATCGCGAATCGTCTTCCCCACCGCCTCGCGGAAGGCCACGAGGTGAGTTCCCCCCTGCGTCGTGTGTTGCCCGTTGACGAAGGAGTAGTACTCCTCGCCGTACTGCCGCCCGTGCGTCATGGCCATCTCGATGTCATACCCCTTGAGGTGGACGATCGGGTAGAGCCCCTCGCCGTTCATGTTCTCGACGAGCAGGTCGTGCAGCCCCCGTTTGGAGAAGAGTTTTTGGCCGTTGAAGAGGATGGTCAGGCCGGAGTTCAGGAAGACGTAGTTCTTGAGCATCGACTCGAGGTACTCCATGATGTAGTGGTAGCTCCCGAAAAGTTCCTTGTCGGCCAGGAAGGTGACGAGCGTGCCGTTCGGTTCCGTCGTCGTCGTCTCCTCGCTGTCTCCCACGATCTCGCCGCGCGCGAAGCGGGCCGTGCGGCACTTCCCGTCCCGGTACGACCGGATCACGAACGATTCCGACAGGGCGTTGACCGCCTTGATGCCGACACCGTTCAGCCCGACGGATTTCTTGAACGCCTCCGAGTCGTACTTCGCGCCGGTGTTCATCTTCGAGGCCACGTCGACCACTTTCCCCAGGGGGATGCCCCGCCCGTGGTCGCGGACGGAGACCACGCGCTCCTCCACGTTGATCACGATCTCGTCGCCGGCGCCCATGGCGAACTCGTCGATGGAGTTGTCGACCACCTCCTTCACCAGGACGTAGATCCCGTCGTCGGGCGCCGTCCCGTCGCCCAGCTTCCCGATGTACATGCCGGGCCGTAGCCGGACGTGTTCCTTCCAGTCAAGCGTGCGGATGTTTTCTTCTGAATAGTTCTCTACCATATTCTCGTTTTGACCCGGGCAAAAGTAGTGATTATCGCCGGGAAATCGACTACATTTCGGGATACTTTCTCCCGGGTGCCTTCAACGGGGGGCGCGGGACGTGTCAGGTCGTCGGCGGGCCGGGCCGTCGGCTTGAGCGGCCGCGCGGTTCCTCCCGGGGGAGGGGTTTCACCTCTTTAAAGTTGTACGCCCGCGTCGCGCCCCGCTCGTCGTGCAGCAGCAGTTGCCCGTGGGCGTTGACGCCCTGGACGGCGGCCCGGAACGGGCCGTTGGCGTCCTCCCAGGCGTGCACGCCGCGGCCCCGGTAGAGGTGGGCGAGGTAGTCGCGCCGCTGGGCGCGCGGGTCGCGGGCCTCGCGGTATCGCTTGTCGATGCACGCGAGCAACTCCTCCATCACCGCGCGCGTTGGCAGCTCCCGCCCGGTAAGCCCGGCGAGGGAGACGGGGTTGGGCGCGCCGGAGAGGAAGCGGGACTGGTTGACGTTTAACCCCACGCCGCAGAGGGAGCGCGCGATGAAGTTCCCCATCACGACGTGCTCGATGAGGATCCCGGCGATCTTCCGGTCGTCGACGTAGATGTCGTTGGGCCATTTGATGGTGCAGCCGTTCACGTGCCGCGCCACCAGGTCGCGCGTGCCCAGGGCGATGGCCATCGAGAGGGAGAACTGCTCCCCGGCCGGCAGTCGCTCGGGCTTGAAGAGGATGGTCATCGTGATGTTTTTCCCCGGCTCGCTCTCCCATCGATTGTCGCCCTGGCCTCTCCCGCGGGACTGTTTGGCGGCGACGATGACGCTCCGGTCGGGCAACTCGTCGGCGCGGCGGGCGGCCTCCTCGTTCGTGGAGTCAAGCTCGGGGTATTCGTGTACCTGGAAATTATGGGCTATGTACGTCATCATCCGGGCGGGTCACGGCGCGGTTACAGGTCGGGGACCTTCACGTTGAACGGTTCTTCCTGCTGGAAGAGGATAAAGCCGTTGAGCACGGCCTTGAAGTCCTCGATGAACTCCTCGTCACAGCCGTTCCGGGTGGCTTCCTCGAGGTAGCGCTGCAGGACGGGGACGGAACAGATGTCTTTCGCGCTGATCACGATGGCGGGCACGTCGTCCCGCAGGCATTTTCTTAGCAAGGCTAACTGGTCTCTCATGGTCTCTCTTTTGGTTTCGTGGTGCCAAAGGTACTATTTTGAACCGGGATTGCCAACGCGCCCCGCGCGATGTCGTCGCGGGCGGCTGCCAATGACGGGCCACGCGGGTCGCGATAACGTCCAGGTGTAGGGGCGAAAAATCTTTCGCCCTCGCGCCGTTCTTGCTATTCCTCGTCTCTTCCAGCACAAAAATTTCCATTTATAGTCATGATAAACAGCCGCGTGCCCGATAAAAGCGGGGCGGGCGAAAAAAAATGACTGATTTTGTATTCGTGTTATTATTTTTTCTACTTTTGTACCAGAAAATTGCGTGTCGATGATTCACGGGCGGGCGATACCCCCCGGGGAATGATAAACGAGACGAAAGAAAATGATAAACTATAAAACAGGAACAGCATGAACACGTCACGAATTTACTCGCTCGCGCTGGTGGCCCTCGCGGCCTTGTCGTGCGCGGACGAGCCGGCGGAGCTCGCCGGCAACGAGGGCCGCGAGGCCACGATCGCCCTCTCTCTCACCGCGGTGCCCGAGGAAGCTCCTGGACTGGCCGGCTCGCGCGCCTTGCCCGACCCGCTGAACGTGAACGAGGGAACCGCCCCCCTCTACGTCGTCAAGGATTTCTGGTTGATGCAATTCGGCCAAGATGGAATCCGGATCGGCACGCCCCGCTATTACACGATGCCCACCACGTCGTCCACCACGGCGGTCGCGGTGGTACTTCCCCCGGACGGCCAGATCTACAAGTGCGTGCTGTTAGCCAACACCCATGCCGACGCGTTCGACATCACGCTGAGGGCCGTCACCACGCTGGAGGGCCTGAAAACCGTTTACAAGAGAATCCGGGGGCTGGAGGACATGTACAATAGCGGGGATGCCGCCCCCGACTTGTTCATGAACGGCACGATCGACATAGATAGCGATACCGAAACGTTGACCTGCGCGTTGTACCGTAACGTGGCCAAGCTCACGCTGGAGATCACCAACTCCGCCGCCTCGGGCGTGACGATCACCTCCGCGCGGTTGCGCAACGTGCCCGATCGCCTCTTCTATGCCGACCAGTTGTTTAACGGCGACGCTACACCGAGTCCCTCGGCCGCTCAATCGGGCCTGTTCGACCTCCCCGTCGACGAGTTCGAGCTGGCCCCCGGTGAGCCAGTGAAGACGCTGCGCTATTACCTGCCCCGCAACCGCCAGGGCATTACCGGGACGAGCGCGGAAGACCAGAAGAACCTGTACGCGCCCGGTCGCGCCACCTTCATCGAGATCACGGCCGTGGACGGCGCTGGCAAGCCGTTTCGGTACCGCTTCTACCCCGGGGCTAACATGACCAACGATTTCAACATCGTGCCGAATTACCACTACACGCTGCCGGTCGTCTTTAATACCGCTGGAGTAGAGGGAGATAGCCGCGTGGAGGAGCTGGGCCAGGTGCAGCTGGCCGAGTCGAACTCCTACATCATCAACCCGCTCCCCGGTGCCTTCCAGACCACCTACGGCGTGCCCGTCACCCGCGTCAACAGGTTCTGGGGTTCCGTGGACGGGGCGGCGGCCAACGTGCTTGCCACGAGTACCGGGTGGGAGGCCGAGGTGATCTGGCAGGATAAAGCGAACGTGGGCCTGATCGAATTTTGCCAGGCCGACGGCACGGTCATAACCACGGGTAAATACGAGGGCACGGGGGGAGTGTCTTATT
>JAISNC010000012.1 GCA_031276355.1 Odoribacteraceae bacterium
TTGCCCCCGCCGTCCTCGATCGCCCCGGCGGTCACGGCCATGATCTCGACGTAGGTGGCGCGCCCGGGCGCGCCCACGTTCTTCCCCGCTTCCGTGCTCGCCCCGGTAGTACCCTGGCGGTTGCGCGGCAGGTAATAGCGCAGCGTCTTCATGGCACTGCCGGGAGCCAGGTTGAGATCGTCGACGGGAAGGTCGATCACGCCCGATTGAGCGGGCGAGGGGCTCGGGGTGGCGGCACCGTCAAACAGCTGGTCGGCATAGAAGAGGCGATCGGGCACGTTGCGCAACCGCACGGAGGTGATCTTTATGCCCGAGGGGTTCTCGTTGGTAATCGTCAGCGTGAGCTTGGCCACGTTACGGTACAACGGGCAGGTCAACTCTTCGGTATCGCTATCTATGTCGACCGTGCCGTTCATGAACAAGTCGGGGGCGGCACCCGTGGCATTGTACAGGTCTGCCAGGTTCCAGATCCTCTTGTAAGAGGTTTTCAGGCCCTCCAGCGTGGTGACACTCCCCAGCGTGGCGTCGAACGCGTCGGCATGGGTGTTGGCTAACAGCACGCACTTGTAGGTCTTGTCGGCCGGGGGAAGGATCACCGCGACCGCCGTGCTGGTGTTATCGAGCGGCATCGTGTAATAACGGGGCGAACCGATCCGTACCCCGTTCTCGTTGAATTGCAACAACCAGAAGTCCTTGACGATGTAGTCGGGGTCGCTTCCCTCGTCCACGACCGGCGAGTCGGGCAAGGCCCGCGAGCCGGCCAGGCCGGGGGTCTCGGGCACCGCGGTGAGCGATAGGGCGATCGTGGTCTCGATCCCCTCGTTGCCGGCGGGGTCCACCGGCTCGTCCGCGCACGACACGGCCGCGCAGGTCGCCAGCGCGAGCAAGATATTTCGTGATGTGTTCATGCTATTCCTGTTTTTATAGTTTATCATTCTTTCGTTTCGTTTATCATTCCCCGGTGGACATCGCCCGCCAGCGAATCATATCCGCAAATTCTGGTACAAATGTATGAAAGATAATAACACGAGACACAAAATCAGTCATTTTTTTCGCCTGTTCCGCTTTTATCGGGCATTTATCGGGCACGCGGCTGTTTATCATGACTATAAATGGAAATTTTAACGCGGGAAGAGACGGGAAATAGCGATAACGTTCAAGTGTAGGGGCGAAAGATTTTTCGCCCCTACACCTACTGCGAACCCGGGGAGTGAAGAAATCCAGGGATTTACGGGTTTCTGGATTGCTTCCCGCTACGCGGATCGCGATGACGAAAACCGACTTTTGACATACCTTTTACAGAGCGGATCACCAGAACACGAGCTCGACCGAAACGCCCCACGTGTTCCTCAAGGCGCTCGACGAGGCGGCCAGCCAGTAAGAAAAATGGCAACTGACGGGAGCCACCCGAAAACCACCGCCCAGCGTGGCGTAATCGTCGCTCCCCCCGCCCGCGTGATAACCGGCACGCAACGTGCCGCACGAGCGAAAACCATACTCCGCCCCGACCGCCGCCGCCACGCGAGAACCGCGAGCGGGAAGCAAACGGTAGATGAGGTCGACGGCACCGCGCACCTCGTGTTGCCCCCGGAACAGCAAGGCAAGCGACCCGCCCAGCGTCGCCCGGGCAGGGAGGTGATCCCCCCGGCTCGCGTACCGGAGCTGGCTCCCGACATTACTCACGTGAAATCCCGCGGCCCACGTGGCGCGGGGTAGCGGGAAAAAGCCACGGTAAAATAGCCCCGCGTCGAACGCCACGGCACCGGCAGCCCGTTCTCCCATGTCGGAACGGATATAACGGCTCGTGACGGATACTCCCAGCCGGTCAAGCCACCGGCGGGCGTAAGCCACCTCGACCGTCCACTCCACGGGACGAAGGCTCCCCGCGACGCCCGTCTCCTCGTTGTACCCGGTTCCCCCGGGATGCGCGAAATAACGGAATCCCGTCGCTATACCACCCCGGTCGTTCACTCGATAGTAAGCGCCCGCGCCGTTCAGGAAGCCCCCCGGCAGTAAAGCCGAGAGCCAGGGCACGTGACTATCTCCCGCGCCGGCGCGGCCCTCTTCGAAGGGGAGGGTGGCCGGGTTGTGGAAGACGGTAAAAGCCCCGGCAAGCAACGCGACACCCGTGCCGCCCATGCCGGAGGAGCGGGCATCAACGGGTACCGTGAGGAAGAGCGCCGATCCCGTCTGGGCGGGAAGGGAGAGGGCGAAAAGAGACGCGATCCATGTACCGGTGATCCTCTTTTTCATGATCTTTTAATTAACACACCCCTTGCCCCTCGCCTTCATCCCGTTGACCTTGAAGAGAAAGAACGCGAGGAGCGCGACACCCGCGACGATGCCCACGGGATAAGCGATGGCGGGAAGGAGGGAGAGACCGCCGACCTTGTTCGGGGCGATCAGGAAGTAGGTGACGCAGACAACGGTCAAGAAGGTCGCCGGGAGGGAGGTCATCCAGTGTGGTTTGCCCGTCCCGGCCAGGTAGGCGGAGGCCGTCCAGAGGGTCACGCTGGCCAGCACCTGGTTACTAATGCCGACGTATTTCCAGAGGGTGGAGAAATCGAAGCGACAGAGCAGGTAGGCCGCGACGAACACGGGAATGGAGATGATCAGGCGGTTGCGAAGCGGCTTCTGGTTGAATTTCAACGCGTCGGCAAGGATCAGTCGCATGCCGCGGAAGGCCGTGTCCCCGGAGGTGATGGGACAAACGACCACGCCGATAATGGCGATAACGGCTCCCGCGCGGCCCAGCCACGTGTTGCAAATGGTGTTCACGATCACGGCCGGCGTGTTGCCGGCGGCGGCGGCGGCATTTAATTCCCCCGTGCCCCCGAAGAAGGTCATCGCGGCGGTGGCCCAGATCATGGCGACGATGCCCTCGGAGATCATCGCCCCGTAAAAGACGGGACGGCCGTGGCGCTCGTTGCCCATGCAACGGGCCATCATGGGGGATTGCGTGGCGTGGAAACCGGAGATCGCGCCGCACGAGATCACGATGAACATCATCGGGAAGAGGATATTCGTCGCGGGCTGATCGTGCATGTTCCGGAACGAGTCGAGCGTCAACTCCTGCAGGCGTAACTCGCCGGTGATCCCCCCGTAAACGAGGTAGACACCGATGCCAAGCGCCATGAAGATGAGCGCGGCCCCCATGAAGGGGTAGATCCTGCCGATGATCTTGTTGATGGGCAAGAGCGTGGCAAGGATATAATAGGCGAATATGACGTACAGCCACCAGCTCATCCCGACGCCCGTCAGTTGCCCGAGCAAGTCGGCCGGCCCGTTCACGAACGACACCCCGACGGCGATCAGGAGCAGGGCCGTGAAGAGGGTCATGAAGCGCCGGGCGTTGTTTCCCAGGTAGCGTCCCACGATGTCCGGGAGGCTCATCCCGTCGTGACGCAGCGACAACATCCCGGAAAAGAAATCGTGAACGGCCCCCGCGAAGATGCAACCGAGGAGGATCCACGCGTAGGCCAGCGGGCCGTAGGCGGCACCGAGTATCGCGCCGAAGATGGGGCCAAGGCCGGCGATGTTGAGGAACTGTATCACGAAGACGCGCCAGGGTTTCAGCTCCTGGTAGTCCACGCCGTCGGCCAGGCGCTTAACGGGGGTCTCGCGGCGAGGCTCGGCACCGAAAAAGCGTTCCGTGAACTTGCCGTGGGTGAAGTAGGCGATGATCAATAGCCCGATGGAGAGCGTAAAGGTAATCATGACGGATGGCTGAACGTGTATTTATCGTTTTCTTCCCCGGGCGCGGGAGCCACGGGGGGTTATCTCGTTGCCGCGTCTGCCCCGCCGGCCCGTTTTTCCCGGCGAGGGCCGGGAGGGGTCGGTGGAACGGGGGGCGACGCGGTTTTCCCGCTCGTTGCCCGCGAGGGCGAAGTCAAGTTGCCGGGCCACGAGATTGGCCTTGGCCACGCGCACGACGATGGGGTCGCCCAGCTGGTAGACCTTGCGGTGGTGCCGCCCGACGATGCAGTAATTCTCCTCGTCGAACTCGTAGTAATCGTCCTCCAGCTCGGTCATGGGCACGAGGCCCTCGGCCAGGCTGTCGTTCAGCTCGACGTAGAAGCCCCATTGCGTGACGCCGGAGATCGTGCCGGGGAAGGTCTCGCCCAGCTTACCGGCGAAGAACTCCACTTGCTTGTACTTGATGGAAGCCCGCTCGGCGTTGGCGGCCACCTGCTCCATCCTCGAGCAGTGTTTGCAGCGCTCCTCGCACGCCGCGGCGTTGGCGGATCGTCCCCCGTCCAGGTAGCGCTGCAGGAGGCGGTGCGTCATCACGTCCGGGTAGCGACGGATGGGCGAGGTGAAGTGGGAGTAATACTCGAAGGCGAGGCCGTAGTGACCGATGTTCTCCGTGGAGTAGACCGCCTTGGCCATCGTGCGCACGGCGAGCATCTCGATCATGCCGTGCCCGGGCCGCTCTTTCACGTCTTGCATCAATTTGTTGATGGACGTGGAGAGCATCCTGGGGGTCACGGAACGCAGCCGGTAGCCGAACCGGGCAACGAAACGGCTGAACTCCTCCAGCTTGCCGGGTTCCGGCTGATCGTGCACGCGGTAGACGAAGGTCTTCGCCCGCTCCCCGGCCTTCACCTTGCCGACGCGCTCGGCCACGCTCTTGTTGGCGAGCAACATGAACTCCTCGATCAACTTGTTGGCCTCCAGCGAGCGCTTGAAGTACACGCGCAGGGGCTTGCCGGCGGCGTCTATCTCGAAACGCGCCTCCGGGCGATCGAAATCGATGGCACCGTCGCGGAAACGTTCCTCGCGCAAGGCGCGCGCCAGGCCGTCGAGGAGGAGTATCTCGGCCTTGAAGTCGCCCTCCCCGCCGTCGATCAGGGCCTGGGCCTCCTCGTAGGTGAAGCGGCGGTCGGAACGGATCACCGTGCGGCCGAACCACCGCGACACGACCCGCGCGTTCCCGTCCAGCTCGAAGACGGCCGAGAAGCAGAGCTTCTCCTCGCCCGGGCGCAGGGAGCAAAGGCCGTTGGAGAGGTGTTCCGGGAGCATGGGGATGGTGCGATCGACCAGGTAGACCGACGTGGCGCGCTCGCAGGCCTCCTTGTCGAGGAGCGTGTCGGGCTGCACGTAATGGCTCACGTCGGCGATGTGCACCCCCACCTCGTGATTCCCGTTTTCCAGCCGGCGGAGCGACAGCGCGTCGTCGAAATCTTTGGCATCCGCGGGGTCGATGGTGAAGGTGGTCACCTCCCGGAAGTCTCGCCGGCGGGCGATCTCGTCGGCATCGATCCCCGCCTTGATCCTGGCGGCGGCCTTCTCGACGGCGACGGGGAACCGCACGGGCAACTCGAACTCGGCCATGATGGCGTTCATCTCGGTGTCGTTGTCGCCGGGAAGCCCGAGCACCTCCAGCACGGTGCCCACGGGGTTTTTCTGGTTTTCCAGCCACTCCGTGATCTTCACCACCACTTTCTCGCCGTCCTTGGCCCCGTTCAACTCGTCGAGCGGGATGAAGATGTCGTAGGGCAGTTGCTTCCCGGACGGCACCAGGAAGGCGTGGTAGCGAGAGAGCTGGATCACCCCGACGAAGGTATCTTTCCCGCGTTCCAGGATCTCGACGACCTCTCCTTCCGGCCTCCGGCGCTTGTTCCGGGCGTAGACGACGACCTTTACCCTGTCGCCGTTCAGGGCGTGTTTCAAGCCCGCCTGCGGGATGAAGATATCCTCCTTGCCCTCTTCCGGCACCAGGTAAGCGGTGCCCTTGGCGGTCAGGTCGATGGTGCCGGTGACGTACACGGTGTTCATCTTGAGGGTAAAAGCCCCGGCGGAAGGTTCCGCGATCAGCCCGTCCCGTTTCATCCCGGCGAGCGTCTCGATGATCAAGCGTTTCACGGTCTCGTCCTTGATCCCGAGTTGCCGGGCCAGCTGTTTGTAGTTATAGCGTCGCGCGGGATTCTCGTTGAAGAGGGCGCACAGCCGGGAGTAAAGCTCCTTTTTCCCGGTACCGCCCCCCGCTTTTTGATGTTTTCTTGGCATAGATTCACGATTTGGTCGCACGAAAGTAGTAAAAAATAATGACCGGCGCTAAAGGTGTTTTGTACACGGTCGGTGTACAGCATTTTGTCCAGGGTGGTTGTATCGATCGCCCGGCCGGGGCTACTCGAGGTAGGTGTAGCCGTAGAGGCCGGAGCGGTAGTTCGAGAGGAACTCGCGCCCCTCCTCCGCCGAGATGATCCCCTTTTTCACCGAGCCGGTGACCCACACCTCCACCACGCGGGCCATCCGCTTCGGGGAGAACTGCACGTACTCCAGCACGTCGGCCACGCTCTCCCCCTCGATGATCTTGTCGATCACGTAGTCATCGCCCTTCACCTTGATGTGAACGGCGTTCGTGTCGCCGAAGAGGTTGTGCAGGTCGCCCAGGATCTCTTGATACGCCCCCACGAGGAAGACACCGAGGTAGTAAGGCTCCTTGCCGTTCAACTCGTGCACCGGCAGGTGATAGGAGAAGTTGCGGGTGGAGATGAAGTTATCGATCTTGCCGTCCGAGTCGCAGGTGATGTCCTGCAACGTCGCCGTCTGCGTGGGCTGCTCGCCCAGCCGGGAGATCGGGAGAACCGGGAAGATCTGGTCGATCGCCCACGAGTCCGGCAGCGACTGGAAGAGCGAGAAGTTGCAGAAATACTTGTCCGGCAGCAACTTCGCGATCTTCTTTAACTCCTCCGGGGCGTGTTTTATGTTCTTCACCATGTCGTACACCTCGCGGGCGATCGTCCAGAAGAGGCGTTCCACCCGCGCGCGGGTTCCCAGGTCCACCAGCCCGAGGTTAAAAAGCCCCAGCGCGTCCTCCCGGATCTGCAGGGCGTCGTGCCACGTCTCCAGCAGGCGGGGCTGCGTGACCCCCTCTTCCCACAAGTCGTAAAGCTCCTTGACCAGCTCGTGCGCGTCCCCCGTGATCTCCTCGTCCTCGTCGAACGAGGGGAGGCGGGTGCTCGCCAGCGCCTCGATGATCAACACGGAGTGGTGCGCGGTGAGCGACCGCCCCGACTCGGTGATGATGTTCGGTTGCTTCAGGTCGTTCTTCTCGCACGCGTCCACCAACAGCGACACCGCGTCGTTCACGTACTCCTGGATCGAGTAGTTCATGCTGTTACCCGTGTTCGCCGAGCGCGTCCCGTCGTAGTCCACGCCAAGGCCCCCGCCGACATCCACGAACGCGATGTCGTACCCCAGGCGCTGCAGCTGCACGTAGAATTGGCAAGCCTCTTTCAGCGCCGTTTTGACGCGCCGGATGTTGGTCACCTGGCTCCCGATGTGAAAATGGATCAACTTCAGGCAATCCCCCATCTTGTTCTTCTCCAGCAGCTCCAGCGCCTCCAGCAGCTCGCTCGAGTTCAGCCCGAACTTGCTGACGTCACCCCCCGACTCCTCCCACTTCCCGCTCCCGGAACTCGCCAGCTTGATGCGGATCCCCACGTTGGGGCGGATCTTCAACTTCTTGGAGAGCGAGGCGACCACGCGTAACTCGTTCAGTTTTTCCACCACGAGGTAAATGTTCCGCCCCATCTTCTGCGCCAGCAGCGCCAGCTCGATGTAGTTCTCGTCCTTGTACCCGTTACAGATGATCATCGCGTCGTCGTCGATGTCGATCGACAGGATCGCGTGCAACTCCGGCTTCGACCCCGCCTCCAGGCCGATGTTGTATTTCGTGCCGCTGTTGACGATCTCCTCCACCACCGGCCTCATCTGGTTGACCTTGATGGGATAGATGATAAAGTTCTTCCCCGTGTAGCCGTATGCGTTCGCCGCCAGCTCGAAACAACTCGAGAGTTTCTCGATCCGGTTATCCAGGATGTCGGGGAAGCGCAGCAAGAGCGGGGCCGAGATGTCGCGTACCTGCAGCTCTTCCAGCAACTCCTTCAAGTCGACCGTCGCGCCGCCTTGCTTCGGCGTCACGGTGACGTGTCCCTTCTCGTTTATTGAAAAATAGTTCAGCCCCCACCCCTTGATATTATATAACTCGGCCGAATCCTCGATGCTCCATTTTCTCATGCGTGCAAATTTTAGTCCCCCGCGAAGCTATGAATATTATCGCGAAAAACAACCCGCGCGCCGCGATTTCTACAACTCCTCGATCCCCTGTATCCCGTCACGCGTCAGCATCAGCCGGAAACGACGGTAATTCACCCGGCCGTCGTACCGGAACTGCATCAGGAAATTAAGATAATACACCTTCTCGCCCACCACCGTCCCGTACTCGTCCCCCTCCCCCGGCACGTACAGGTTATACTCCCGCCCGTCCATCTTCTCCAGGAAATCCGCCACGTTGAAACGCGTGATATCGTTCACGCCCGACGTGTCGTACTGGTTATACCGCGCGAGCGCCACCGCGTCCACCCGCACCAGCTTCCGGTAAAGGATGATCCGCTCTCCCGCCACCCGGTTCTCCGCCTCCAGCAAGTCCGGGCGCGCCCGCATGTTCATCACCTCCGCCGGCACCCGCCCCTCGGAGATGAAATCGAACCCCTCCTTGATCCACCCGATCGCGTTCTCCTTGATGCGGATCGTCGTCTTGTGGTCGAAATAGCGCCGCCCCAGCCGGTGGACGAAATAGTAGCGCGCCAGCTCCTTGATCCGGTCCTTCAACATGTAACTCACCACCAGCGCCACGAACAACGGCATCGTGAAGTTACCGAACGATCGCTGGAACGAGAACGAGATCACCGTCGCGAATATCATCGACAACCCCGCCGCCAGGCTATAATACACCTGCTCCACCCACACCCCGTCGCGCCGCTTCGAGGCCCGCAGGAACAGCTCGCTCTCCGCGTACTTCTTCAACATCCCCCGCCGGTAGATCACCGCCCGGTTCCCCTCCTTGCTGCCCCGCTCGACCACCAGGAAGCCCCGCTCCCGCTTGTAACCCACCTCCTCGCGGATCAGCCCCATCAACACCCCCCGCGACGCCTCGAAGCACGCCGGCACCTCCCGCCGCAACTCCTCCAGCAGACGAAACGTGTGAAACTCCACCAGGTTAGAGATGTACTCGTCCCCGAACAGGTAATAGCTGATCGCGTCCTTCGGCACCGTCGACACGTTCACCACCCGGCGCAACGCGCGATAACGCCGCGCGATCTCGCGCACGCGCCGCGCGTACCCCTCCACCAGGTACTCCCTGTCCCCGGCCACCGGGTTGTGAACGATGTGCTCCACCTCCTCCCGCAGGGCGCTCTTCACGATCGACGCGAACATCTTGATCTGGTACTCGTACTCGCTTATCCTGGCCGGCGTCTCCCCCGCCACCAGCCCCCGGAAAGCCGCCTCCAGGAACGCGAACGGCACCGATTCCTCCCCCGCGATCTCCTGGAGCGAGAAAACCGGCGTGATCAACCGGATGTTCGACTTGACGTCCTTGTAAAAATCCCGCTTCGAGTAGGTGGACGCGTTAATATCCAGGCTATGGGGCACGAAAAACCACGTGTTCATCATGAACTCGTTCCCCGCGCCCTCTTGCCGGACCACGTACCCGGTCTTGAACTCCACCGCGAACCGGTCGTGTAACCTTACCTGTATGTCTATCATAACGAAACCTCTTCTATATCATGCCCCGCGAAAGTACGCGATAAATAGCAAACGCCGGCGACCGCGCGTGAAAATATCATCGACGGGGCCGTCTCGAGTTGACTTTCGAAACGGCCCCGTGATCGTGCCCCGTGATTAACACGGTTCGCCGGACGTTATATCACGAAAAAATCGTACTTTAGCGCCGCTTTGTACAAGCGACCCGTTTACCAAAAAAACATGCCATGCCGGAAACAATAAAACTCAAGAAAGGCCTTGACATCAAGTTAGAAGGAGAGGCGGGCGGCGAGGACCCGCGCCCCGTCCCGTGCGCCCTCCATGCGCTCAAGCCGACCGATTTCCGGGCGCTCGTGCCGAAACTCGAGGTCAAGGCAGGCGACCGGGTGAGGGCGGGCGACCCGCTCTTCTCGAACAAGCACAACCCCGCCGTCAAGTTCACCGCCCCGGTGAGCGGCACGGTCGAGGAGATCCGCCGGGGCGAGAAACGGAAAATCCTCGCGGTCGTCGTGAAAGCCGACGAGCGGATCACCTACAAGGAGTTCGCCACCCCCGCCCCCGGCGAGGAAGCGCCCGGGGAGAGGATCATCGAGCTGCTCCTCGAGAGCGGCCTGTGGCCCCTGATCAAGCAACGCCCCTACGACATCATCGCCGACCCGGCCACCCGGCCCAAGGCGATCTTCGTCACCGCCTTCGACTCCAGCCCCCTGGCCCCGGACTACAAGATACTCTTGAAAAACGAGCGCCCCGCGTTGCGAGCGGGACTCAACGCCTTGAGCAAATTAACCGGCGGCACGCTCCACCTGAACGCGCGGGCGGGAGAGACGCCCCTGCCGGCGGACGACCTCCCGCGTAACGTGAAGATCAACCACTTCGCCGGCCCTCACCCCGCCGGCAACGTGGGCGTGCAAATCCACCACCTCGACCCCATCAACAAGGGCGAGACCGCGTGGGTCGTCAACCTCCCGGACGTGGCGCTCATCGGGCGCTTCCTCTCGAGCGGGCGGGTCGACCTCCGGCAACTCGTCGCCCTCGCCGGCTCGGAGGTCACGGCCCCGGCCTACCTCTCCACGATCACCGGGGCGCGGGTCGGCGACATCGTGAAAGGCCGGCTACGCGACCGGGAGCGCCAGCGCGTCATCTCGGGCAACGTCCTGACGGGAGAACGGGTGACGGAAGACTCCTTCTTGGGCTTCTACCACCGGCTGATCACGGTCATCCCCGAGGGCGACCGGCCCGAGTTCCTCGGCTGGGCCACCCCCGGCCTCGAGAAATTCTCCATGTCGCGCGCCTTCCCCTCGTTCCTCTTCCCGAACAAGCGCTACCGGCTGAACGCCAACTACCACGGCGAACAACGGGCCTTCGTGATGAGCGGCCAATACGAGAAAGTGCTCCCCATGGACATCCTCCCCGTCTACCTGCTGAAGGCCATCCTGGCCGGCGACATCGAGAAGATGGAACAGCTGGGGATCCTCGAGGTGGCCCCGGAAGACCTGGCCCTGTGCGAGTTCGCGTGCACCTCCAAGATCCCGGTGCAAGAGATCATCGCCAGCGGCATCGAGCGAATGATGAAAGAATTAACGTGATAAACATAGAACAACGAAGATGAAATCCTTACGCGCGTTCCTGGATAAACACAAGCCGGCCTTCGAGAAGGGAGGGAAATACCACCTGTTCCGCTCCGTCTTCACCGGCCTCGACTCCTTCCTCTACGTGCCGGCGCGCACGACCCGCTCGGGGTGCGCCATTCGCGACGCCATCGACCTGAAACGGACGATGAGCGTCGTCGTGCTGGCCCTGCTCCCCGCGCTCTTGTTCGGGATATACAACGTCGGCTACCAGCACGCCCGCGTCACCGGGGAAGACGTCGCGTTCGTGCAGCAGTTCCTCTACGGGCTATGGCGGGTGCTGCCCATGATCATCGTCTCCTACGTGGTCGGGTTGAGCATCGAGTTCGCCGCCGCCCAGCTCCGCGGCCACGAGATCAACGAGGGATTCCTCGTCTCCGGGTTACTGATCCCGATGGTCATGCCGGTCACCGCCCCGCTGTGGATGATCGCCCTCTCCACCGCCTTCGCCGTGATCATCGGCAAGGAGATCTTCGGGGGCACCGGCATGAACATCTGGAACCCGGCGCTGCTGGCCCGCGCCTTTTTCTTCTTCTCTTACCCGTCTCGCGTGAGCGGCGACACGGTATGGGTGGCCGGGCTGCCCGACGGCCTCTCGTGCGCGACCCCGCTGGCCGAGGCCTACCAGGGAACGCCCATCACGCCCGGCCTCGAGACGATGTTCTGGGGCCTGATCCCCGGCTCCATCGGCGAGACCTCCACGTTCTGCATCCTGCTCGGTGCGACACTCCTGCTGATCACCGGCATAGGTAGCTGGAAAATCATGCTCTCCACCGTCATCGGGGGAGCCGGGATGGCGCTCTTGCTGCAACACGCGTTGCCCGCCGACAACCCGTACAGCCACGTCACCGTCCTCCAGCACCTCCTCGCGGGAGGCTTCGCTTTCGGTGCCGTCTTCATGGCCACCGACCCCGTGACCGCGGCGCAAACCGGCCCGGGGAAGTGGATCTACGGCCTGCTCATCGGCATCATCGCCATCGTCATCCGCGCGCTCAACCCCGGCTACCCGGAAGGGATGATGCTGGCCATCCTGCTGATGAACACCTTCGCGCCACTCATCGACTGGTGTGTGGTCCAGCGCAACGTCACCCGGAGAATCAAACGAGGACGCGTCGCCACCCGGGCTTGACCCTTGTCCGTACACCTTATATATATATGACATGAATAAAGAAGGAAATCAGTACACGTTTCTCTTTTCGATCGCGCTGGTGGTGGTCGTGTCCGTCCTCCTCACGGTCGTCTCCACCGGCCTGCAGCCCCGGCAAAACGCGAACGTCGAGAACGAGAAAAGACAGAACATCCTGCGCTCGGTGAAGATCGAGGTCTCCAGGGAAGCCTCCGGGGAGATGTTCGACCAATACATCACGCGCCGGCTCGTCGTCAACGCGCGCGGGGAAGAGATCCCCGGCGACGCCTTCGCCATCGACCCCGGCAAGGAGATGAAAAAAGCACCGGGCGACCGGCGACTGCCCCTCTTCATCGCGCGGGTCAATGGCGAGACAAAATACATCCTCCCCGTCCGCGGCACGGGATTGTGGGGCCCCCTGTGGGGCTACATCTCCCTGAACGAAGACAAAAACACGATCTTCGGGGCCGTCTTCGACCACAAGGGCGAAACCCCGGGGCTGGGCGCCGAAATCACGCGCGAGGAGTTCCGCTCGCGATTCGACGGGAAGACCCTCTTCGAGGGCGACCGGCTGGTCGCCGTCCGCGTGGAGAAAGGCGGCAAAGCCTCCGGCCCCCACGAGGTAGATGCCATCTCCGGGGGCACCATCACCTCCAAGGGCGTGGAGGCGATGCTCCTCAACACCTTATCTTGTTACGAACCCTTCTTGAAAAAACAGCCATGATACTTTCGTCTCACGATCGCCGGCTGCTGCTCGGCCCCCTGAACAAAAATAACGCCATCCTCGTCCAGATCCTGGGGATATGCTCGGCCCTCGCCGTGACGGCCAAGATGGAACCCGCCCTCGTCATGGGCATCTCCGTGACCGCCGTGACGGCCCTCTCCAGCGTGATACTCTCCTTGTTGCGCGACGCCATCCCGACGCGCGTCCGCATCATCGTGCAGTTGGTCGTGGTCTCCGCGCTGGTCATCATCATCGACCAGCTCCTGAAAGCCTTCGCGTACGACGTGAGCAAGCAACTCTCCGTCTTCGTGGGCCTCATCATCACGAACTGCATCATCATGGGGCGCATCGAGGCGTTCGCCCTGGCCAATAAACCGTGGCCCTCCCTGCTCGACGGCATCGGCAACGGCTTAGGCTACGCGTTCATCCTCCTGATCGTCGCCTTCTTCCGGGAACTGCTCGGGTCGGGCACCCTCTTCGGGCTACCCGTCATCCCCGGTGCCTGCTACCGGTGGGGCTACGCGAACAACGGCCTGATGATCCTCCCCCCGATGGCCCTGATCCTCGTGGGCATCGTCATCTGGATACACCGGGCGAGAAACAAAGACTTGATCGAACCATAACACGGGACATACATGGAAAACCTGATAAACATCTTTATCCGCGCGACGTTCATCGACAACATGATCTTCGCCTACTTCCTGGGGATGTGCTCCTACCTGGCCGTCTCGAAAACGGTCAAGACCTCCTTCGGGCTGGGCGTGGCGGTCGCCTTCGTGCTGGTCATCACGGTACCCATCAATTACCTGATCAACACCTACCTCTTGAGTCCCGGCGCGCTGGCGTGGCTCTTCGACGGGGGGAGCACCATCGACCTCGGCTACTTGAGCTTCATCGTCTTCATCGCCGTCGTGGCGGCCGTCGTGCAACTGCTGGAGATGATCGTGGAGAAATTCGCCCCCGCGCTCTACAACCAGCTGGGGATATTCCTCCCGCTGATCGCCGTGAACTGCGCCATCATGGGAGCCTCCCTCTTCATGCAAGAGCGGGAATACGCCGGGGTGGCCGAGGCCTTCTCCTTCGCCCTGGGTTCGGGAGCGGGCTGGTTACTCGCCATCGTCGGCATTGCCGCCATCCGCGAGAGAGTGACCTACGCCAACATCCCCGCCCCGCTGCGGGGAGCCGGGATCACGTTTATCCTCACGGGGCTGATGGCCATCTCCTTCATGAGTTTTCTCGGTATTAGTTTGTAACCCATCATAATGATACATTCATGGACATCGTGCTCATCCTGACATCCACCGCGGTATTCCTGGCCCTCATCCTCCTGCTGGTGGGGATGCTCCTCTACGCCAAAAACAAGCTAATGCCCCGGGGAGAGATCAAAATCGACATCAACGAGGGGAAAAGCGTCTTGACCGCCTCGCCCGGTTCCACGCTGCTCGTCGCGCTGGGCAACAACAAGATATTCCTCCCCTCGGCCTGCGGGGGCAAGGGAAGCTGCGGCATGTGCCGTTGCCGGGTGGAGGCGGGCGCCGGGAGCATCCTGGCCACCGAAACGGGCTTCTTCACCTACAAGCAACGCCGCGACCGCTGGCGCCTCGCCTGCCAGGTAAAAGTCAAGGAAAACATTCACATGAGCGTGCCGGAAGAGGTGCTCGGCATCCAGAAATGGGAATGTGAAGTGGTCTCTAACCGCAACGTGGCCACCTTCATCAAAGAGTTCGTGGTCAAGCTCCCGGAGGGCGAACACCTGCGATTCAAATCGGGCGGGTACATCCAGATCGACGTGCCCGCGATCTCGGTGGACTTCGCGGGGATGAACATCGACCCGGCATACCGGGCCGATTGGGAGAAGTTAAAGATGTTCGACCTGAAAATGGTGAACCCCGACGAGACGTACAGGGCTTACTCGATGGCCAACCACCCGGCCGAGGGGAACATCATCATGTTGAACATCCGCATCGCCACGCCTCCCTTCGACAAGGCGACAGGCACCTTCGCGCGCGTCAACCCGGGTGTCTGTTCCTCGTATATCTTCTCCCGCGTGCCGGGAGACAAGGTGACGATCTCCGGGCCTTACGGCGAGTTCTTCCTGAAGGATACCGACAACGAGATGATGTTCATCGGCGGCGGTGCCGGCATGGCCCCTATGCGATCGCACATCTTCCACCTCTTCAAGACGCTGAAAAGCGGGAGAAGAGTCACGTTCTGGTACGGTGCCCGCTCGATGCAGGAGGTCTTCTACCGGGAAGAGTTCGACGCGATTGCCCGCGCATTTCCCAACTTCACCTGGCAACTCGCCCTCTCCGAACCGCTACCCGGGGATCACTGGACAGGCCCCACCGGCTTTATCCATCAGGTCATCTTCGACAACTACCTGAAAGCCCACGAGAACCCGGAAGACATCGAGTATTACATCTGTGGCCCGCCCCTGATGAACGCCGCCGTCGTCGCGATGCTCGATCGCCTCGGCGTACCGGGCGAGAACATCCTCTACGACGACTTCGGCGCCTAAGCCATACGTTCGGGAGAGAGCGGCGCGACCTGATCTCACGTTTCCAGCCGCCCTCTTATCTCATCTGTTTGAGATTAAGCGCGTAGAGAATAATAAAAAGAAGGACGAGCAGCGCCGATAAAACAAAACTGGGCAACAGCACCGACGAGAAACTCGTGAAGTAAGGCGTGACAAAGAACAGGGCCACCTGCGCGCACGCGTACAAGAAGAACCCGCGCCTCCTCAATCGAAACATCAGGATCGCCCCCGTCACGCTCAAGAGGTAGAACAGTAACGACAACCCGTACATGGTTAGCCCGTGTTCCACCGAGGCCTGCAGTATCTCGAGCGAAGAAGAGAGAAAGCCCTTCAGGAAGGGACTCCCCTTCGTCGGGAGTGCCGCGATCTCTTCCACCTGCATCGCCATCGTCTCAGGGTTGTACGTCAACAAAAAATTCAGGGAGGAGAGGGTACCCAACCCGCTCCCGATAAACGTCAAGATACACAACACGGTCAAAAAAGTCGTCCGCTTCACCGGTTGCTCGTTAAAAGGATTTTCCATATCGTTAGTATTAAGATTAAACACGCGAATATAAACGAGTTTTTTCATCTTTTTTCATCCCCCTACCAAATAACCTGAATTTTGGATTGGCCTCGTGCCTCGCCGATCACAAGGACGGGAACCGGCAATGGTGGGCTTGACGTTTCTACCGAGCCATACCTTCCGAACGGAATGTAGATTTACATAGAATGAGTGCGCCCCCAACCGATCATTCGAAATAGACCCAAAGTAGAGAAAACGTTTTGTGACCCCGCGTAAAAAGTATACTTTTGGCAAATCATTTTTATATCAACAAGCATGGAAAAAGATATACAGATTTTTAACCTTATCGAAAAAGAGTACCGCCGACAGAAGGAGGGAATCGAACTGATCGCGTCCGAGAATTTCGTGAGCGAGGAGGTGATGAGAGCCATGGGATCGTGCCTGACGAACAAGTACGCGGAAGGCTACCCCGGGGCCAGGTATTACGGTGGCTGTCAAGTGGTCGACGAGAGCGAACAACTGGCCATCGACCGCGCGCGGGAACTTTTTGGCGTGGAGTACGCGAACGTCCAGCCTCATTCCGGGGCACAGGCGAACGCCGCCGTCTTCTTCGCCTGCATGAAGCCGGGAGATACGTTCCTGGGACTGGACCTCGCGCACGGGGGGCATCTCTCGCACGGCTCGCCGGTGAACCTCTCCGGGATCACCTACCGGCCCGTGCACTACCACGTGAAAGAGGAGACGGGCCTCGTGGATTACGATGAGATGCAACAATTGGCGCGCGCGCATCGCCCCAAGATGATCGTCTCCGGGGCCTCTGCCTACTCCCGCGACTGGGATTACAAGCGGATGAGGGAGATCGCCGACGAGGTCGGTGCCCTGCTAATGTGCGACATGGCACACCCTGCTGGACTGATTGCCAAGGGATTATTAAATAACCCCGCCGACTATTGCCACATCGTGACCACCACCACGCACAAGACGTTGCGCGGGCCGCGGGGAGGCATGATCCTGCTCCCGAAAGATTTCCCCAACCCGTGGGGGATGACGACACCGAAAGGAGAGGTGAAGATGATGTCCCAAGTGATCAATTTCGCGGTCTTTCCCGGGCAACAGGGAGGACCGCTGGAACACGTGATCGCCGCAAAAGCCGTCGCCTTCCACGAGGCGCTCTCCGAAGGGTACGGGGAGTACGCTCGACAAATGAGAACGAACGCGCGAACGATGGCCACCGCCTTCATAGAGAGAGGATACAAAATCATATCCGGCGGGACGGACAACCACTCGATGTTGATCGACCTGCGGGCAAAATTCCCGGAACTCACGGGCAAGAAAGCGGAGAACACGCTCGTGAAGGCCGACATTACCATCAACAAGAACATGGTGCCGTTCGACAGCCGTACGCCCTTCACGACCTCCGGGATCCGCGTGGGAACACCCGCCATTACCACCCGCGGGTTGAAGGAGACGGAGATGACCGTGGTGGTAGAGCTGATCGACCGGGTGCTCTCGGACACGGAAAACGTCGACGAGATCGCACGGGTAAAGAAAGAGGTCAACTCACTGATGAACGATTACCCCATGTTCGCGTGGTAATCGCGCGCGAAAAGATAAGGAGGGTGTGTCAAAAGTTTGAACACACCCTCTTTTAGTATTTTTTATTCGGGTCGGCATCTGAAAGTGATTTCAACTATTCAATTCTTAGAGAGTTCATTTTACTTTTGACACACCCTCCATACACACGCGACAACTCCCCCTGCCTGAAAATCAGGACTTTTTTTTCGGGCTATATTGTTTTGCGACCTTTGCGCCGTGAAAGAAAGTCATACCGCCTGTCCCGCAGGGACAACACTTGATTAACCGTATGCTTCAGCTTACGGTAACAAGGGAACACATCTACCACCCAGTCCCGCGGGGACGACACTTGATGTGGCCTTCGCTTCCGTATTACTCGTTACCCTCTTTTTCTTGCGCGGTCACCTCGTAAGGAAAAACATCCACGAAATTCGTGTCCGAGAGAGAGATGATCTCGCAAGGAACAATATAAGTAGAAAGACTCTTCTGTAAATTCTCCAATGCCCGTTCGAGCGTGCTCCCGGCTACTAAAAAATATTGATTCGACCGTTTTTCCTTGCCCGTGAGTTGGTCCGCGTCCACGATGGCAACCTTGGCTTTAAACCACTTGTCATCGTTTTCGTCCCCTGAACTCACCCACTCGGAGAGACTCGATCGTTTCATCCCGGCAATATGGTACTCTCCTTTGATCATCGCCGCTAACTCCGTGGCGATGCGGCTCTCGGCTTCCGTATAGGAAACCGCATCCACGAGGTATAACTCCGAAACCTTTTTCTCCTGCCCGTTATCCGCTATTTTCGTGTACTTAACTTTACATTCAAACCAACTTGCTGCCATTGTCTCTTATTCTACTCGTTATTAATAACAAAAAAAAGACAGAGGTAGATTTTCCACCCCTGTCTCCTCACGCGTAAAAGGTTAATACCTCCTATCGGAATTATACCCCCCGCGACGATCCCGGTTGAAACCACCACCGCGGTTTCCGCCGCCGCCACGATTGCCGGCAGGCCTGTCAGTGCGCGGCTTAGCCATGTTTACGTTGATAACCTTCCCGTCATATTCGGCCTGATTCAACTCATCAATAGCCTTTTGGGCCAACGTGTCGTCAGCCAGTTCCACGAAACCAAAACCCCTCGAACGACCGGTCTCGCGGTCCAAGATCACCTTAGCAGAGATAATCTCACCATAATCGGCAAATAACTCCCTTAAATCGGCATCGCTAATGCCGTAACTCAAATTTGAAATGTAAATGTTCATTAAGTATAAACCTTTAAATTAATAACTCTGTATATCAGGCTCGCGGATTGGAATAAAGTCTACTTAACGACACATTGTTCATGAAAAGAAAGAGCTTAACTACAACGAGACTAACCTGATTACGCGGCAAAGGTACGTTTATATTTTGAACTAACAACTCTTTCAAGAAAAATTTATTACGCGCGGCAGAAAAATGTATCGAGGAGCACGCGATACCTCAAAAATAAACAAGATACACGCTTGTTTCTCGAGTAAATATGATCCAAAAGTGTAAAATGTATATATCTTTGCCGTCGAACTTAAACTGAGAATTATGTGCGGAATTGTAGGCATGTTCGATATTGCATCGAATCCCGAGAACTACCGGGGGCGCGTGTTAAAGATGGCGCAAAAGATTCGTCATCGCGGGCCGGACTGGTCGGGGATCTATTGCGGGGGAAGCGCAGTCCTGGCGCACGAGCGGCTTTCGATTGTCGACCCCGAGTCGGGCGGGCAACCGTTAAAGAGCAAGGACGGGAAGTTAATACTGTCGGTCAACGGAGAGATATATAACCATCGCGAACTGCGCGCCCGCCTCTCCGGGAAGTACGAGTTCCTGACGGGTTCGGACTGCGAAGTGATCTTGGCGCTCTATCGCGAGCAGGGTAGCGGATTTCTCGAGGAGATGAACGGCATCTTCGCCTTTGCCCTCTACGACGTGGAAAAGGATGTATACCTCGTCGCCCGCGATCATCTCGGGATCGTTCCCCTGTACAGGGGGTGGGACCCGGAGGGCCATTTCTACGTGGCCTCGGAGCTAAAGGCGCTCGAAGGAGTCTGTTCCGCGATCGAGCCGTTCATGCCCGGCGAGTATTTTTATAGCCCCGACGGGGAGACGAGACGCTGGTACCAGCGCGACTGGAACGCCTATGAAGCGGTGCAGGATAACCCCTCGGACATGCAACTCTTGCGAACGTCGCTCGAACAAGCCGTGCGGCGTCAACTGATGTCGGATGTTCCTTACGGGGTGTTGCTTTCCGGCGGGCTGGACTCGTCGGTGATCTCGGCGATTGCCGGGAAGTTCGCCACCAAGCGGGTCGAGACGGACGGACGGAGCGAGGCCTGGTGGCCGCGCCTGCACTCGTTCGCCGTGGGCTTGGAGGGTGCTCCCGACCTCGCGGCAGCCAGGAAGGTCGCCGATCATATCGGGAGCGTACATCACGAGATACACTACACGATACAAGAGGGGTTAGACGCCCTGCGCGACGTGATCTATTACCTCGAGACGTACGACGTGACCACCGTCCGCGCCTCCACCCCCATGTATTTGCTGGCCAGGGTCATCAAGTCGATGGGGATTAAAATGGTACTATCGGGCGAGGGGGCCGACGAGGTCTTCGGTGGCTATCTCTACTTCCACAAGGCGCCCGACGCGCGCGCGTTTCACGAGGAGACCATCCGGAAACTGGGCAAACTCTACCTCTACGACTGCTTGCGGGCGAACAAGGCACTGGCCGCGTGGGGCGTGGAGGGACGCGTCCCGTTCCTCGACAAGGAGTTTTTGGACGTGGCCATGCGGCTCAATCCCGCGGATAAAATGGCAAAAGAGAAGAAAATAGAGAAATGGATCTTGCGTAAGGCCTGCGAGGATCTCTTGCCGGAAAGCGTGGCGTGGAGACAAAAGGAGCAGTTCTCGGACGGCGTGGGCTACGGGTGGATCGACAGCCTGAAACGCGTGACCGCCGAGGCCGTCTCCGACAAGCAGATGCTGCACGCGGCCAAGCGTTTTCCCGTCAACCCGCCGCAAAACAAGGAGGAGTACTACTACCGCTCGATCTTCGAGGAGCATTTCCCGTCGCCACAGGCGGCGCAAACCGTGCCTTCCGTACCGTCGGTAGCGTGCAGCACCCCCGAGGCACTGGCGTGGGACGCCTCGTTTCGCGGGGTAAATGATCCCTCCGGCCGCGCCGTTGGCAGCGTGCATCATCACGGGATGTAACGGATGAAGTAGATGTATTATTAAAGTATCTTATAAAATAAAGAGAGCGATGAAAAAGAGTCTGGTTTTATCTATTTTTTTACTGTCGGGGTACATGCTCCCCGCGCAGGAGATGAACGCGAAGTTGACCGGGGAGGCGATCCGGCAAGTGATGCAACGGGTGGCCGACTGGCAGATCGCCCACCAATCGCAAGTGAAGCATCAACCTTTGGGCTGGGAGAACGCGGCCCTGTACATGGGGATGATGGATTGGGCAGAGATCGCGGGGGCGGAGGAGAATCCCTACTACCGGTTTCTCTACACTATCGCGAACCGGGGTGGCTGGCAACCGGCAAAACGAATGTATCATGCCGACGACATCTGCATCAGCCAGGTCTACATCGACCTCTACCGGAAGTACCAGCGCCCCTCGATGCTCTGGCCCACCTTCGCCCGCGTGCAGTGGGTGATGGCCAATCCCCCCGAGGAGAACATGAAACTGGATTACTCCACGGGACAAGGCTTGGACAAGTGGAGCTGGTGCGACGCCCTTTTCATGGCACCCGCCGTCTACGTGAAACTATACCGGCTGACCGGCGAGAAACGTTACATGAAGTTTGCCGACAAGGAGTTCAAAGACACCTACAACTACTTGTACAATAAAGAAGAGCGTCTCTTTTTCCGCGACTGGAACTATTTCAACCGGCGGGAGGCAAACGGGCGTAGCGTCTTCTGGGGACGCGGCAACGGCTGGGTAGCCGCCGGCCTGGTAGAGATATTAAAGGAGTTGCCGCGGGGCAACCACTACCGTCCTTTCTACGAACAACTGTTTGTAGCGTTGTGCGACCGCCTGCGCGAACTCCAGCAAGAAGACGGCTACTGGCGGGCCAGCCTGCTCGATCCGGCGAGTTATCCTTCTCCCGAGACCAGCTCCACGGGTTTTATCCTCTACGCCTTCACTTATGGAGTGAACGAAGGGATCCTGCCCGGCGAGTCGTTCCTGCCCGCTATCAAGAAGGGGTGGCAGGCGCTGGTAAACGCCGTGGACGAGGAGGGGAAACTGGGATACGTGCAACCTGTCGGGGCGGATCCGCGACAGGTCACCCGAGAGATGACGGAGGTATACGGCGTGGGTGCCTTCCTGATGGCCGGCCGGGAGATCTACCGCTTGGTTGAGGGAGACACCGCGCGCGGAGCGCAATAGCACCCGCGTGCCCGAGGGCGTACCAGATCATACCCGTGTTTTGTCGAATCCCGCGGGCAAGGGATTCGCGGGGGCCGAGGTGTCGCCTCATTTCGCGCGGTAGCCGCTGTCGCGGAGGATGGAGAGCACCTTCTCCCTGAAATCGCCCTGGATGAGGATGCTCCCCTCCTTTACGGAACCTCCTACGCCACACCTGCTCTTGAGCACGCGGGCCAACTCCTTCAACGCCTCCCCCGGGCCAACGAAGCCCTGCACGAGGGTGACCACCTTACCGTTCCGTTGCCGGGCATCGAGGGCAACGCGCAACTGTTGCTTCCCGGGGGCAAGTGTCTCTGTCTCTTGCTCCCCGTCGTGCTCGTAACGGAAGTCGGGATTCGTGGAATAGACCACGTTCACGCGCTCTTTCGTCTCTTTTTTGTGGTGATTATTGGCCATGCCGGATAATAAATAAATCAGTATATTTGCCGCGAATATACTATTTTAAGCGTAAGTCATGAACAAGATCCTGGGCAAAACCTATTTCTCCGAACGCGTGGTAAAATTAGAGGTCGAGGCACCGTTAATCGCCAAGGCTCGCCGTCCGGGCAACTTCGTCATCGTGCGCGTGGGCGAACGGGGCGAACGGGTACCGCTGACCATCGCGGGCGCGGACACGCGGCGAGGGTCGATCACGCTGGTGGTGCAAGTTGTCGGTGCCTCCTCCCGGAAACTGTGTGCCCTGGAGGTGGGCGATCACGTCACCGATCTCGTAGGCCCGCTGGGCAAACCAACGCGCGTCGAGCGCGTAGGCACCGTGCTGGCGTGCGGTGGCGGCGTGGGGATCGCCCCGTTGTTGCCGATCGCGGGAGCGTTCAAAGAGGCGGGCAACCGCGTGGTGTCGGTGATCGCCGCGCGCACGCGGGAGTTTATCATCCTCGAGGAGGAGATACGGGCCTGCTCGGACGAAGTCATCGTGATGACGGACGACGGTAGCTACGGGAACAAAGGCGTTATCACGACGGGCATGGAAGCGGTGATCGTCCGGGAACGGGTAGAGTTGGCCGTGACAATCGGGCCGGCCATCATGATGAAATTCGCGGCCGCGTTGACACGACGGCACGCCATCCCGACCATCGCCAGCCTCAACGCATTGATGGTCGACGGCACGGGGATGTGCGGCGCGTGTCGCGTCACGGTAGGCGGCAAGACCCGCTTTACCTGCGTCGACGGCCCGGAGTTCGACGCTCACGAGGTAGATTTTGACGAGATGCTCGCGCGGCTCGACGGCCTCCGGGACGAGGAACGAAATAAAGATATAACAAGCGTGTAAACCACCTACCATGGAGATAACAAGCGACAGGAACGAGGCGTGGCGAAAGGCACTGCGCGTGGCCTTCCCGGCAAAAGATCGGCTGGCCATCGAACGGGTGACGATGCCCGAGGTTCCCCCCGCCGAGCGGGTCAAGAGCCAGCGAGTGGAGGTAAACAAGGGCGTGACGCCGGCGATGGCCCAGCGGGAGGCGCGGCGTTGCATGGACTGCGTCACCCCGGCCTGCATGGAGGGGTGCCCCGTGGGGGTAGACATTCCCGGTTTCGTGAAAGAGATCGAGCGGGGCGAGTTCACGCGGGCGGCAGCCGTATTGAAGCGGGCAAGTGCCCTGCCGGCGGTGTGCGGGCGAGTATGCCCCCAGGAGAAACAGTGCGAGGAGCGTTGCTTTCTCGTGCAGAAATTGAAGAAAGAGGCGGTCGCTATCGGTTACCTGGAGCGTTTTGCCGCGGATCACGAGCGAGAAACGGGGGATGCCCCGTTGCCGGAGTCACTCCCGGCTAACGGTATCCGGGTGGCCGTCGTCGGTTCAGGCCCGTCGGGGTTGTCGTGTGCTGGCGACCTGGCCAAGGCAGGATTCGACGTGACGGTGTTCGAGGCGTTGCACGAGATCGGCGGCGTGTTGAAATACGGCATCCCGGAGTTTCGCCTCCCCAACCGGGTGGTGGACGCGGAGATCGACCAGTTGCGGCGGCTGGGAGTCCGTTTCGTGACGAACTACATCGTGGGGATGACCGGCACGCTCGACGACTTGCGGGCCGACGGGTTCCGTTGTTTTTACATCTCCTCCGGGGCGGGGCTGCCCCGCTTCATGAACATTCCCGGCGAGAACAGCAACGGCATCCTCTCGGCGAACGAGTACCTGACGCGGGTGAATCTCATGGGGGCCGGGAGCGTCGAGGCCGACACGCCGGTGTATCGCGGGCGGCACGTGGTGGTAGTCGGCGGCGGCAACACGGCGATGGACTCGGCCCGCACGGCCCGTCGTTTGGGTGCCGAGCGGGTGATGATTGTCTACCGGCGGGGCGAGGAGGAGATGCCCGCGCGGGTCGAGGAGGTAAAACACGCGCGGGAGGAGGGGTGCGAGTTCATCACGTTGACGAATCCCATGGCGTACCTCGCGGACGAGCGGCGGCGCGTCAAGCAGGTGATCGTGCAGCGGATGACGCTGGGCGAGGCGGACGAGAGCGGCCGACGTACACCCGTGGCGGTGGAGGGATCGGAGTACGCGCTGGATACCGACATGGTGATCGTGGCCGTGGGAGTATCGCCGAACCCGATCATCCCGCGGTCGGTGCCGGGGCTGGCGGTGTCGCGGCGGGGAACCATCGAGGTCGACCCGGAGAGCATGCAGACGAGCGTCCCCGACCTGTACGCCGGGGGCGACATCGTGCGGGGTGGCGCTACCGTGATCTTGGCCATGGGCGACGGTCGCCGCGCGGCCCAACATATCTGCCGACGTTTCTCCGGCACATGACACGACGCGGGGAGTTCGCCTGCGTTTTTTTTTGAAAAAACACGCGGCATCCATGGGGGTTTTCGCCCGCGAACGGCTCTTAGGGGTAAACACGAACAACGCGTATGACGAAGATACTATTCACAGGATTGCTACTCGCGTGGCTCGCGGGAGCGGCTACCGGGCAAGAGCGACTCTACGACTTCTCGTTCGCTGGCGAGCCGGTGGAGCGGGTGATCGCCGCGATCGAACGCGCGAGCGGTACCCGTTTTGCTTATCCCTCCTCGCTGCTGGCGCGCTTCCCGGCGGTGACGGGCGAGTTTGCGCGGGCAACGTTGCGTCAAGTACTGGACGCGGTGTTCGTCGCGCGGGGCATCACCTATAAATTACAAGGCGACTACATTATTCTGGGCAAACAGCGGCGGCCCGTCACCGTGAGCGGCACGGTAAAAGACGCGGAGTCGCGGGAGACGCTCATCGGTGCCACGGTCTACAACCCGGCATCGCGGCGGGGAACAGCCACCAACGAGCATGGCTTCTATAGCCTCTCGCTGGAGGAGGAGGAGGCGCGGTTAGTCATCTCCTTCGTCGGGTACGCTCCCTTTGACCTCACCCTCGCGTTGACCCGCGACACGGTGATCGCGGTGGAGTTGCAGCCCTCCATACAGCTGGAGGAGGTGACGGTCATCGGGGAGAGCCTCTCGGCGTGGATACGCAACGTGCAGCCGGGGCAGGTGCAGTTCCCGGTCAAGGTGGTAAATAACCTCCCCTCGCTGTTGAGCGAGAGCGACGTATTGAAGACGCTCCAGTTGCTGCCGGGCGTGAAGACGGGCAACGAGGGGTTGGCCGGGTTGCACGTCCGCGGGGGCAATGCCGACGAGAACCTCTACCTGATGGACGGCATCCCGGTCTATAATCCCAGCCACTTGATGGGGTTCTTCTCGACGTTTAACTCGAACGTGATCAAGCGCGTCGACTTCTACAAGGGGACGTTCCCCGCTCGCTATGGCGGCCGCCTCTCCTCCGTCGTGGACGTTCGCCTGAAAGAGGGCAACATGCAGGAGGTGCACGGGAACCTCTCCGTGGGGCTGCTCGCCTCGAAGTTTGACCTCGAGGGACCGCTCGAGCGGGGCAAGACCTCCTTCCAGCTCTCCGCCCGCCGCACGTACATGGATCTCTTCCTCCCCTCCCTGCTTCGCTCCGTCACGCGGGAGACGGACGGCCACGGGTGGGAGAATTACAGCACCGGCCGCTACCATTTCACGGACTTGAACGCGAAGATCACCCGCAAGTTCCGCGGGAACGACCAGCTCTCGTTGAGCGTCTACTGGGGGAAGGATTACATGAATTACATCAACCGCTCGCGCATCGAGAACACGCTCGGCCCAGTCGAGGAGGGCAGTGACGTCTCCACCACCTATACCCACCTCTCGACCGAGGAACGCAACTGGAAGTGGGGCTGGGGCAACTTCATCACGCTGCTGGAGTACGGTTCCCGCGTGACCGAACGTCTCTACGGGCGTTACCTCCTCGCCTATAATCGCTATGTCTCGACGATCAACGTCAAGATCGACTCCACGCTCTCCACGCGCCGCGAGCAACTCCTCTCGAACTATACCCGTAGCCTCTACCACTCCGGCATCGAGGACGTGATCGCGAAGGTTGACTTCGAGTATAACCTCTCCGCCCGCCACACCGCCCGCTTTGGCGGGGAGGTGATCTATCATACTTTCACGCCGGAGGTGAGTAACTTCACCCACCTCTCCACCGCGGGGGAGATCGACACGCTGGGGCAGGAGGTCGAAATGAAAAACCGCGCTCGCGGCGGCGAACTGTCGCTCTTCGCGGAGGACGAGATCGTGTTGAATCACCGCACGCGGCTACACCCCGGCGTGCGCCTGACACTCTTCCGCGCCGTCGACGCGACCTACTTCTCGGCCGAGCCGCGCCTGTCGTTCCACTACGCGGCGAGCGACCGGCTGTCGCTGAAAGCCTCCTACTCCGCGATGAGCCAGTATATCCACCTGCTGGCCTTCGGCGGCGTGAGCCTTCCCAGCGACCTGTGGGTACCGGTGACGCGGCGGATACCGCCCATGCGCTCGCGCCAAGTGGCGTTGGGCATCTACTACCGCCCCCATCCCGGCTGGGAGTTCACGGCCGAGACGTACTACAAGACGATGAAAAAACAGATCGAGTGCATCGACGGTGCCACGATCCTGCCCGCCTACCGCGCGTGGGAAGAGAACGTGACCGTCGGCGAGGGACGCGCCCGCGGGGTGGAACTCCAACTGCAACGGCAACAGGGACGCACGACGGGCTGGGTGAACTATACCCTCGCGTGGGCCGACCGCCGCTTCCCCGGCATCAATCGCGGGAAGCGCTTCCCGGCCCGCAACGATAGCCGGCACGGCGTGAACGTCGTCGTCATGCACCGTTTTAGCGAGGCCTTCGACGCGAGTGCCGCGTGGGTCTACAACTCCGGCGCGCGGGCTACCATCGCCCTCGAGATGTACGACATGCCGAAGATCGAAGGGGTCAACGACAGCGACGCGCCCTCCTCGCCGGGCATCCCGCACGTCGAGTATCGCAACAACTACCAGTTGCCCGACTACCATCGTCTCGACGCGAGCGTGAACTACCACCGCCAGAAACGCTGGGGAACAGCCACCTGGAGCGTGAGCGTCTATAATCTCTACTCGCGCAAGAACCCCTTCTTCGTCTACATGGACGGCGAGGTGCGGGACGGCACGCGGAAGAGCGTCCTCCGGCAAGCCTCTCTCTTCCCGGTGATCCCCTCGTTCGCTTACTCGATAACCTTTTAACACGACACCATGAACCGCGCAACACGTATCTTACCGCTATTACTGGCCGCGACGCTCCTCGCCGGTTGCGAGCAGGTCAGCGAGTACACGGGGGAACTCCCCGACCTGAAGCTGGTGCTCTACTCCTTCGTGCGCCCCGACTCGATGGTGCGGGTCGACGTGCACCAGACGCGCTACTTCTCGAATAACTCCTCCGAACTCCCCCGGGAGGTCACGGGCGAGGTACACGTGAACGGGCAACTCGCCGGGACGCTCTACCCGACACCCCGCTCGCCGTGGGAACTCGCGGTGCAGCACGTCGCCGACGTTTACCCGCGCCCGGGCGATCGCGTGCGGGTCACGGCCCGGGCCGAGGGGATGCCCGAGGCATCGGCCGAGGTGACGGTACCGGCAGACACGGTGCCGATCCGCGTGGACACGACGCTCCTGGGAAACCCGGGCAAGCTGGAGCGCGTCCATTATACCCTTCACATCAACGACACGGCCCGCGAACGCCACTATTACCGCCTCATCGTCGAGACGGAGACCTACGAGGTCGTGGACGGCGAGCGTTACAACTCGACCCGTCACTACGCTTTCAGCCCGGAGAATGACCCGCTGCTCGTCGGCAGCAACAACACCTGGATCAACGAGGATGTCGTCCCCAACCGCTACCATATTTTCACCAACGAAACCTTCGAGGGCACTGGCTACACGATGCGCGTGAGCGCCGGGGCGCGCAACACGACCCGCTTCGAGTACGCGCACGACGGGCAGACGATCGGGCAACGCAACGTGATGAAGCACCACGTGACCGTCGTACGCATCGACGAGGATACCTACCTCCACCTGAAATCGCTCATGCTCCTGGAGATGGGCGAGGGAGTCATGGAACCGGTCCAGGTGCACGCGAATGTCCACGGCGGTGTCGGCATCATCGGCTATGCCGTCTACTCTACCGTCACCTTCGAAATGCCGGAGGTACACGTGCAAGAATCCGGATACATCAATTAAAAACGAGAAAATATGAAATCACGCTTGTTTGTCATCGTCACGATACTCCTCGCCGCCTGCACGGTCGAAGAGCGGAATTACTTGAGCGACGGCATTGTTTCCCCCGCCGCCGCCGGTGACGACGACCGCTACCAGGGGTACGCCGAGAACCCCTTCCTGAGCACGATCGACTATCCCGTCTCCACCTTCTCCGTCGATGCCGACGGTGCCTCCTACGCCAACGCCCGTCGCTTTATCGAGGAGGGTGCGACCGTCCCGCCGGCCTCCGTGCGGGTCGAGGAGTTCCTTAACCACTTTACCTACGACTATCCCGCCCCCGGCTCCGGCGAGGAGATCGGGCTTGATGCCGAGCTTTTCTCCTGCCCCTGGGCGAGTCATCGCCTTCTCTTGTGCGTCGGACTGAAAGGACGGGAGATCGCCGATGCCGATCTCCCCGCCGCCAACCTCGTCTTCCTGATCGATGTCTCCGGTTCGATGACCCCCGCCGACCGGCTCCCGTTGCTGAAAGAGGGCTTTGCCCTGCTGGTCAACGGCCTGCGCCCCGTGGACCGGGTGGCCATCGTTACCTACGGCGGCCGGGCCGGCGTGTCGCTCTCCTCCACGGCCTGCACGGAGGCCGGCAAGGAGATCATCCGCGCCGCCATCGCGCGTCTCGGCACGAAAGGTGCCACGGCCGGTGCCGCCGGTATCGCCAAGGCCTACGAGGTGGCCATCGCCCACTTCGAGAGTCGCGGCAACAACCGCGTGATCCTCGCCACCGACGGCGACTTCAACGTGGGGGTATCCTCCACCGCCGAACTGGTCGGCATCATCAAGGAAAAACGGAAGAGCGGTGTCTACCTCACCGTCCTCGGCGTTGGCCGCGGCAACCTCAACGATGCCATGATGGAACAATTGGCCGACAACGGCAACGGCAACTACGAGTACGTGTACAACGCCGACCAGTTGCGCAAGGTGTTCCTCGAGGAGCGCTCCCGCTTCTATACCGTCGCCCGCGACTGCAAGGTACAACTTACCTTTAACCCCGGCCGCGTGCATTCGTATCGCCTCATCGGCTACGAGAATCGTCACCTCGACCAGGAGCAGTTCGACGATGACCGGGTCGATGCCGGCGAGATCGGCGTGGGCCAGACCGTCACCGCCCTCTACGAGCTGATCCCTGCCGAGTCCCCCACCGGCTCGCTCGCCGCGCTCAGCGTCCGCTACAAGCGAGACCTGCAAGCCGTCAGCCGCTCCCTCGCCGTCGAGATTCCCGGCACCCCCGCGACCGACGTGTCGGATAACTCGCGCTTCGCCGCGGCCGTGGCGGGAGCTGCCCTGCTGCTCAAGGGGTCCGCCTACAAGGGGACGCTCGCGTGGCCGATGGTCTCCGCCCTCGCCCGCGATGCCGTCGCCTTCGACCCGGGTGGCCACCGTGTCGCCTTCTGCCGGCTGGTCAACCGCTTAGTCAATCAATAGTATCTTTAATATCTAAAACTAAGTAATATGAAAAAAAGAGTCCTTTTACTTGTCGTGCCCTGCGTCCTTCTCGCGGCGCTCACGGGCTTTTACCTCTACCCCACTTCTACCTACACCCCGGTGTTCATGGAGCGGGCGGAACTGGAAAAATCCGTCTTCTACCAGGCGGGTGCTCGCGACCTCGTCAACCCGGGCAAGCTCTACTACAAGTCGCCGTACATCTATGTCAACGAGAAGTACAAGGGTGTACACGTTATCAACAACACCACCCCGACGGCTCCCGTCAGCGAGGGGTTCATCGTCGCCCCCGGCTGCATCGACATGGCCATCAAGGGTGACATCCTCTACCTCGACAACGCCGTCGACCTCGTGGCCTTCAACTTGTCCACGAAGCAGGTGACCGAGCGCGTCAAGGCGATCTTCCCCGAGCCGCTCTCCCCGGACGGCTACGCGTGCTACACCAAACGTCCCGAAAACTTCGTGCTGGTGGGATGGAAAAAAGTAACTAAAAACAATTAAACATCATGAAACAGTTCAAGAGATACCTGTATCTCGCGGCGGTCGCCCTCTTGGCGGCGGCATGCAGCAAAGACTCCTCCTCGCCCGGTAGCGGCGGTTACGCTGACGGCGGCGGCAGTGGCAGTGGCATCGGCGGCTCGATGGCCCGCTTTACCGTCCACGGCGACCACCTCTACACGGTGGAAAACGACAAGATGAAGGTCTTCGACATCTCTATCCCCGACAAACCCTACCGCCTGCCGAGTAAGGATCAGACGCTGGACGCGGGTGCCGAGACCATCTTCACGCTGGACACGCTCCTCTTCATCGGCTCGCAAAGCGGGATGTATATCTACAACATCAGTCGCCCCGAGTTCCCGGTACGCCTCTCGCTCACGCTTCACATCAAGAGTTGCGATCCCGTCGTGGCCAGCGGCAAGTACGCCTACGTCACGCTCAACTCCAACAGCTCGTGGTGTGGCCGCACCTCCAACCTGCTGCAGGTGTACGACATCTCCGATCCTCGCTCTCCCTCCAAGGTGACGGAGCTGCCCCTGGAAGGCCCCCGCGGCCTGGGCATCGCCGGTGATACGCTCTTCGTCTGCGACAACGGTATCAAGGTCTACGACGTGCGCAACCCGCGTACCCCCACCTGGATCGACGACCTCGACCACATCCGCGAGATCGCCGGCATACGGGCCTACGACGTGATCCCCCTCGAGAAGACGTTGCTGGTGATCGGCGAGGACGGCCTCTACCAGCTCGACCACACCGGCCCGCGACTCACTTTCATCAGTAAAATAGCAGTTAAACGAGATTAAGCCATGAAAACACTATTCAAAATACTATCGTGCGGCCTGCTTCTCGCCGCCACGCTCCCGGCGAGCGCCCAGTGGGAGCCGCGTTATACCGTCGCCTGGCAACCTTTCTACGCGATCAACGGCACGGCCCGTTTCGACTTCGAAGCGCGCATCAAGGAGCGGAAGTGGTTGCAAGCAAGCCTCTTCGCGCACGCTGTCACCAACAAAGAGGACGAAGAGTGGGTGTTCCTCTCCGGCGGCGAGGATCTCTCCCGCCTCCGGGGTATGGGGTTGGGCCTGGCCTACAAGTATTTCTTCCATCGCTGGTTCTACGGTAGTGCCGGGATCACCTACAACAACTACCGCGTCCGCTACACCGACGATGTCATACGCTCCTACCGGGAGGACGGCCTCACGTTTCACGAGTACCTCACCGACCAGGAAGTGCAGCAACACTTCGACAAGTTCTCCACCTCCTGGACCATCGGCCTCCAGTCAACGCTACGCCACGTCTTCTTCGTCGACCTCTTCGTCGGCCTGGGCTACGCGTATAGTTTCTACGACGAGGCGAAAAAGCCCTACGACGATGGCCCCTTCTCCTTCGGCCATTGCGGGCTTTTCCCTACCGGCGGTCTCCGCTTCGGTTTCGCCTTCTGATCCTCGAAGCCCCCTCTCTCGAATAAGGGGGGGGGCGTATGCAACTGCTCGTGCCAAGGAGACTGATTTAAAAGCCTCGAATGAGCGTCATCGTAAACGTGTGGCTCGAAGCAATCCATTGACTTGCTGGTTTCTGGATTGCTTCCCGCCACGCGGATACCCATGACGAAAACCGGCTTTTGATACACCCCCGTATCAATAGAGAAACGGCCTCCCTTCTTGTTCCCAATTCCCCGCCGGGGATTCATGAAAAGCGCCGAAATGAAAGCCCCACGGGCTATTGGCGATACGGGGGGTATCCTGTTTTCTATTGATATTATTCCCCGATGGGGAAGCGAAACCCGGCGAAGCCAATCGAAGCGAAGTTCGTTACGGCCAAGCGTTCTCTCTTAACTTGATGACAGTGAGCTAAAGCATACGGTTAATAGAGTGTCGTCCCTGCGAGACGTTTCTCCCGCCCGGGGAGCCTGTCCCGGCGTTTCTACCTGGCGAGCGACCGGAGCAGCTCGTTGACGGCCTCCCCGGGTGGGACGCGCGTGGCGAGCAGGGAGACGAACTTGCTGCCGATGATGGCCCCGGAGGCGTGCTCGAGGGCCGCGTCGAGGGTGGCCTTGTTCGAGATCCCGAAGCCGATCATCAAGGGGTTGCGCGTCTTCATGTCGCGCGTGCGGCGGAAGTAGGCGATGGTCTGCTCGTCGAAGCGCTCCCGCGTGCCGGTGACGGAGGCCGACGAGACGAGGTAGATGAAGCCGTCGGTGTGCGCGTCGATCAGGCGGACGCGTTCCGCGGGGGTCTCCGGGGTGACGAGCATGATGATCTTCAAGTCGTGGCGGTCGGCGACGGGCTTGTACTCCCGCAGGTAGTCGTTGAAAGGGAGATCCGGGATGATCATCCCGGACACGCCCGTCTCCACGCACGAGCGGCAGAAGTTCTCGAAGCCGTACTGCATGATGGGGTTCAGGTAGCCCATCAAGAGGAGCGGCACGCGGGCCTCGTCGCCCAGGGTGGCCAGCCGCGCGAAGAGGCCTTTCAGGGTCATCCCCTTGTCGAGGGCCGCGGCGCTGCTCTGCTGGATGACCGGCCCGTCGGCCATGGGGTCGGAGAAGGGGATGCCGACCTCGATCATGTCCACGCCGCCGGCTTGCAGGGCGCGGATGATGGCGACCGTGTCGTCCGGCCCGGGGAAGCCGGCCGTGAAGTAGACGGAGAGGAGGCCGCGTTGTTTTTCGCGGAAGAGGGTGGTGATCTTGTTCATTGTTTTATCGCGTTAAGGGTGGTTATGAATTGCCGGATGGCGCGTATGTCTTTGATCCCGGGGGCCGTCTCGAAGCGGCTGTTCAGGTCGATGGCGTGCAGCATCGGGTGATCCAGCGCGCGGAGGGGGCCGGTGGCGTCTTCCGGGCCGATGCCCCCGCCGAGGAGAAAAGGCACCGGGCCGTCGTACGCGTCGAGGAGGCGCCAGTCGAACTTGCGACCGGAGCCGCCGCGGGCGGGGGTGCGCGTGTCGAACAGCAGGAAATCGCACGCTCCCGCGTACGGCGCGGCGAGCGCCCGCGCGCTGGCTCCCGCTTGCATGGGGATGGCCTTGATCACTTGCAGGCCCCGTTCCCGCAAGGCGCGGCAGAGGTGCGGCGGCTCGTCGCCGTGCAGTTGCGCGGCTTGCAGGTCGTGACGGCGGGCCTGCCGCGTCACCTCCTCCTCGCTTGCGTTGACGAAAACGCCTACTTTGTGGATCGAGGAGGGGATGGCGCGCGTGATGCCCGGCTCCAGGGTACCCGCGTGCCGGGGGGAGGGCGCGTGGAACACGAACCCGATCATGTCGACGGGCAACGCGCAGAGGGCCGCGATGTTCCCCGCGTCTCTCGTGCCGCAAACCTTGATCTTCATGGCTCGTTGACGCGCGTGATGAACTCTTCCAGCGTCTTGCCGGGGTCGGGAGAGCGCATGAAGTGTTCTCCCACGAGGAAGCCCTGGAATCCCCCGGCGCGCAGCGCCTGGACGGTGACCGGGGAGGTGATGCCGCTCTCGGCGATTTTCACGGGGCCGGGCGGGAGCGCGCGGGCGAGGGCGAGGGCGTTGGAGGGATCGGTGGAGAAGGTTTTCAGGTCCCGGTTATTGATGCCGACGAGGTCGGTGTCGGGCTGGATGTAGTCGAGTCCCGTTTCGTCGTGCAGCTCCAGCAACACCTCCATGCCCAGCCGGTGCGCCAGCGCGGAGAGGTGCCGGGCATCCTCGCGCGTCAGGCAGGCGGCGATGAGCAGGACGACGTCGGCGCCCATGACGCGGGACTGGAAGAGCTGGTACTCGTCCACGATGAAGTCCTTCCGCAGGAGCGGGACGCGGGAGACGGCGGCGCGCGCCCGCTCGAAGTCCGAGAAGCCGCCACCGAAGAAGTGTTCGTCGGTGAGGCAGGAGATGGCGGCGGCCCCCGCGCGCTCGTAAGCGGTCGCGACGCTCGCGGCGTCGGCGCCGGGGGCGATCCAGCCTTTCGACGGAGAGCGGCGCTTGAACTCGGCGATGATGCCCGATGACGAGGCGGTTAGCGCGCGTTTCAACGAGATGACGGGCCGCTCTTGAAGGCGGATGGCTCGCTCGAGGCGGGAGAGGGGAAGCTCCTCTTTTTGTCGCGCGACCTCGTTCCACTTGTGGATGCAGATGCTCTCGAGGATGTTTTTAGTGGGCGTGTTCATCGTTCAGCGGTTGAGGGTGAGGAACAGGTCAAGCGCGCGTTTCGCCTCGCCGGACTCGAGGGAGTGACGCGCCTGCTCGATGCATGCGCGCAGGCTCAAGGCCGGGTGGATGGTCTGGATGGCGACAGCGGCGTTGACGATGACCACGTTCTTCCGCGCGTCGGTGGCGGTGTTATTCAACACCTCGTCGAACACGGCGGCGGCCTCGCGGGGCGTGTTCCCCCCGAAAAGCTCGTCGGGACGCGCGCGCGGCAGCCCGAGATCTTCGGGCGTGTAGATGGACTCGCCGTGCTTGTTGATGACCTTGAAGGGGCCGGTGAGGGAGATCTCGTCATACCCGTCGAGGCCGTGGACGATGGAGAAGTCGTTGCCGCTCTCCTGGTAGATGTAGTTGTAGAGCCGGGCCATTTTCAGGTCATAGACCCCCAGGACTTGCCTGCGCGGGAGGATGGGATTGACGAGCGGGCCGAGGATGTTGAAGAAGGTGCGCACGCCGAGTGCCTTGCGCACGGGAGCCACGGTCTTGAGGGCGAGGTTGAAGAGCGGGGCGTGGAGGTAAGCGATGTTGGCGGCCTCGAGGGAGCGCCGGTGGATGCCCGCGTCGCGGGTGAATCGAACGCCGTGCTCTTCCATCACGTTGGACGCGCCGCTGACGGAGGTAGCCCCGTGATTGCCGTGCTTGACCACCTTGTGGCCGGCACCCGCGACGACGAAGCAGGCCGCCGTGGAGATGTTAAAGGTGTTCTTGCCGTCGCCGCCGGTGCCGACGATGTCGATGGGGTTGTACGCGCGTAGCTCGTCCACGTTGACGCGCGTCTCGAGGAGCGCGTCCCGGAAGCCGAGGATCTCCTCGACGGAGATGCTGCGCATGAAGTAGGTGGTGATGAAGGAGGCGATCTGGCTCTCGTTGTATTTGCCCTCGGCCATGTCGGTGAGGATGTCTCGCGCCTCGTCGCGCGTGAGGTACCGGTGCTCGAAGAGGCGGTTAAGCATGCCCGGCAGCGTGGCGCGGGGTTTCGTGTTGTCTCGTGTCATGGTGTGTCGTTTATGTTGTTACTCCCTCCTTGTCAAGGGATCAGGAATCGTTTCATTATCTCTTTCCCGGTCGGCGTGAGCACCGATTCGGGGTGGAATTGCAGGCCGTGCACGTCGAACGAGCGGTGTTTCAAGGCCATGATCTGCCCCTCGTCGTCCACGGCGGTGACTTGTAACGCGCCGGGGAAGGTGGCCGTGTCGGCGATCCACGAGTGGTACCTGCCCGCCTCGATGGTCGCGGGTAGCCCGGCGAAGAGGCGATGCGGGGCGATGACGTGCACGGGCGTGGCCACCCCGTGGTAAACGTCCTGCAGGTTGACGAGTTGCCCGCCGAAAGCCTCCGCGATGGCCTGGTGGCCCAGGCAGACGCCGAGGATGCTCTTCACGGGAGCGTAGCGCTCGATCAGTGGCAGCAAGAGGCCCGCCTCGGAGGGGATCCCCGCCCCCGGGGAGAGGATGATCTTGTCGAACGCGGCCACGGCGTCGAGGGAGATCTTGTCGTTCCGGTGTACCTCCACGTCATGGTAGCCCAGCTCCCTGACGAGGTGGAAAAGGTTGTAGGTGAACGAGTCTTGGTTGTCGAAAATCAGTATTTTCATCTTTTCACGTTGTTAGTTCATGATTCTCTCGGCCGCGTCGATGGCTTTTTTCAACGCCCCGAGTTTGTTGTTGACCTCTTGTAGCTCGGATGCCTCGACGGAGCGAGAGACGATGCCCGCGCCGGCCTGGTAGTGGAGCACGTTGTTCTTGCTCACGAAGGAGCGGATGGTGATCGCCTGGTTGATGTCCCCGTTCAGCCCGATGTACCCGATGCAGCCGCCGTAGACGCCGCGGCCGTGAGGCTCGATCTCGCGGATGAGTTCCATCGCGCGTCGTTTGGGAGCACCCGTGAGGGTCCCCGCGGGGAAAGTGTCGGCGTAGATCTTGATGGTATTGCTATCTTTAGCGACACTGCCCGCTACCCGCGAGACGAGGTGGATGACGTGGGAGTAAAACTGGATCTCCTTGTAAAACTCGACGTGCACGTTGTCGGTGTTTTTACTGAGGTCGTTCCGCGCCAGGTCGACCAGCATGACGTGTTCGGCGTTCTCTTTCGGGTCATCGAGGAGGGCCTGGGCGAGTTGCTTCTCCTTCTCGTCGTCCCCGCTTCGCGGGAAGGTGCCGGCGATGGGGTCGATGTAGGCCCGCCCTTTCGACACGACGCAGTGCGTCTCCGGGCTGGAGCCGAAGACGCGAAAGGAACCGAAATCGAAATAGAAGAGGTAGGGCGAAGGGTTGATGGAGCGCAAGGCGCGGTATACCTTGAAGTCGTCGCCCGAGAAGGGCTGGGAGAAACGACGGGAGAGGACGATCTGGAAGACATCGCCCCGCTTGCAGTGACGGATGCCCCGCGTTACCATCGTCTTGTAGGCCTCGTCGGTGAGGCAGGACTCCTCGTTGCCGCGCGTCTCGAAGTTGTAGGAAGCGTAATCGCGGTTGGCGAGCATGGCCACCAGCTCCTCCATGTGACTCTCTTCCCCCTCGTTCCGGTTCTCGATGACGGTCATCTCGTTCTTGAAGTGATTGATCGCGAGCAGGTGGCGGTAGAAAATATAGCTCATCTCCGGGATATCCCCGGCACCGGGAGAGGGGGTTCCCGGGTCGATCTCCTCGAAATAGCGGATGGCATCGTAGGAGGTGTAACCGAAAAACCCGTTGTAAGCGACGGTCTCTTCTCCCGCCTCTACCCGGATGGAGCGGATGAAACGGTCGAGGAGTCGCGGGACGGATTCCCCCTCCTCGATCTTTCGTTCCTCTCGCCGCCCGTCGGGGTGGAGCAGGCTGACGCGATACTCTTTCACCTCGAAGCGCGCCATCGGGCAGAGGCCGATGAAGGAGATGGAGTTCTCGTTCCCGTGGAAATCGGAACTCTCCAGCAGGGCCGACTCGGGATAGGCATCCCGGACTTTCAGGTAAATGCTGACGGGCGTCTGGAGGTCGGCCAGCACCGTCTTGGTTCTCGTGTAGATCATGATGCGTGGTTGTTAATATTAGCGTGTTGAATGTAACTATCCATGTCCTTGTCGCCCCGCCCCGAGAGGCAGACGACGACGACCTCTTCCGGGTGGAAGCGTTTGCGGGAGAGCGCGCCCAGCGCGTGGGCCGATTCCAGCGCGGGGATGATCCCCTCGAGGCGGGTCAACTCGAGCGCGGCATCTAAGGCCTCGAGGTCGTTGACGGCCAGAACTTCGGCCCGTCCCGCGCCGGCCAGGTAGGCGTGTAGCGGGCCTATGCCGGGGTAGTCCAGGCCTGCCGATATGGAATAAGGCTCGATGATCTGCCCGTCCTCCGTCTGCATGAGCAAGGTTTTGGCCCCGTGTATGATGCCGATTTTTCCCAGGTGGATCGTGGCGGCAGAGTGCCCGCTATCGATGCCATGGCCGGCGGCCTCGGCGAGCAGGATCTTTACGCGGTTGTCACCCATGTATTCAAAGATGGTCCCCGCCGCGTTGCTGCCGCCACCGACGCACGCCACGAGGTAATCGGGATACTCCCGGCCCTCCTTCGCGGGCAATTGCGTGCGGATCTCTTGGCTGATCACGGACTGGAGGCGGGCCACCAGGTCGGGATAGGGATGGGGGCCGACGGTCGACCCGATGATATAGTGCGTGTTCGAGGGGTGGCAACACCAGTCGCGGATGGCCTCGTTCGTGGCGTCTTTCAACGTCATGTTCCCGCTCTTGACGGGAACGACGGTGGCCCCGAGCATTTTCATCTTCTGCACGTTCAAGTGTTGGCGGTTCACGTCGGTGTCGCCCATGTAGACGATGCACTCCATGTTCATCAGGGCACAGACGGTGGCCGTGGCCACGCCGTGCTGGCCCGCGCCGGTCTCGGCGATGATCCGCGTCTTGCCCATCCGTCGCGCGAGAAGGATTTGCCCGATGGCGTTATTGATCTTGTGGGCACCGGTGTGATTCAAGTCTTCCCGTTTCAGGTAGATCTTACACCCGTGTTTGCCCGATAAACGTTGGGCCAGGTAGAGCGGGGAGGGGCGTCCCGCGTAATCGGTCAGCAGCGCGTGAAACTCCTGCCGGAAGCCGGGATCGTCGAGGATGCTCCTGTAACTATTTCTCAGCTGCTCCACGTTGGCGTGGAGCACTTCCGGGACATAGGCCCCGCCGAAACTACCGTAATAGCCTTCGTCATCCGGGAGAGACGTGGCGTAGGGGGGATCTTTTCGTGTTTTACCATTTTCCATGTTCGTGTTTTTTAATTCCCGTGCGATACAAAAGAGGAAGGCCTGTTGTGAGTTACAACAGGCCTTCATTTTGCTTGACTACGTACGACGGCTTCACTCACTCTTCGGGGAAGAACAAGCACCACCACCAATATGTACCCATGCATCGAGTCATCTCTATTCATTCTAATTATGGACGCGAAGGTAAGGATATTTTTAAATCCACCAACCGCGCGCACTTTTTTTTTATCCGTTGAAGAATAAACGGTAGAATTTTGGAAATAATAGAGAAACACTATTTTTGCATTCGTTTTTAAATCGTGATTGTCATGTTGAAGAGAGAAGAGATCGTTCAATTATTCGAGCAGTTTGAAAAAGTGGCCGCCGAATACAATGGTATAGAGTGTTGGAGCGCCCGCGAATTGCAGTCGTTACTGGGGTACACGCAGTGGCGTAATTTCATGAATGCCATAGACAAAGCAAAAGAATCATGCCGTAATGCCGGGGCCGCTGTTTCCGATCATTTTGCTGACGTCAGCAAAACGATACCGATGCCTAAAAGCGCTGAAAAAAAGATAGAAGACATTCTTCTTACCCGGTACGCGTGTTACCTGATTGCTCAAAACGGTGACAGCCGCAAGCCGGCAATCGCTTTTGCTCAAACCTATTTTGCCGTTCAAACCCGACGTTCCGAACTCATCGAGCAGCGTTTGCAGGAGACGGAACGGGTAGAGGCGCGTTTAAAATTGCGCGAAACGGAGAAAGCGCTTTCCGGCGTTTTGTATGAGCACGGCGTGGACGACAAAGGTTTTGCTATTATCCGTTCAAAAGGCGATAAGGCGCTGTTTCGTTTGGACACGGCTCAACTGAAACGTAAATTCGGCGTACCGGAAAACCGTCCGATAGCCGACTTTTTGCCGACGGTAAGCATCAAAGCCAAAGATTTTGCGGCGGCCATGACTACAGAAAATGTTCAACTGAAAAATCTCACGGGTGTCCCTGCCATCGAAAAAGAACACGTCGAAAACAATCTCGGCGTACGGAAAATCATGATTGAACGCGGACTTGTCCCCGAAGATTTACCCCCTGCCGAAGACGTGAAAAAAGTCGAAAGAAGATTGAGGTCCGAAAAGGAAAAGATTACCAAATTAAACTCGAAGAAATAGGACGTGAATAAAAAAGGCGGTTGAGCGAGAACAACAAAAATGGATAAACGAGTGGAGGCGACGAAAAAGAATCTGGGTGATCGCGCCCGGGAGGGTATCTCGAAAGTTGGTTTTCGTCATCGTGAGCCGCGAGGAGTCGCGAGGCACGAAGCATCCTGGAGACCCGTGTGCGGTGGTTGAATGTACTCTCTTGAAAAATGATTACATTTGGCGCACGTTATGAAATTGAATCAAGATGACGTTTAAGAAGAGAAATTTCTTACCGCTTTTTGTCACGAACTACCTGGGCGTGTTGAACGATAATTTTTTGAAGACGCTGGCTTGTTTTATTTGTATCGCTTGGGTGGGGAAGGAGCGCGAGTCGATGGTGGTCACGTTAGCGTCGGCCGCGCTGGTACTCCCTTATTTGCTCTTCTCTCCGTTGGCAGGGCGATGGGCGATGATCTACCGGAAGCGGCAGGTGGTGGTGTATGCCAAGGGTTTCGAGATCGCGATCATGGGCGTGGCGACGGTGGGGTTGATGACCCGCTCGACGATCACGGTGTTGCTTGCCATTTTGATGATGGGATTGCAAAGCGCGCTTTTCTCGCCTTCGAAATACGGGTTGATTCGCGACATTGGGGGACGGGAGGGCATCTCTTACGGTTCCGGGGCGATGGAGACGTTTGCCTTTGCCGGTATTCTCACGGGCACGTTGCTCGCCTCGTTCCTCGCGGGGAGCGTGACGATCCCCGTGTTGTCTCTTCTGCTCTTCGCGATTGCCCTGTTGGGATGGCTCTGTAGCCTGATGCTGAAGGCCGACGAGGGCACTCCGGAGCGGGAGGGGCGCGGTACATTGAACCCGTTTGCCTTTATGAAGGAGATGTATCGCCGTGCCGGGGATTTCCGGGGGTTGAACAAGGTGGTGTTGGGATTAGCCGTGTTTTGGATGATCGGCTCCATGGTGCAGATGATGTTGATCGTTTATTGCCGAGGGGATCTGGGGATGAGCGATTTTCAAACGGGTGTCGTGATGTCGTTGGCTGCCGTTGGCATCGGGGCGGGATGTTTTCTCGCGGGAGTCGTCTCCGGGAAGCGGGTGAGGCTGGAACTGCTCCCGTGGGGCGGGGGGACGACGGGGATCGTCTTCTTATGGCTCTATCTCTTTCCCATCGGGGGGCTTCTCTTTGGGGGTACTATCTTTCTCGCCTCGTTTTGCATCGGTTTTTTCAAGGTGCCCTTGGACGCGTGGATTCAAGCCCACGTCGAGGGCCGGGAGTTGGGGGCGATGTTGGCTTACTCCAACCAGTTCTCGTTTCTTTTTATGTTGTTGGCCTCCGGGTGTTTCGGCGTGATGGAGCGTTTTTTCAGCACGAGATCCGTATTTCTTTTCTTGAGTTTCTTGATGCTGGGAATCACGGTGTTGCTGTTTTTGAGTAGAAAAAAAATAGACCGTAAATTACCGGGACGATGAAGCGCGTGGCTGCCCTGTATCGTTACGCTCTCTCGTTGAGATACCGGGTACACCTGGAGGGTACGGGGGTGTTACTCGAAGAGGGTACGAAGTTGTTGTTGCCGAATCACCAGGCCCTGGTGGATCCGCAAATACTTTACGCTCACGTGTATCGTTATCTCGTGGCGACACCGTTGATGTCGGTGGATTACTTCGAGATACGTTTGTTACAGCCGCTTTTCAAGCGCTTGGGAGCGATCCCGGTTCCCAATTTGGAACGGGGCCGGGCGGGAGTAGCGGTGGCGGCCGGGTTACACGAGCGGGTACTCGAGGCGTTGCAGGAGGGGAAGCACGTGTTGCTTTATCCCGCGGGCCAGATAGCCGCCGGGGGGAGTGAGCGGATTCGCAATAAACAGGTGGCTTGGCAAGTGTGTCGTCGTCTTCCGGCAGGCACGCGCGTCATTGGCGTGCGGGTACGGGGCTTGTGGGGAAGCATGTGGTCGCGTGCCGGAAACGGGAAGTCTCCTCATTTTTTGCCGACCTACCTAAAGGGGATCTTTTACGTGCTGGTCAATTTCGTTTTTCTCCTGCCGCGTCGCGCGGTCTTGATCTCGTTTCACGATATTACCGGGGAGGCGCTGGAGGAGGCCACGCGCGGGCGTGCCGAGTTTAATGCTTTCTTGGAGACGTTTTATAACTCCCCTGCTCCCGACTCGTTGGTACGCGTGAGGCATCTCTTTTGGCAACGGGGGAGGAGGGGCTAAAACGGTAATCGAAGCGTGATGCGGTCGATCTCTTGTTGTCGTGTTAATTTCTCGCGTTCCCCTTTCCGGAAGACGTAAGCGATCCCGTAGCGTTCGCAGCAAGCGCGACGCTTCTCCTCCTCCTCCTCGATGGTCTCGAAATGTTTTTCAATCTCGTTCCACAGGTGGAGGATGAGCGTGTCGGCGTCGGTACGGTATTGGGCAACTTCTGCACTGTAACGGGTGGCGTTCTGTTGGAACTGTTTTTGGGAGAAGTGGGCTTGCTTGAAATTCTCGTAATTTACTCTTACCAGGGCGATGGAGGGGCTATAGATGGGGGTTCCCCCGGCCCGTGTCCGTTCTTGTTCTCCCTTGATCACTTTTTCGCCCCACTCGATCAGGTCTTGTTCTGTCACCAGCGCGGGGAGTCGCTGTTCCTCCTCGTCGATCCCGTAAAACACGCGGGCCGCGGGTTTCAATTCACCGCGGATGATGGTGAAGTTGAGTACTTGCAAAAAATGGGAGATATATAATTTGGCTTTTCGCGTGTAGTCGGCGTATTTACGGCTGTTCGTGATCTGCTTTTCGCGTGCTGTCTGGGAGTTCACGATGGCTGTCCTGAACTTGGGCAAGAAAAATTCGATTTTCTGTTTCAGGGCCGGCGAAAAGGGCCAAAGCGTGACATCTGGAGTGTGTTTTTGATCAAAAATAACCTCCAGTGCCCGGATACGAGCCGCGTCAGTATTTGGTAATCTTCTATAAGGCACGATTATACAAGATTGAATGAAGTACCATGCGTTTTTCAGGCGAAGTTAGAAAAATAATCGGTAATCAACAAACGTCATACGATAACTTTTGCTATTCCGGGATGATGTTTTTATAGTGGGCATACGTCTCGATGATGTTGTTGACGAAGTTAAAGACTTGTTTCCCGTCGCAATACCCGTGATGCGCGAGGGCGTGCTTGTAGAGTGCCGGGTCGGATTTATTGAGGAGAAAGTAGTCGACGTTGCCTTCCCAGGTATAGGAGTCTTTGTGGTGTGCCTCGGCCAGTTTCATCGCGTCGATCACGTGCCCGGGGCCCGCGTTGTAGGCTGCCAGGATGAATTTCGTTCGTTCTTCCGGTTTGAAAGGGTAGCGCGAGAAGGTGTTTTGCAGGAATTGCAGGTAGGCGATGCCAACGCGGATATTATCCCGCGGGGAGAGGTAGGTGGAGTACCCCAGCGTGGTGGCTGTCTGCGGCATGACTTGCATCAGGCCGACGGCCCCGAAACCGGAGATCACGTCCGGTTTGAATCTTGACTCCTGGTAAATCAACGCCGCCAGCAAGCGCCAGTCCCAGTCGATGCGTCGAGCGTGTTCTTGGATGATGGGATCGTACGGGGAGATGGTGCCGCGTTGTGACTTGAAATAGGATCTGGCGTGATGAGGACGATTAAAATAGCGGTCGTGGAGAACGGCCAGCCGGCCGTTTTTCTTGAGGCCTGCCAGCCAGTGGTTGATGTCCGAGAGCAGGAATCCGGCCTCCCGGGGACAGGCCCAGGCGACGGGGAGAGGGGCGGAGAGGGCAAGCGAATAGTCGAGGCGGGTCAGCTGTTGTTTCGCGACGCGGGCCACGTGTTCCGTGGTGATGGCTAATGGAATCTCGCCCTGTTCCACCAGGAGCAGGATATCCTCATAGGTGTGCCCTTCGCGTTCCGTGATGGAAAACGAGAGACGCAACGAGTCGCGGAGGTGCTCGAGGAGGCGTTTCCCCTCGCCGCCCGGCTGGCAGGCGATCTCCCGGCCGGCCAGTTGATGGGGGGAGTGAAGGGGAGGGGTGGTGGTGTTTTGGACAAGCACCCAGCGGGTATGGAAGAGGGGATCGGAAAAGAGGATCTCTTCCTGTCGTTGGGGGGTAACACAGAGGCTCATGGCGACGAGGTCATAGTGGTCCTCCTTGAGGCCTTGAAGCGCGGTGTCGAAGTTGGAGTCTATTTCCACGTGTAGCTTAAGGCCCATGTGGTCGGCGAAATCGTTGAGAAGTTCGTGATGAAAGCCGCGGGGCGTGCCCTCGTGGAGGTAGTAGTCGGTGGCATTGTGATAGACGCACGCGTCGATGATGCCTCTTTCCGCGATGCGTTCGTAGGGGAGGAGAGGGAGCATGATGAAGGGGGCCTGCTCGTGTTTACAGGCGATCGCGCTACATGACAGTAGCGTCATGTACAGGGCTTTCCGGGTTGTCATGCGTGTCGTGTGGATGGGAAGATTTTGCGCGGTTACGATCAGTCGAAGAAGTTCCACCGGATCCCGTATTTGAGGCGGGCCGGGTTGATGGGGTAAGCGTACGCCGAGAAGTAGTTCCTGTTGGCGAAGTATTGGCTGAGGTGTTCGTATTTCACGAAGATGTCGGCCCGTTTGATGCGTAGCGCGATGAAAACGTCCACTTTCGGGTAATTCCCTGTTTTTTCCTTGCGCTGTTCGTGGAATTGCATGATGGAAGGCGCGTAAGAGCTGGCGTAGAAGGAGGTATTATAGAAGAGATCGACGCCGATCTGGAAGCCGAGGGCTTTCTTGAAGAAAATGTTCTTGTAATAGTTGTGAGAATAGAGGGAGAGCTGGGGCAGGGAGAGCACGTCCGGCTGGTTACTTACCTGGTAGTAGACGTTTTGATCGAAATAGAAGTTGCCGAGCTTGAAGGTTTGTTTTGCCCAGGCTGTCAGGACGAAGAGGGAGGCATCGTACTGGCGGGGGGTGGGGAGGGTATCGAAGTAGATATAACCGGTAGTATTGTTCAAGTTGATGCCAAATTCGGTGCGGTGGCGGGTATGATGAAAACTGCCTTCAAGCTCGTAGGAGGCCGTTTTGTCGAAATTGTTTGCCCAGCGGTCGTGGTTGCCGAGGTAAAATTCGAGGAAAACGTTAGGAGTCGTGCGTTTGAGGGCACCCTTGATCTTGATAAAGGTGTTTCTATCCCGGCGCAGGAACTGGGTGATCTCCCCTTGCAGGGCGTAGTCGGCGATGTAGTCTCCTAATAAGCAAAGGCTTCCGGCGGCATCGAAGTGGAGAAGATCGGTGGTGTCGATGTTGAATATCCCGGCCGTGAGGTAGGCCCCGTAGTAGTTGTCGGTACCGAAATCGACGGTGGTGGAGTCCTGGTCGACCTGTTTTCGTTGCCGGTAGTTCCGTTGCTTGTAAGTTAAACCGGCATAGAGGCCCGGCAGGTAGTAATATCTGGGGTGCTCGTTGAGGATCAACTTCCCCTCGACCTCGACTGTTTTGTTCGCGTAAAGGTTTTTGTTGGACAGGCTGTCGATGTAGTGGTGGGGGAAAAAGGCGCGATCCACGGTGCTCTCTTTAAACGCGTGCTTGTTCTCTTCCACGCGTACGGCGAGCGTGGCTTTCATGGGGTAGGTCATGGCACCCGCGTAGAGCGTGTCCGTCGAGAGGGAATCCGTGGGGGGAGGTGGGACGACGGACAGTAGCGAGTCGACCGTGCCAGGCCCGGGGTTTGTGCCGAGTAGCGAGTCAAGATTTTGAAGGGGTGAATCGGGAACAAGGTCCTCCGTGAGGAGGGTGTCGGCCCCGCGCGCGTTGAGGAGTGAATCTTTGTACGCATCCACTCTTCTTCCCTTTCCGATGTTGTATTGCACGAGGACATTGAGGTTGAAGTTCTGATAATTGTTATTGTTATAGGCACCCTTGTCCGAACCGGTCAAGCGAGTGAGCACGTACCGCGAGTTGATGATCGTATCCCGGATTTCGGAGAACTCGGCGACGCCCCCGTTCTCGTCGAAGTGTCCCATGTTCTGGTTAATGAAGAAGGAGGCGGCCAGGCGACGGTGTTCGTAACCGGAAAAAAAGGCGAAGTTATAGGCCTTCGATTTTTGGTAGGCATAGGATCCCAGGCTGGAGATCAGGTTATAGCGGAAGCCCGCGCTCCAGTAAGGTTTGATGTTTTGCACGTGCCATACATCCAGCCAGTTTTCGGAGACGCTACTGCCCCCGCCGTTGAAGTAGTCGATGCGGGTGAAGGGGGTCGTCACGTTAAATTCGAGGGCATCCTCGGGCTTGAAGAGGTAGGCCCTGACGGTGTTCAGGGGGTAGAAGGTTTCGTTTCTCTCCCTGTGGATAAAGATATTCGACTCGTAGGGGGAGGGGTAGTTGCCGAGGTAGGTATTGGAGATAGCGCGTTTGAAGATCACGTTGTAGTTATGGATCCCGTCGGTCAGCGAGTCGAGCGGCACGACTTGCTTGTAAAGTCCGCCGTGCCTCCATTGCCAGGCGGTGCGGAAATGCGGGACAACGGGGCCTTCTTTGACCGAGGAGTCCTTCTGCACGCGGGGGCGTTCTCTCCCGAACCCTTCGTTGTTGAATGGGTCGTAATCGTTTTGCGCCCACGTGACGAACGGGAGGATGCAGTACAGTATCGTGTGGAGCATTTTTTTCATCGCGTGCAAATATCGGAAACTTTTGAAACTCTCGCAAATTAATTACTTTCGCGTTACCGTATTAATAGAACCTTTAGCATGGATAGTAAACACAGCGAGGCTGAAGAGCCTGAAGTAAAATCGTTGAATTTCATAGAGCAGATTATCGAGGAGGAGCTTGCCGCCGGCAAGAATGACGGGAGGGTGTTGACGCGCTTTCCCCCGGAACCGAACGGCTACCTGCACATCGGGCACGCCACCTCGATCTGCCTGAATTTCGGCCTGGCCGCCAAGTATAACGGGAAGTGTAACCTGCGCTTCGATGACACGAATCCCTCGAAGGAGGATCCCGAGTATATCGACTCGATTCTCGCCGACGTGCGGTGGTTGGGATTCCAGTGGGACGGCGAGGTGCGTTACGCTTCCGACTATTTCCAGCAGTTGTACGACTGGGCCGAGCAGATGATCCTGGCCGGGAAGGCGTACGTGGATGACCAGCCGGCCGAGGTGATTAGCGCCCAGCGCGGGACACCCACCGAGCCGGGCGTTGAAAGCCCGTACAGGGGACGGGATGCCGCGGAGAACCTGGATCTCTTCCGCCGGATGAAAAACGGGGAGTTCCCCGCCGGGTCGCGGGTGTTGCGGGCGAAAATTGACATGACCTCTTCCAACATGCTGTTGCGCGATCCGATCATGTACCGGATCATGCACGTGGCGCATTACCGCACCGGGGATCAGTGGTGCATCTACCCGATGTATGATTACACGCACGGGCAGAGTGATTATCTCGAGGGGATCACGCACTCGATCTGCACGCTGGAGTTCGAGGTGCATCGCCCGCTGTATAACTGGTTCCTGGATCAGCTGGTGGACACGGTGTATCGCCCGCGCCAGATCGAGTTTGCCCGGCGCAACTTGAGCTATACCGTGATGAGCAAGCGGATGTTGCTGGAGCTCGTGCAAAAGGGGTACGTGGACGGCTGGGATGACCCGCGGATGCCGACCATCTCCGGCCTGCGCCGGGCCGGTTACACGCCCGAGTCGATCCGGCTTTTCGCCGAGAAGGTGGGGGTAGCCCGCCGGGAGATCGTGGTGGACATGTCGCTGCTGGAGTTTTGTGCGCGGGAACACTTGAACAAGATCGCCCCGCGGGTGATGGCCGTGCTCGACCCGGTGCGGGTCGTGCTCGAGAATTATCCCGGGGATCACACCGAGTGGGTGGAGGTGGAGAATAACCCGGAGGATGCCTCTGCCGGCACGCGGTTGCTCCCCTTCTCGCGCGAGTTGTTTATCGAGCGGGAGGATTTCATGGAGGAGGCACCGAAAAAGTTCTTCCGGATGACGATCGGGAACGAGGTGCGGTTGAAGGGGGCCTATATCGTGAAGTGCGAGCGGGTGGAGAAGGACGCGGAGGGGCGCGTGCAGACGCTTTTCTGCACGTACGACGCGGGGACGCGTAGCGGCGACGGGCCGGATAGCGGCCGGAAAGTGAAGGGGACGCTGCACTGGGTGTCGGCGAAGGCCGCGATCGAGGCGGAGGTGCGCTTGTACGACCGTCTCTTCAAGGACGAGGATCCGGCCGGTCACAAGGACGCGGATTTCAAAACGTTTTTGAACGAGCACTCGCTGCGGGTGTTGAAACATTGCAAGCTGGAGCCCGGGTTGCACGCGGCCCGGCCCGGTGACCGTTTCCAGTTCCAGCGGTTGGGGTATTTTTGCGTGGATAAGTCCTCCACTCCCGACGGGTTGATTTTCAACCGGACGGTGGGCTTGAAGGATACCTGGAGTAAACAAAACGCACGATAATAACATGAAGAGAGCGGCTATTTTTTCGGAAGCACGATCGTACGTGCTGATCACGTTCGGGCTGGTGATATACGCTTTTGGCGTGACGGCCTTCTTGGTGCCACACAAGATCGTGGGCGGCGGCGTGACGGGTATCAGCACGATCATCTATTTTCTTACCCACGAGACGATTCCCGTGGGGATCTCTTACCTCGTGATCAACGCGTTGCTGGTGGGGATCGCGATCAAGATCCTGGGGCCGAAGTTCGGTATCAAGACGATCTACGCGGTTTTCATCAACTCGGCCCTGTTGAGCCTTTTCCAGGCGCATATTCACGAGCCGTTGCTGGATGACCGGTTTATGAGCACGATCATCGCCGGCATCTTGTGTGGTGCCGGGGTGGGCGTCTCCCTGGCCAACGGGGGAAGCACGGCGGGAACGGACATTGTCGCGATGATCATCAACAAGTACCGGAATATCAGCCCGGGCAAGGTGATCATGTACCTGGACGTGATTATCATCGGGAGCAGTTTCCTGATCTCCTGGAAATTCCAGGATCTCATCTACGGGTACGTGCAGATGGGTGTCCTCTCGTACACGATCGACATGGTGTTTACCGGGCGGATGCAGTCGGTGCAGTTTTTTATCTTCTCGGAGAAGTATGACCGGGTGGCGGACGCTATCACGCGTGACTTGCATCGCGGCGTGACCGTGCTGGATTGCCAGGGGTGGTACACGGGAGCGGCGCGGAAGATGCTGCTGGTGGTGGCCCGCAAGAGCGAGATGCAAGGTATCATGCGGGTGACCAAGCTGGTGGATCCCGACGCGTTCCTGACGATGAACACGGTGATGGGCGTTTACGGGAAAGGATTCGACACGTTACGAACGTAAAAGAACGGGGAGTATGGAGATCAAGATTTTTGTATTTAATCCCATAGAGGAGAACACGGTGGTGTTGTACGACGAGACGGGAGAGGCCGCCGTGGTGGATTGTGGCTGTATCTCGGAGAGGGAACGGGGCGCGCTCCGGCGTTTCTTGTCGGAAAACCGCCTGACGCCGGTCGTGTTGTTGAACACGCACCTGCACATCGATCATATTTTCGGGAACGCTTTTATGCTGGAAGAGTACGGGCTGTCGGCGAAGGCCCACCGGGCGGACGAGGGCTGGGTGACGGATGCCGTGGCGTGTGCCGCCCGCATGGGCATCAGGGGGATCACCCCGCCGCCGCCGTTAGGCGATTACCTCGACGAGGGCGAGCCGGTGCGTTTCGGTCATTCGGAACTGCTTCCTATACACGTGCCGGGCCACTCGGCCGGTAGCCTGTGTTATTACAGCGAGCGGGACAAGTTGTTGCTCTCCGGCGACGTGCTGTTCGAGGGGTGTATCGGTCGATCCGACCTGCCGGGCGGGAACATGGAACAACTCGTGCGGGGGATACGAGAGAAGTTGCTCGTCCTGCCGGGAGATGTCCGGGTGATCCCGGGCCACGGGGGGATGACCACGATCGAGCGAGAGAGATGCGCTAATCCCTATTTGCAATGAGACGGGTAGGCGTGATCGTGGCCATGCGCGAGGAGTACGAGATGGCGCGGGCCGTGCTGGAGTGTCGCGAGGAGCGTCTCGTGAACGGGATGCTCTTCGTGGAGGGATCCGTCGAGGGGGTAGAGCTGGTGCTCGTGCAGTGCGGCATCGGCAAAGTCTGCTCGACGATCGGGGCGGTAGAGATGATCCGGGGCTACGCGCCGGGGCTGATCATCAACACGGGCGTCGCCGGGAGTATCGACGCGTCGTTGCGCGTGATGGATGTCGTGGTAGGCGACGAGGTGGTGTACCACGATGTCTGGTGTGGCGAGGGGAACGAGCGGGGGCAGGTGCAGGGATTTCCCGCCCGCTTTCCATCCGACAGGGAGTTGTACCGCGTGGCGCTCTCGATCATCCCGGGCGAAGGCCAGGTGCGTGGTGGGTTAATATGTAGCGGCGACCGCTTCATCACCGGGCAAGAGGAGCTGGCCGAGATCAAGGGCCACTTCCCGGAAGGGCTGGCCGTCGACATGGAGTCGGGGTCGCTGGCCCAAACCTGTTACTCGTACGGCGTGCCCTTTTTGAGCTATCGCCTGATCAGCGACACGCCCGGCGTGGAGGGGCACGCCCGTCAATTCCGGGATTTCTGGGAGCACGCTCCCGCCCGGTCGTTCGAGATATTGCGCGCGCTCGTCCGGCGCGTGGCCGAGAGATAAATCAAACCAAGATAACATGAAAAAGATACCCAGTTTCACGATCGATCACCTGCGCCTGTCGCGCGGCGTTTACGTCTCCCGCAAGGACCGGGTGGGGGCGGAGGTGATCACCACCTTTGATATACGCATGAAAGAACCCAACCGGGAACCCGTGTTGGGGCAAAGCGAGTTGCACACGATCGAGCATTTGGCCGCCACCTACCTGCGCGATCATCCCGCCTGGGGCGAGCGAATTATCTTCTGGGGGCCGATGGGTTGTTGCACGGGGAACTACTTCCTGGTGAGGGGGGATCTCCTCCCCGATGACATCGTGCCGTTGATGCAGGAGACCTTCCGCTTTATCCGGGATTTCGACGGGGAGATACCGGGAGCGGCGGCCAGCGACTGCGGCAATTACTTGCTGCATAACCTGCCGATGGCCCGCCTGGAGGCGGGGAAGTACCTCTCCGAGGTGCTGGAGCGGCTGGAGGAGAAGAATAAAACGTACCCGGCTTGACCATGATTAGACTCATCGCGGCCTCCCTGTTTTGCGCCTGTTTCGCGTGTCACTCCTGTCGCCCGGCGGGGGAGCGAGAGCGGAGCGTGAGCGTGAGCATATTGCCGCAACGCTACTTCGTGGAGCGCGTCGCGGGCGACTTCGTGAAGGTGAACGTGATGATCCCGCCGGGCGCTAACCCGGCGGCGTGTGACTTGACCCCGGGGCAGTTGAAGAACTTGTACAACAGTTCGATCTACTTCGCGGTGGGCTACCTCCCCTTCGAGGTGACCCACCTCTACCCCCTGCTGGAGGAGATGAAGGGGATCGTGCTGGTGAATCACTCGGAGGGCGAGGCGTTGTTGGAAGGCGAGGCCGGGGGGGGGCACGATCACCTCGTGGATCCGCACATCTGGATGTCGCCAGCGCGGGCCAAACGGATGGCCGCGACCGTCGCGCGGGTGCTCGGCGAGAGGTTCCCCGCGCGAAAAGAGCTTTTTGCCCGGAATCTCGAGCAACTGAACGTGGAGATCGACAGCATCGACGGGGTGGCGCGCCGCGTGACATCGGGAAAGAAGAACAAGCTTTTCCTGATCTATCACCCGGCGCTCACCTACTTCGCCGCCGATTACGGGATGCGGCAGGTGGCCATCGAGCACGAGGGGAAAGAGCCTTCCCCCGTTCACCTGAAGGCGATCGTCGACACGTGCCGTTCGCGGGGCATCAAGACCGTTTTCATTCAAAACCAGTTCGACGAGCAGAACGCCCGGGCCGTCGCCGGGGAGATCGGCGGGCGGGTGATAGCCATCGACCCGCTGAACCCGGACTGGAAAGGGGAGATGCGCTCGTTGCTATCCATCATCGAGCATCAAATGGAGTAGCATGGAGACGATCCTGGAGTTGCGGGGAGTGGATGCCGGGTATGACCGGCACCTCGTCTTGCGGGGAGTTCACTTTACCCTCCGGGAGGGCGACTTCGTCGGTGTCATCGGCCCCAACGGCGGGGGAAAAACCACCCTCTTGAAGGTGATCCTCGGCCTGCTCCCGCCGCGGGCGGGGGAGGTCATCTACCGTTTCCCCGCGCGGTCGCTGTTCGGCTACCTGCCGCAGAACAGCCGGTTCGATGCCCGCTTCCCGATCAGCGTGGAGGAGGTCGTGCTGTCGGGCCTGCTGTCGGAAAAGGGGATTTACAAGCGCTACACCCGCGCCGACCGGGCGCGGGCGCGGGAGATGCTGGAGGCGTACGGGATGGCATCGTGTCGCGACCGGGCCATCGGGGAACTTTCCGGGGGCCAGGTGCAGCGCGTCTTCCTCTGCCGCGCGCTCGTCTCCTCCCCGCGGGTGTTGATTCTGGATGAACCGGCCACGTACGTCGACAACCGGTTCGAACAGGCCTTCTACTCCCTGCTGGGGGAGCTGAACCGGCGGATGAGCATCGTGATGGTCTCTCACGACCTGGCGACGGTGCGGGCGCTGGCGAAAAGCGTGATCAGCGTGAGCGAGGGTCAATGTAAAAAAGAGTGAGAGATGCACGAGCTATTGGAATACGGTTTTTTCAGGAACGCGCTGTGGAGCACCCTGTTGATCGGTACCGGCTGCGGGCTGGTGGGCACCTACATCGTCGCCCGTCGCGTGGTCTTCATCAGTGGCGGCATCACGCACGCCTCCTTCGGCGGCCTGGGGTTGGCCTACTTCCTGGGGCTCTCTCCTTTGCTGGGGGCGGCGCTCTTCGCGCTGGCGGCGGCCTTCAGCATCCTCCGCCTCTCGGCCGGCGGCCGTTTCAGGGAGGATTCGCTGATCGGGATCTTCTGGTCGGCGGGCATGGCGATGGGGGTGCTCTTCATCTACCTCACGCCGGGCTACGCGCCCAACCTCCTCTCCTACCTTTTCGGGAATATCCTGACCGTCACGGCCTCCCAGGTCTGGCTATCGCTGGCGCTCGGCGCGGCGATCGTCCTCTTTTTCGTTCTCTTCCACCGCCCGCTCTTTTACATCGCCTTCGACCGGGAATACAGCCGCACGCACCACGTGGCCATCGAGTGGCTCGAGACCGGTGTCACGGTGTGCATGGCCCTCTGCATCGTGCTCTGCATGAAGCTGGCCGGCATCATCCTGGTCATCTCCTACCTGACCATCCCGCCCACCATCGCCGCTCGCTTCCGCGGGAACTTCAAGCAACAACTCGTGCTCTCCGCCGCGGTCAGTTGCGCCGGCTCCGTTGCCGGCCTGTTCGCCTCCGCCCTCCTGGATCTCCCTTCCGGTGCCACCATCGTCTTCTGTTTCCTGCTGCTCCTCGCGGCGTGTCACGCGATGAGACGGCGCGGGAAAGCGCCGCGTTAACCCCCTCCTCCGGGACAACTTCCCCTCGATAAACAACACGGGGCTGCCTCGAAAGTTGGCTTTCGGAAGGGTGGGGCGGTCTCGAAAGGGAGCGCTCCCCGGTATCCCGTTCGGGATGCCCGGCGCCCGACGCGATACCGGATAGAAGCCATCGATGTCCTGAGATTTGGACTTTTGAGACAGTCCCGATGGGCAAACTGGAGCTTGCCCAATGTCATCAACTGATGCGGTCGCTTCGCTCCCTTTATTCTTGAACACAGCGCACGGGGAGGCCCAGGCCGCGATTATCGATGTACTGCGGGAGCACGATGGTCGAGTGGAAGCCTAAGTTATAAGCACTCGTGCTGCTGAGCGGCGAGGACGACCAGCTGTAACCGTGGGTACTCTCGTTGGGCATGTCACCCATAAGGTTCGAGCGCAAGCCCGCCGCCGGATAGTAAGCCCACGCGTTCTTCAGGACATTGTCCATGTAGAACTCCCAGCCGGCGGTATTGGTACCGCTGGCATAGTCGGTCGGGTTATGGACGTTGTCGATGGCGAACACGTCCCACGTGCCATTTACAGGCAATTTCCATCCCGGGGGACAGGGGTCAAAAAAGCTCTTGCCGGCCGCCGGGATCGTGTTCCACGTGGAGGGGTTATTCCACAACGCGGTGTAGTAGGGATTATTCAAGAGCCAGTCGTCACCGCTACTACCGGAAGTGTAGTACGTGGTCGGATTTTTAACCGCCCCCTCGAACGACGTCCTGTCTATCATTATTGGAATCGTCGGGCCGGTTGCGCCATTAATATCGTACAAGTTCGTGGCGGGGAACGGGTCCTTGCGCCCGAACTGGTAGTACAGGCCGCGGGTACCGGCAAGACCCTGGGCGCGGTTGGCAGTAGCAGCGCCGAGGTTACGGTCCATGATGAATTTATTATTGTATTCATTGGCCCACGGCCCGCCGGTATAGTGATGCACCTGCCCGCCGCCGGGAATGGTATACGCGAACACGTTCTCCTGCCACGAGGAGGGGGCCTCGTCCGGGTTATACCCCGTGATCCACAAGTGCCAGCTCCAGAGATACCCCTCTCCCCCCGTCTTGAGCCTGACCCCGACCAACACGTTGCCCTCGACTCCTGGCCCGGCGGGCTTGAAATAGAAGCGCTCGCT
>JAISNC010000014.1 GCA_031276355.1 Odoribacteraceae bacterium
GCCAGCCACGTCATACAGTAGAACGCCCATGAAGGGGAACGGGTCCTTGCGCCCGAACTGGTAGTACAGGCCGCCGGCCTTGGAAACACCGGCCGCGCGGTCGGCCCCGGCGGCGCCGAGGTTCCGGTCCATGATGAATTTATCGGTGTACGCGGCAGTGGCCCAGGCCCCGCCGGTGTAGCGATGCACGTGCCCGCCGGTCACGGGGTACGAGTGGACGTTATCCTGCCAGGAAGGCGCCGCGTTGTCCGGGTTGTAGCCCGTGATCCACAGGTGCCAGCTCCAGAGGTATTCGGTGGCGCCCTCTTTCCTGGCCCCGATCAACACGTTTCCCGCGGCGTTTTCCTTGGGACTGAAGTAAAAATACGTCTCTCCCTCGCCCGCGTATCTACCCTCGGTTATGACCGTGCCGTTGGCCTCGCAGAACTCGATCAGCGGGCCCGCCTTGTCCTGCCAGATCACCTCGGCCACCCACGGGGTTTCCGAGGCAAGCAGGTTAGCCACCTCCCCGTCCGGGGAGCCCCAGAACTTGTTGACACGGGTAACGGGCACGCCGAAGGTGGTCTGCACGGCGCCGGGGAGCGGGTTGATGATGTAGGAGTTCGACTCGACCAGCTGCACCTGCCCCAGGTTCTCGACGCGGCTGTCCCCCTCGACGCCCGCGGTGTTAAAGACGACCGGGAGCGTGTAGTGAAAATTCGGCACGATGTTGAAATCGTTCGTCATGTTCGCGCCCGGGTAGAAGCGATAGCGCAACGGCTTGCCCCCGGTAGCGGTCACGGCCATGATCTCGACGTGGGTGGCACGCGCGGGCGCTCCCACGTTCTTCCCGAGTTCCGAGTCCGCCGGGGTGGTGTCCTGGCAGTTACGCGGCAGGTAATAGTGCAGCGTCTTCACGGCGTCGCCGGGGAGCAGCGTGAACTCGTCGACGGGCAGGTCGAACACGCCCGACTGGGCGGGCGAGGGGATCGGGGGCGCGGCGCCGTCAAACAGCCGGTCGGCATAGAAGAGGTGATCGGGCACGTTGCGCAACTGCACGGAGGTGATCGTCACGCCCGAGGCGCCGGTATTGTTAATCGTCAGCGTGAGCTTGGCCACGTTACGGTACAACGTGCAGGGCAACGAGGTGGTGGTGCTGGTGATGTCGACCGTGCCGTTCATGAACAAGTCGGGGACGAGTTCCCCGCTGTTGTACATGTCTTCCAGGCGGTTGATCCTCTTGTAAGCGGTTTTCAGGTCGGCCAGCGAGTTGACGGCCCCGAACACGGTGCCGAGCGCGTCGGAATGGGTGTTGGCTACCAGCACGCCCTTGTAGGTCTTGCCGGCCTGGGGAAGGATCACCGCGACCGCCGTGCTGGACGTCATCGTGGGCATCGTGTAATAACGGGGCGCGCCGACCCGCTGCCCGTTCTCGTTGAATTGCAAGAACCAGAAGTCCTTGACGATGTAGTCGAGGCCGGTACCCTCGTTCACCGGCCCCTCCAGGGCCCGCGTGCCGGCCAGGCCGGGGGTCTCGGGCGCCGCCGCGAGAGAGAGGGCGATCGTGGCCTCGCGGCCCTCGTCGCCGGTGGGGTCCACCGGCTCGTCCGCGCACGACAAGGCCGCGAGGGCCACCAGCGCGAGCGAACAAATTCGTGATGTATTCATGCTGTTCCTATTTTTATCGTTCATAATTTATCGTTTATCGTTTATCGTTTTATTTATCGCTGGCCCGCGCGCCGACCCGGCCGGCCACCCCGCCGCGAGGCCACTTGCCTGCGAATCATCGACACGCGATTTGACGACACAAATATATGAATATATAATTAATTAGATGTATGAATTTAGTTATTTTTTTCATTCACCCACGCTTTTATCGTGCACACGGCTGTTTATCATGACTATAAATGGAAATTTTGGCGCAGGAAGAGACGTTCAATCGAAAATAAAAAAAATGGGGGCGAAAAAATTTTCGCCCCTACACCTGAACGTTATCGAGAACTCGGGATTTTCGGGGGGGGTGCCAAAAGTCGAATTTCGTCATTGGTATCCGCATAGCGGAAAGCGATCCAGAAACCCGTAAACCCCTGGATTGCTTCCCGCCACGCGGACCGCAAGGACGAAAACCGGCTTTCGAGAGAGCCTCTTTTGAGGCGACCCCTCATAACAAGAGCCTTTTCACGGTCGATCGTTCACCCGCCCTATTTCGAGAAGGAGAAGGGAGCGGCGGCGGGGAGGGTACCGCGCGTCGGGAGCGGTTTCTCGCTCATTTGAAACGTGAGTTCCCCGCCACGCAGGAGATCGAAGTGGTTCAGGAAGTTCTTGTCATGCGGCTTGTTGTTCCAGCGCACGGCACGGATGTAAGGACGGTCGCACGCGTTCTCCTTGGCCGTGATGCGAATCTTTTTCCCGTTTTCCAGGTGGATAGTGGCCGCCGTGAAGAGGGGCGAGCCGATGACGTACTCGTCGCTGGCCGGACACACGGGGTAGAAGCCCAGGGCGGAGAAGACGTACCACGCGGAGGTCTGCCCGTTGTCCTCGTCGCCGCAGTAGCCGTCTGGCGTGGCGCGGTAGAGTTTCTCCATCACCTCGCGCACGCGGTACTGGGCTTTCCACGGCTCGCCCGCGTGGTTGTAAAGGTAGATCACGTGCTGTATCGGCTGGTTGCCGTGGGCGTAATTACCCATGTTCATGATCTGCATCTCGCGAATCTCGTGGATGACGCCCCCGTAATAGCTCTCGTCGAAGATGGGCGGGAGGCGGAAGATGGAGTCGAGCCTGGTGACAAAGCGCTCCTTGCCCCCCATCAAGTGGATGAGGCCCTGGATGTCGTGGAAAACGGACCAGGTGTAGTGCCAGCTATTCCCCTCGGTGAAGGCATCGCCCCATTTCAACGGATTGAAGGGGGTCTGGAAAGTGCCATCGGCGTTTTTCCCTCGCATCAGGCCGGTCTCGGGATCGAAAAGGTGGCGGTAGTTCTGGCCGCGCTGCTCGTAGAGCCGCACTTCCTCGTCGGGCCTGCCGAGATACCTGCCCGCCCGGGCAATGCACCAGTCGTCGTACGCGTATTCGAGGGTGCGGGCCGCGCTCTCGTTGATACCCACGTTGCAGGGGACGTAACCGAGGCGGTTGTAGTGCTCGAAGCCCGCGCGACCGGTGGAGCGCACCCGCGGGTGGACGCTGTTGGCCGTCTTGAGCATGGCCTCGTAGAGGGGAACGGCGATGGCGGGGCCGGTGATCCCCTTGATGATCGCGTCACTGACGACGGAAGCGGAGTTATTACCGACCATGCAACCGCGATGGCCGGGCGAGGCCCACTCGGGGAGGAACCCGCTTTCGCGGTAGACGTTGAGTAATCCCTCCTGTATCTTGGCGTTGACGGAGGGGTAAAGGAGGTTGAGTAGCGGGAAGAGGCAGCGGAAGGTATCCCAGAAGCCGGTGTCGGTGAAGAGGTAACCGGGAAGCACCTGGCCGTTGTACGGGCTGTAATGGAGGGGGTTGCCCGCCGCGTCATACTCGTGGAAGGCCCGGGGGAAGAGCACGGAGCGGTAGAGGCACGAGTAGAAGGTCTCTCGCTGCCGGTCCGTTCCCGTCACTTCGACGCGTCCCAGGATCTCGTTCCAGCGATCGTACGCTTTCTCCCGTACCTGTTCGAAGGGGAGGCTCCCCACCTCCCGGTCAAGGTTGAACGCTGCCTGTTCCAGGCTGATAAAGGAGGAGGAGACGCGCGCGCCGATCACGGCCCCGGAGGGGCACCGGAAACCGAGGATGGCCCCGGCGTGGCCACCGGTAACCTCGTCACCCGCCACGAGCCGCCCGCCGTCCCACGCGGAGTAAAAGTCAACGGGGCGGTCAAACTCGATCACGAAGTAGTTCTTGAAGTTCGAGGGGACTCCCCCGCTGTTACGCGTGGTGTACCCGGATACCCGCCGGTGAGCCGCGTCTATCCGCACGCTCGACCCGCGGTCGAAGGCATCAATGACGACCGCGGCACTGTCGGTGGCGGGCATCGTGAAGCGGAAAAGGGCACAGCGCTCGGTGGGGGTGATCTCCGCCGTGATGTCGTGGTCGGCCAGGTAGACCTTGTAATAGTAGGGGTGCACGGTTTCCGCCTTGTGGGAGAACCAACTGGCTCGCTGATCCTGGTCGATCTTCATGCCGACGACCGGCATCAGGGAGAATTGCCCGTAGTCGTTAATCCAGGGGCTGGGCTGGTGGGTCTGCTTGAATCCCCGGATCTTGTCCGCGTCGTACGTGTACGCCCAACCGTCGCCCATCTTCCCCGTCTGGGGCATCCAGAAATTCATGCCCCAGGGGAGGGCAATGGCGGGATACGTGTTCCCGTTAGATAACTCCCTCTTGGAGTCCGTGCCCATCAGGGGGTTTACCCAATCGACGGGTGTCCCGTCACCCTGCGCGACGACCGCGACACGTGCCGTTGCCAACAGGCAAAAAAGTAAAATCGCGTGTTTCATGGTTCCTTTCATTTGATCGTGTTTTAACGTCCTCCCCTTCACCGGGGAAAACGATTCCAAAGGTAGATAAAATACGCGCTTGTACCAACAAAATCCTCGTGTCGTTGGGGGTGTCTCGAAAACCGGGTTTTGAGGCGGCCTTGTCGCTGACCACCGGGCGCGAGCGAAAGAATGCCCCCGGCGCGTTAGGAGAAATCGTTTTTATCGTTATCTTCGCGTCCGGTAAAAACAAGATCATGAAAACAAGAAACTTCCGGTGGATTATATCGTGCGCGGTCGTCGCGCTCTCCTTGTTCGCCTGTCACGACGACGGGACCGACAAACGGACCAGGCGCACGATCATCGCTTACCTGGCGGCAGATAACTCCTTGAACAACGACATGTCCAGGAACATCGACGACATGATGCTGGGAATGAAACAGAAGGATTGCCGACTGATCGTGTACTTCGACGGGTTCTCCTCCCCCCCGGAGCTGTTCGAGATCGTGCCCGTGGGGAGAGACACGGCGGAGCGGCGCCACATCGTGTATTACCCGGAGGAGAACTCCGCCTCGCCGGTGACGCTGCGACGGGTGCTGGAGGATGCCCGGTCGTACTGCCCCGCCGACAGCTACGGGCTGGTGCTCGGCTCGCACGCCACGGGGTGGTTGCCCGCCAACGCCAAACTGACCACGGCAAGCCTCGCCGAGCGGCTCGAGGAGGAAGGGGAAGAAAAACCCCGTACCCGCGCCTTCGGGGAAGATAAAAACAGCGGGGGAGCGCAGATGGACGTGCGGGAGATGGCCGCGGCGATCCCGGAAGGGTTCGAGTTTATCTTCTTTGACGCGTGCATGATGTCCTCCATCGAGGTGTTCCACGAGCTGCGCGCGAAGACGCGCTACATCATCGCCCCCGCCGCCGAGATCGTGGCCGCCGGCTTCCCGTACGCGGCGATCCTGCCCTACCTCTGGGGCGACGTCAACGACTTGCAGAAGGCCTGCGAGTATTTTTATAACCTGCACGACAAGAACGACAAGAACCATTTCGCCACGATCACGCTCGTGAACGCGGCGGAACTCGACGGCTTGTTCGCGGTCACGCGGCAGGTGCTCCAGGGCAAGAAAAACGAGGTGGCCGCGATACCCGCCACCGCTTTCCCCGCCGAGATATTCAAATATCCGCGGATCAACATCCCCAACGACGTCTACTTCGACCTGCGGGAATTTATAAAGTACATGGCCACCGACGACCAGTTCCAGCGATTCGAGAGCCAATTAAAGAAGGTGGTGATTTACCAGAATATCACCAACCCCTTCTGGACGGCCGCCATCCCCGACAAGAGCCGGGCGTGCGGCATCTCGTCGTACATCCCGCGCGACACCTGGGCCACGTGGAACACCGGGTATTTCCAGCTCTCCTGGGCGGGCGTCTACCAGTAAGCGAGCGACGCGCGGTCTATCAAGCAAAAGCCAGAGCGAGGTTCCCCGGGGGGCCTCGCTCTGGCTCTATCCGGAGCGGCGCGTTACCGCGCCAGGTGCCTCGTCAAGTCCAGCGTGTCGGTGGCGATCACCAGCTCCTCGTCCGTGTTGATCGACATCACCGTCACCGGCGAGCCGGGGCGGGACAACACCTTATCCTTCCCCTTGACCCCCGCGTTCGCCTCGTCGTCAAAGTGGATACCGAGGAACTGCATCTCCCGGCACACCAGGCCGCGGATCGCGTGATCGTTCTCCCCGATCCCGCCGGTAAAGACAACGAGATCCGCCCCGTTCAGCACGGCCATGTAACTCCCGATGTACTTCTTCACCTGGTACACCAGCATGTCGAGGGCCAGCCGGGCCTCCTCGTTCCCCTCCTCGACGGCCGCCCACAACTCCCGGCAGTCGGGGGTGAGGCCGGACACGCCGAGAAGCCCCGACCGCTTGTTGATCAACGCGTTCGCGCCATCCGCGTCCAGCCCCTCCTTCTCGATCAGGAAGAGCAACGCGCCCGGGTCCACGTCCCCCGTCCGTGTTCCCATGAGCACCCCGGCCGTCGGCGTGAAGCCCATGGAGGTATCCACCGACCGGCCCCGGTCGATGGCCGTGATGGACGAGCCGTTCCCCAGGTGACAGGTGATGATCTTCTTCTCGTTGACGTTCCACCCCAGCAGGCGGCACGCCTTCCCGGCAACGAACTGGTGCGAGGTGCCGTGAAAACCGTACCGGCGGATGCCGTGTTTCCGGTAACACTCCAGGGGGAGGCCATAGAGGTAGGCCTCGCGGGGCAGCGTCTGGTGGAACGAGGTGTCGAACACGGCCACCTGCGGGACGCCCGGCAGCCGCCGCTCCAGCGCCTCAATCCCCGTCAGGTGCGCCGGGTTATGCAGCGGGGCCAGCTCGCCACAGGCCGCGATCTTCTCCTTCACGCCCGCGTCGATCAACACGCTTCCCGAGAAAAACTCTCCCCCGTGCGCCACGCGGTGGCCGACGGCGAAAATATCGCTCAACGAGCGCAACACCCCGCTCGTCCCGTCCACGAGCGCCTCCAGGATCAGGTTTACCCCCGCGGCGTGGTCCGGGATCGGTGTTTCCCGTTCCAGCGTCGCCTTCCCGGCGGGCTTGTGCGTGAACTTCCCGCCCGGGAGGGTGATCTTGTCGACGATCCCCTTGGCCAGCAACAGCGGTTCCCCGGCCATGTCCAGCAGCTGGTACTTGATAGACGAGCTGCCACAATTCAAAACCAGTATATTCATCCTCTCGCTTTTTTATTCGTTACCCGCCTGGTTGGCCGTGATCGCCACCAGGTTCACTATATCGCTCACGGAACACCCCCGCGACAGGTCGTTGATCGGCGCGGCCATCCCCTGCAACACCGGCCCGATGGCCTCCACCCCGGCCAGGCGCTGCACCAGCTTGTAGGCGATGTTGCCCACCTCGAGGCTCGGGAAGATCAACACGTTGGCCCTCCCCGCCACCGGGCTGCCCGGCGCCTTGCTCGCGCTCACCGCCTCCACGATGGCGGCGTCCGCCTGCAACTCCCCGTCGATCACCAGCCCCGGGGCCAGCTCCCGGGCCAGCGCCGTGGCCTTGATCACCTTGTCCACCAGCGCGTGGCGCGCCGACCCTTTCGTCGAGAAGCTCAACATGGCCACGCGCGGCTCGATCCCGGCGATCGCCCGCGCCGTGCCGGCCGTGGCCACGGCGATCTGCGCCAGCTCCTCGGCCGTCGGGTTGGGCATCACGGCACAGTCGGCGCACACGATCAGCCCGTTCTCCCCGAACTCCCGGCGTTCCGTCAACAACAGGAACGCGCCCGACACCACCGACGTCCCCGGCCGCGTCTTGACGATCTGCAGCGCCGGGCGCAACACGTCGCCCGTGGCGTTACGCGCGCCGGCGACCTCCCCGTCGGCGTCCCCGTTCTTGATCATCAGCACGGCCAGGTAGAGCGGGTCGACCACCAGCTCCAGCGCCCGCTCGCGGGTCATGCCCTTCTCTTTGCGCGCTTCCACCAGGAGTTCGGCGTAGGCCTCCCGTTTCTCGTGCGCGACGGGGTCGACGATCGTGGCCTTGCCGATATGTTCCAGGCCGAGCGCGCGGGCCGACCGGTTGATCTCGCCCGGGTTGCCGACGAGGATGACGCGGGCGATGCCCTCTTCCAGCAGGATATTGGCGGCCTTCAGCGTGCGCTCCTCCGTTCCCTCGGGGAGCACGATACGCTTGCCGCGTTTCCTGGCATTTTCTTTAATTTGTTCAAGGAGATTCATGATAGATTATTTAAATTATACACGTTGTAGCGATCCCGCGAAGGTAATAAAATTCGCGCCTCATCGCTCGCCCTCCAGCAACTTGAAGCGGAGGCGCAGGACGGGCGCGTTGTAGTCGCGCGAGATGATCTTGAAGGGGGCGATCTCGGCCGTGTTCTTCACGTGGGCGCCGAGGCAGGCGCACGTGTCGTAATCGCCCACCTTCACCACGCGCAGCGTCCGTCCCGCCCCCGGCGGCAGCTTCGCCAGGTCGATCCCCGCGGGGAGCGCGTCCCTGTCGACGAACGAGATCTCCACCGGCAGGTGGCGCTCGATCACCCCGTTCACCTCCCGCTCGATCTCCTGCGCCTCCTCGTCCGTCAACGCGGCGGGGAGGAGGTAATCGCACCTCCCCTTCTTCCGCTCGACGTGGGCGTTGCGCGACCGCGGGCAGCCGTGCAGGCGCCCCATCGCCTGGTTCAAGATGTGCTCGACGGTGTGCATCGGGGGATACTCTTGCTTGTTATGCTCGTTCAAAACCGGTTCTTCCACGCGCGTTGAAATTAAACGTTGGGCGGCAAATGCCTGTCGCGAAATTAGGGAAAAATCGCTACTTTTGTCCCCCGGCGGGGGTAATTCACGCGAGAAAGGAACGCCCCGCCGAACGAGAACCATTAAAACAAGAAGCGTATGAAACTTTTAGAAGGAAAAGTCGCCGTCGTCACCGGGGCCTCCCGCGGGATCGGGAAAGCCGTGGCGCTGGAGCTGGCCCGCGCCGGCGCCGCCATCGCGTTCACCGACCTGCGACGCGACGAGGTGGCCGCGGCCACGGAACAAGAGATCGCCGCCACCGGCGTCAAGGTGAAAATGTACGCGTCCAACGCGGCCGACTTCCGGGCCACGGGCGCGACCGTCGACGAGATCGTCGCCGATTTCGGCCGGGTCGATGTCCTCGTCAACAACGCCGGCATCACCAAGGACGGCCTCCTGATGCGCATGACCGAGGAGCAGTGGGATGCCGTGATCAACGTCAACCTCAAGTCGGTGTTCAACTTCACGAGGGCCGTCACCGCCGTGATGCTGCGCCAGCGCTCCGGGTCGATCATCAACATGAGCTCCGTCGTCGGCGTCAGCGGCAACGCCGGCCAGGCCAACTACTCCGCCTCGAAGGCCGGCATCATCGGCTTCACCAAGAGCGTGGCCAAGGAGCTGGGCTCGCGCGACATCCGCGTCAACGCCATCGCCCCCGGCTTCATCATCACCGAGATGACCGGGCAACTCCCCGAGGAGGTGCGCCGGGAGTGGGCCGCCAAGATCCCCCTCAAGCGGGGCGGCACGCCGGAGGACATCGCCCGCGTCTGCCTCTTCCTCGCCTCCGACCTCTCCTCTTACGTCACCGGCCAGACGATCCACGTCTGCGGCGGGATGAACACCTGACGCGCGACCGCCCCCCCTCGAGACCGCCCTCCCCCCGCCGGCGGTCTTTTTTTTACCCCCCCCGGCCCGGACGAGAAACCGCCTGCCCGCGCGGGCAGGCGGTTTCTCGTTATTCGTTGATCGCTCGCTCACAACGACCTCACGCGCCTGACTTGATACCCGAAATACGTCTCGCCCTTCCCTATCTCGAGCGTTACCCCGTCTGTTTTGGCACGCGTCACGTGTCCGCGTTAACACGCGTCACGTGTCAGCGTTAACACGCGACGCGTGTCAACGTTAACACGCGTCGCGTGTCAACGTTACCCCACTTTTAGCGGCTGGTTATAGATGATCTCGCGCGGTTCATTGAGCGGCTTGTTGCTGCCACTCGTGAACCGCGTGACGATCTTCAGCGTGTAAGTTCCCGCCTCCAGCATGGGGACGCGGCAGATGATCCTCTTCGGGTCGTTCTGCGCGAGGGAGTGGGTGACCGGGATCGACGTGCCGCTGCCGGTCACGAAGAAGACGCCCAGGCTGGTGTCGCCCGCGGGGGCGATCTTGATCTTCTCGCCGTCGATGATGATGTCGCCGTCCTCGACGATCGTGCCGTCGGTCTTGCCGGTGGTCACGTCGGTGACCAAGCCGA
>JAISNC010000059.1 GCA_031276355.1 Odoribacteraceae bacterium
ATATCAATAAGAAAATTGATATGGTAGAATATTTTAAGGGGAAAACAAAAGAAGATTTAAAACGTATAATATAGCAATAAAGATATACCGATGAAAACAGAAGTTTTACAAGGAACAGAAAAACGGTTATACGATCTCGTCGCCCCGCTGGTGATGAACCCGAAAGTGCTTCGACAGAACGAAAACGTGGCATTTAAAACAACCGAAAAACACGTGTGGATCGTCGCGCTCGATAAGAACGAGTGCGTGGGCTTTCTCCCCGTCCAGCAGAAAAAACTTTTCGGGGAAGTGAATAACTACTATATTCGTGGCCGAGAAAAGGCCATCTTCTCTCGTCTCCTGGAGCAAGCGGAACGGCAAGTGAAGGAGGCCGGCTACGACTCCATCGTCGTGATCGCCCAAAAAGCGGATTACGAAGTGATGACAAACAGTAAGTATAACGTGGAGAGGGCTTTCGTTAAATACACGAGATTTATCAAGAAGGTATGAATGTTTATGAGGCGACACGGGAGCGATTGTCGTACATATTCCAGGAGTTCGACAACGTTTATGTATCCTTCTCGGGAGGGAAGGATAGCGGCGTGTTATTGAATCTCTGCCTTGAATACATCCGGGAGCATTACCCCGGACGGAAGCTTGGAGTGTTCCACATCGACTACGAGGCGCAGTACAAGATGACCACCGAGTACGTCAACAGGACGCTCGCGTCCAATACTGACGTGACAGAGGTTTACCGGATATGCGTTCCATTCAAGGTGCCGACGTGTACCTCCATGCACCAGGATCATTGGCGTCCCTGGGAAGAGTCGAAGCGAAACATCTGGGTCAGCACGCTTCCCGAGAACTGCCTCACCAGGGACGACTTCCCGTTCTTCAACGAACGCATGTGGGATTACGAGTTCCAAGAGCGGTTTTCCCTATGGATCCACGAGAAAAAACAAGCGAAACGCACGTGTTGCCTCGTGGGGATCCGGACACAAGAGAGCCTTCACCGATGGAGAGCGATCCATAGTGATCGCAACTACCGTAACTACAACGGTAAAAATTGGACAAGGCAAGTCCACGAGGATGTATACAACGCCTACCCGGTATTCGACTGGATCACGGAAGATATATGGATCGCGAACGCTCGCCACAAGTGGGACTACAACCGTCTCTATGACTTGTATTACAAGGCCGGTGTTCCTATTGATGCCATGCGCGTGGCCAGTCCGTTCATCTCGCAGGCTCAAGAGAGCCTGAAACTATACCGCGTGATCGAGCCGGGCACGTGGGGAAAACTCGTTTCTCGCGTGAATGGAGTGAACTTCACGTGCATCTACGGTGGCACGACGGCGATGGGATGGAAATCCATCAAGTTGCCCGAAGGTCACACCTGGAAAAGTTACATGTTTTTCCTGTTAAGCACGTTACCAATGGACGCGAGCGCAAACTACCTCGCGAAACTCGACACCTCGATAAAATTCTGGAGAGAAAGAGGAGGTGTCCTCTCCGATGAGACGATCCAGGAACTAATCGAGGCCGGTGTCACGATAGACGTGGGTGAGACAACAAATTACAAGACGGATAAAAAGCCCGTCCGCATGGAATACATCGATGATATAGAGAGCGATGAATTTAACCTCATTCCAACGTATAAGCGGATGTGCATCTGCATTATGAAAAACGATCACCTGTGCAAGTACATGGGATTCTCGTTCACGAAAAACGAGAACGAGAAAAGAAAAACCATCATCGAAAAATATAAAAGATTATTATAATGAATTAGCATGGAAGACATAAAAATCCAAGAACGCAAACGGATCGGGGCGAGAATAGCAACGATCCGTCGCTCGTTAGGCATTACGCAAGAGCAACTTGCAGAATCAACCGGATTCAAGCAAGCGAATATATCAAGAATAGAAAGGGGACAATACAATGTCACTTTCGATACCCTCACTATAATCGCCCACGCGTTCAACATGAAAATCGACTTCGTGGAAGATCTTTTTTTCGATAATATGTAGTATATTTGTGCAGCCAAACAATCCAAACAGGAATCGATAGCGACCTGTGTCGACAGGCATACAAAATATGCCTGTCGTTCTCATACAGCGTGCGATCCTTGTTCTTCGGAGCAATCCTGTTTGGATGTTTGGCGACGGGATGCACGCTGTTTACTATATATGGAAAAAGACAAAAAAGAAAATCTTAAGACACCTAATGACTTGTTCGAGGTACTGCAACTATGCGGTGCGATCGGGTATTCAGACGCACAAATATCCGTGATTCTTACGCGTGATTATCCTCCCGAGAAAATCAAAGACATTCTATCCGCCATCAACACTCCAGGCACCGAAGAATGGAAAAATTATAACTTCGGCGCAACCGCGGGAGAATTCAATCTCGCGTTCAAACTACTTCAAAACGCTGGAGAGAGCAAAGACATGTACGAGGCCTACTCTACCGAAATGCGACGCCGCGCTATCAATGTGGCGCTCGAGGAAAAATTCGGGATATAAAAATAAAATTTGTCCTTTCTCCAAATTTCCCCTTCCCCTAAATTCGTGGCATGGAACAAGAATACATACCTGCCACGGAAGCCATCCAGCGGATGCGCCTCATAAGTAAAGTAGAGGATGCCTACTTTACCCTGGTACACTTGACTTATAATCACAAAACGGGCGCGGGCGGCGAAACGCGCAAAGTAGAGCGCTGCCGCTTGCGCCCGTCGCTGCCGGACGGGGTCACGCGGATCGATCCCGACCACTACCTCACCTACGTCGACGGCTCCATGGACGAGCCGCGGATGTGCTTCAAGAAACTCATCCGGTACGTCGGTTTCCCGCCCGACTACAAGTTACTCAAGGTAAACTGGTTCGAAGATGGAAACATTTGAGTTAACACGCGACTCCGGTTACTACGCCGGTGACAGCGGGGTCGTCACCTTCGAGATCCAGGGGCGCTCGTTCGACATCGACGACACCCCCGCCGAGTACCGGAACCTCTACTCCCGGTTCACCGGCCAGAACATGACCATGCAGCTGGAAGAGTACACCGTCCCGCTCTGGGGTGAGGGACATAACCTCTACCCGCAAGAAGTATACGAGGCCGTCTCCGAGAACAAGCTCCTCCCGGAAATCCTGCAAAAACAGGTCGAGTTCCTCTTCGGGAAAGGCCCCTTTCTCTACACGCCCGTCATCGAGGGCGAGGGCGCGCGGGCCAAGATCACCCGCGTGCCGGTGCACGTTCCGGAGATCGCCGCGTGGTTCGAGTCGTGGGAAACGGCCGGTGTCGACTCCTTGTGGGACTACCTGCTACGGCTCACCGAGGACTTCTACTACACCAACAGCGCGATCACCCGCTACCATTTCACCCGCGCCCGGCGCGTGCCCGGTCTCGCCCTCCCCGTGCTGGCGCTCTCGCACGTCGACGCGTCGGAAGCCAGGCTCGCCACGCGCGAGAAACCGCTCCTCGATCGCCCGCTCAAGGACGGCGACCTGCCGTTCGTCATCACCGGCGACTGGCTCAACCCCGCGCGACAGTTCGAGGTGTACCATCGCTTCTCTCCCGCCGCCCCGTTCGCCCACGACACGGCCATCAGCTGGGTCAAGGATCGCACGCCCGGTCGCGATGTCTACCCATACAACCGCTGGTATCGTGGCCTGAAGCCGTGGATCAAGGCCTCCAACCTCACGCCGCGCTACCTTAACAGCTACCTCAAGAACGCGCTCAACGCCCACATCCACGTCATCATTCCAGGCGTTTGGATCACGAGCCAGAAAAACACGCTCGAATCCATCTGCCGGGAGAACCTCGTCAAGGGAACGGCCTTCACGCGCTACTACAAGGGCGTTAAACTGACCGACGAATCGGGCGCTCCCGTCGAGTTCCACGAGGCGATGATCGAGCAACTCGTCGCCTTCCAGCTCCGGCAGATATCCGGGCTGCTATCCGGCGAGGGCGAGAACCAGGGGAAACTGTGGGCTACCTCCGCCTGGGGCGGCGAGGGCTGGAAGTTCGAGGAATTCCCCGGCAACTTCAAGGATTACATGGACCCGGTCATCGCATACGACAAGCGGGCCGACCAGGTGATCCTCGCCGGCAAGGGGATCAACGCGTCCATTACCAACGTCGAGAACGAGGGAGTCATCAGCAAGTCCGGCAGCGACGTGTATTACAACTACCTCATCTACTCGAACGCCCTCACCATCGCCGAGTACCTCGTCACGAAGGACATCAACCGGGCCATCCGGCTCAACTTCCCGCGCGCCATCGCCGAGAACATCCGGCTTGGCTTCCGGATCGAGATCCCGGCCAAGCAGCAAGATACCACGCCGTCAGATCGACTTGAAAATCAACCCGGGAAATAAACGCCATGATCAAGATTCCATTCTCCCCCTATCGATTCGCGTCCGAGGCCAAGAGCCGGGTCTCCGGCGTGAACGTGACGCTCGAGTTCGCCAACATCGAGAGCGGCCTCGTCAAGATGGCCAGCAAGCTGCGCGACGACACCATCGGCCCCCTCACCTACGACACCATCGTCGCCTACTACGATCCCGATGACGACGCGCCCGTCCCCGGCGTGCCGGGAGAGGCCCTCGACTACCTCCAGCGGGCCATCCTGCACCTCGCCCTCTACAACGAGTTGATATTCCTGATCACCCGGATCGGCAACGACGGGATCACCGTCAAGAAAAACAACGACGAGACCACCATCTTCAAGTACCAGCAACAGGAACTCGCCGACGCGCTCGTCGAGACCGCGTGGTTCTGGCTCGGCAAGCTCTTCTCGTTGCTTGACGCTAACCCGGCGCTCTTCCCCTCCTGGGCCGCCTCGTCGCAAAAACAGGAGGTCGACTCGCTCCCCCTCTCCGCCGCCGACTTCAACGAGTGGGCCGGGATCTCGAACCCTTACTTCGTGGTCACCGCGCGCTGGATCATCCGCGAGGTGTGGATGGACAGCGTGGAAGCCCGCTTCCCTGGAGAGATACCCTCGGGGATGAAACGGGCCGTCACGCGGGCCGTCGTCTACACGGTCATGGAGATCGCCTGCCGCCGCCTCGCCTACGCCGAGCTACCCCAGCCGATCCGCAAGGACATCGACAACGAGCAAAGCAAGTACGGCAAGGATAAGGCCGAGGACACCATCCGCTCGTCCGTCGCGGCCGCCTTCGGGTCCAAGGCCGAGCGCTACTGGAAGGACATCGACCGGTTGATCGACGAGGCCAAGCCGCGCCCGACGCGGAAAACCGACGCTGCGCCCGACGTGCGCGATAACGACAAATTCGCGTTCGTTTTATGATCACAATAAAGGGAAAGAAGCATCCCATTTACCTGCCGGGGTCGTGGGAAGATCTCACCCCCGCGTGGTACCTCTATACCATCGAGCGACTGCTCCTCCTGGTGGCCGGGCAGATCACCCCCGTCGACCTGCGCGTCTCGCTCATGCTTCGCTACACCGGCTACCGCCCTCGCCGGTGGCGACTGTTCCCTGACGATCCCGAACGCCGGGCGATCATCAACCACAACCTCGTGTTGCTATCCGGGTTGATCGAGTTCCCCCTCCGGGGAGCCGAGATCAACACCCGGTTCCACCGCAACCCGCTGCCGTTCGTCAAGATCGGCAGGAGGAGATACGCCGGCAAGCGGTTCGACACCGGCATCGTCATCCGTACCGACATCACCGCCCGCGAGTTTTCCGACGCGTTCGACCTGGTGAAAGCGTACGCCGCCTCCGGCCGGGAGGAGTGTCTCGACTCGCTCTGCGCCATCCTCTACCCGGCCATCCCCGGCAACCCGCGCGCGAACGCCCTTTCCGGTCACGAGAGGCGATTCGCCCGCGTCCCCTTCCTGACGCGCTACGCCATACTCGTCTGGTTCACCGGCATAGCGCGCTACTTCATGGATCATCCCGACTACAAGGTGCTCTTCTCCGACACCACCGCGTCGCGCCTCGACCGGCCCGATCGCGTTGACCTCGGCCTCTCCGAGATCATCATGCACCTCTCCCTCGACGGCTTCGGCTCGAAGGAGGAGATGGAGCGCTCCACCATCGTAGAGTTCTTCGACATGCAAGTGAAGTCGCTGAAAAAGAAAATCGCCGCGGCCCTCGCCTCCGGACTCAAGGAGCACGACATCGCGTCGCGCGCGGGCATTCATTATTCCGTAATACAAAGACTATCATGATCACTCCCGACATCATCAAGCAGCTCCTCCTCTACTTCTCGCGGTACGTCACGCGGGAGGTGCGCGAGACGATATTCAAGATACCGAAATCCGCGCGATCGGCAGAGTACGCCGAGCTACAATCCGACGTGCTCGCCCTCGACGAGTCCCGTGCCTTCCCTGACGTGAAATCGTTCATCCTCTCGATCAGCGAGGAATACGTCTCCGACAGGGTAAAGATGCAATCCGACCGCGTGCTCTTCGTCGAGTACGGCGACATCTCTATCACGCGCACCACCGGCCAAGTCTACAACGACACGCGCCTGGCCATCTCCGTGGCCTGTAACCTTAACAAGGCGAACAACGACATGATCACCGAGGCCATCAAGATGCAACGCAACCTGGACATCCTCAAGATCATCCTCGCCGACCTGCAGGAGGAGAACAAGCGCTGTGGACTCGCGAAGCCACTTGACCTCCCGGCGAGCGTCACGCCCCTCGATCCCACGCTATTCTTCTGGAATGGCGGTTGGACGGCCCACGTCAACCGCCGCGATCTCGTGCTCGTATGACCGTGCTGGAGGAGACGCGGCAACTCTTTCTCGCGACGACGGGATGGGTGGAGAGGTACAGCCACATCGTGGATCTGGCCTCCCGCCTTCCCGTTATGCCCGATGATCTCAAAACGCCGGACAACCGCGTGGCGTGTGCCTCCACCATCTACTTCTCCGTCGCCGCGGAAGGCGACCGGCTCCGCGTGCGCGCTTACGCCAACACCGCCATCCCGTCCGGACTCGCCGCGCTCCTCGTCGGCACGTTCGACGGCGTGCCGCTCGCCGATGCCCCCCGCCTGCTCTCCGACCTCTCCAGCTTCTTGCACGAGTCCGAACTCCTCGACAACCTTACACCACCGCGCCGCGCCGCCCTCCTCGCCATGATCGAGCGGGTTAGATTATTTAACAAATCATGATGTGATTTTTCTCTCTTTTTTCTTGCACGGAATATAGTAAAATTACTATATTTGCATCATTAAAACAATGCAACATGAAGAACGTAAAAACAATAAAAATCATAAGGGACCTTGAAAAGGACGGGTGGTACCTATTCGAATATAATGGTAGCCACCGGCAATACAGACACCCCTCTAAAAAGGGGAGAGTGACGGTAAACGGGAAACCGTCAGATGACATCGGCGGGTTTCTGTTAAGAAGTATAGAAAAACAATCCGGGTTAAAATTTTAACCCGGATAAAAATACCAAAAAAAAGAAAAAATGGAAAAAGTAATTGTCAGAGTCCAAAAAACAGACACCGGATATTGTTCCGGAACGGACATGTTACCGGGATTCGTGGTAACATGTGAAAAATTTCAGGAACTTGAAAAAGAGTTCCGGGAAAGCCTTGAATTCTACGTGCACTGCGCGAAAAAGGCAGGGGATGATTACCCCGCTATCCTGGACGGTGAATTCGAGTTGGAATATCAATTCGACGTGGAGAGTCTACTTTGTTTCTACGATGGAATTTTCACGCGAGCCGCACTCGAGCGCGTCACTGGAATAAATCAAAAACAATTGGCACATTACGCGTTGGGCTTACACAAGCCGCGCCCGGCGCAAGAGAAAAAAATTAAAGACGCGCTTAGGAAATTAGGCAAAGAACTTGCCATTATTGCTTGAATCGTCCGTGCGATCACGGAAGCGCAAAGATGTCCTCGACCGGGGACATCTTTTTTTTGTCCTTTCGCATCGTTCTCCCGCCCGCTAATTTAGCGTGCAATAATACACGCGCGCATGATTTCAAAGGCATTAAAAAAGAACCATTACGTCGACAAAATCCTGCAGGAGGAGGCCACAATCATCAAGATGATGCAATTGCAGGTGGTCAACGACTGGCAGCTGGAGGACAAAACCGGCAATCTTCGTGAGAAGTTAAAGGGGCATTTCAGCCTCCAGGACTTCGATGGTGGCCCGCGCCTAACGCTAACCTACGTGAAATACATGCGATTCCTCGACATGCCGTGGGTAGTCTCCCGAAGGAGAGGGTTACTCCTTTATAATAGGATCGTTTTCGGGCGAATCTACAACAACACCTACCTCCGGGTGCGCGCCGGGTACCGGGAATCCGTGCAAGAAGAGATCGATGAAATGATGCGCGAGTCTACCGAACCACTTAACATCGAAACCTGATGGCACTGAAAGACGACAACATCAACCTGCGCATCAACATCGGGACAACCGGCGCGCAAAAACAAATGCAAGAGCTAAGCGATAAAAATCGAGAGCTGGAAAAATCCTCCAACGCGCTCCGTGTCGAGATGGCGAAACTCGCTGCCCAGGGGAAACAAAATTCCGACGAATACAAAGCCCTCGCCAGTCAACTAAAGGCAAATAATGATCAAGTCAAGGAGAACAAGAAACAGATGGACGAGGTAGCGAAATCCATGGACATCAACTCCAAGACAATGGTACAGTTGCGCAAGGACGCGAAGGAACTCCAGGCGCAACTGGATCGCACCGTCCAATCGGCAGATCCGGAAGGCTACGCCAAACTCCAAAAGGAACTCGACACGGTCAAAAAGCGCATGACCGAGTTACGAACCTCCGGGCAATCGCTCTCCCAGCAGCTACAATCGTTGCCGGGGCCGGCCGGGGCCGCCGCGAAGGGAGTCAGCGGCATCGGCAGTGCCTTCAAGATGCTCCTGGCCAACCCGATCGTGGCCGTGCTCGCCGCCATCGTTGCCGTGTTCATGGCCCTCTACAAGGCGCTCACGTCGTCCGAGGAGGGCGTGAACAAGCTCAATAGAATGCTCGCCCCCCTCAAGGCCATGATGGACGCGGTGTTGAACATCGTGCAAAAGTGCGTCGGGGCCATCATGGATTTTATCACGGTCATCATCAACGGCCTGATGAAAACCCTGGAGAGACTCCCCCTCGTCGGGAAATACTTCAAGGAGATGAACGAGTACGCCGAGGAAGCCATCCAGCTGGAGACCGAGAAACAGGAACTGACCAAACGCGAGCGCCAGATCACCGAGGAGAACGCCAAGATCGAAGAAGAGGTCTCCGAACTTCGCACGAAGGCGAAGCAAAAAGACATCTACTCGGAGAAAGAGCGCATCAAGTTCCTGGAAGATGCCATCGCCCTGGAGAAAAAACGAGCCGAGGAGACCAAGGCCATCGCCGAGGAGCGGTTAAGGATCGCCGCGGCCGAAGCAGCCCGGGCGGGAAACCCTGCCGAGTTAGAGGACGAACTCGCGCGCCTGCGCGCCGACGTGTCCGCGGCCGGGATCGCGTACAATAACAAGACGCGGGAGCTGGCGTCCGAGTTAACCAGCTTCCGGCGGGAAGAGGAGAACAAGCGAAACGAGGACGCGAAAAAAGCGATCGAGGCCCGCCTGAAGCAAGTGGACGACGGCATCCAGGCCGAACGCTCGAAACTCTTCCGGGCGCGCCTCGACCGGCAGATCGACGACGAGACCCTGAACCAGAAGTTGCAAGAGCTCGAGATGGAGGCGCTCAACCGCCGGCTCGAGGTACAGGGTCTCGATAAAACCGAACGCGACAAGATCAACCAGCAGATCCTCGACGCGAAACTCAAGATCATGCAAGAGGAGGAACGCGCGACGAAAGAGCTCGCCGAACGCTTGCGCCAGGAGATGCAGACCGCGGACGAAAAAGCGAAAGAGGCCTTCGAGAAAAAATTCACGGATCGGGAAAATATACTGAAAGAGGGCCTCGAAAAAGGCTTGATCACCGAGGTCGAGTATCAAGATCGTCTCGCGCGAATACAAGCCGAGCGCCAGGCGGAACTCGACGCGCAGGCGGAAGAGGAGCAAAAGAAAAAAGCCGCGGAAGAACTTGCCCGGAAGGACACGGATCTCGAGAACGAGCGGGTAAAGCTGCTCGAGCAGCTGGCTAACCGGGCCATCACCCAAGAAGAGTACAACGCTTCCCTACTCGAGATCGAGCAACGCTTCTTGGACGAGAAGATGCGTATCACGGGCCTCTCCGAGGAGCAGATCACGAAACTCAAGCTGGATAATCTAAACAAGCAAATCGCCGACCAGGACAAGGCGCTCAAAAAACAACAGCAGCAGCAACAAAAATACCAGAACATACTCGAAGGCTCGTCGAACAAGTTCGGGGAGTTATTCGGCAAGATGGCCACCGGCGCGGAAGAGACTTCCGAGGAACTTCAATACCAGATGGTGCTACTGGCCCTCGATACCCTCAAGAACATGGTCACGATGTACGCCATGCAAGCGCTCGCGAAAACTATCGCCGATCTTGGTATGCCTTATGGTCCGATCCTCGGCGCGGCGGCCATGGGGGTCATCACCGGAGCCTTCGAAGCGATGAAATCCAAGATCAAGCGGCCATCGGCCAAGAACGGCGGCGAGGGAGACACGCGCTCCGGGAAGATCGTCGTCAACCAGCAGGCTTCCGGCAAGTACGACGTGATCGGGGCCGAGGACGGGAAAACGTATCGCTCCGTCCCCTTCGTCGGCGCGCCGCCCACCGGCGTGCTGCGCCGCCCGACGCTGGTAGCCGAGAGCGGCGATGAACTCGTCGTCTCCAGCCCACACCTAAAACTGCTGCAGAAGCACGTCAACTACCCCTACGTCATCGGTGCCATTAACGACGCGCGGGCCGGGAGGGTGCCTCAACGCGCGTCCGGTAACTACGCGACCATTGCCGGGGACGTGCCCGTTCCCGACACGAATGACGACGATTACCGGGAGCAACTCGTCGCCACCATGAACCGCGTGGCCGACCTGCTCGACAACATGGAGGCCAACGGCGTGCGGGCCATCGTCGGCCTCGACGAGCTGGAGGCCCTGCAAAAACTACGAGACGAATCAAGAGCCATCGGAACACTGTATTAACATGGAAATCATCACGAACACGGGAGAGCGTTTCGACGTTACCTCCGGCTACAATTTCGACTTCGAGTTCATCAACCCGCTCCTCTCCGACGTGGGATCGCAGAGTGCGCCCGGCACGTTACCCTACACGCCGCGCAACCTGCGCCTCCTCGAGTTCCCGGACAGGATCGACAACGTTCGCCGCCCGCGGGTCAAGCGAACCGTGACGCTCCGGGAGGGGAGCTTCCAGAAGATAGCCACGCAGGTGCTATTGAAGGCCAACCCGAAAGAGAGGATCGTCACCACCTTCTACCTCGACGAGGCCATCTTCTACGAGCGCATCAAGACGGTCAACATGAACGAGGTGAACTACGGCGCGCCGCGACAGGCGAGCGTGCAAGAACTTTTCACGCTCTGCCAGGATGTCGCCTTCAAGCGGCGAACGGACGATTTCCACGTGTTCCCTGTCATATCGAACTATGACATCAACACCTCCAGCGACACGCTCGAGAACGTGATCCTGAACAAGGTCACGTACAACGAGACCACCGGCGTGGCCTCGCTCCTCGACCAAAGCCTCTACGGGATCGTCGTGGACGGCACGCCGGTGGCCGTCCCGTTCGGTTACGGGATCGCCCCGTTCCTCAAGGTATCGTTCGTCATCCGGAAGGTGGCAGAACATTTCGGCTACACGCTCGTCAATAACATCTTCGCAACCGACCACTCGTTGAAACAACTCGTGCTGGTCAACAACGTGGCCGACTCCATCGTGAAAGGCACGCTGGACTACGCCCGCCTCGTGCCCACCTGCACCGTGAGTGAATTCGTCAAAACACTCCAGAACAAGTTCGGGTTGCGTTTCCTCGCCAACGAGGTCGCGCGCACGATCACCATCGCCACCCTCGACGACCGTCTCACGCTCCCTCCAGATCTCGACCTGACACCCCACGCCACGGAACGGCCCCGCGTGGACTGGGCCGACAAACAACGATTACACCTCTCCTCTGGCACGTCCATCCCCGGCGCGTCTCCCGCCGTGAATTCCGTTGACGAGTTGACGCGCGTCTACGGCCCGGTACACTTCGCCTACTATTCGTCAAACCCCGGCGCGCTGGAGTACAACACGCTGTATTACGTCTATTCCGAGAATATATTCGTCGTCAAGGTCCGCATGGGTCCAGGCTCGCCGCCCAAGATCAAGCGTTTTTCCCCCTACTTTGACTACACGGCCCCGGGGGAAGGCGAGCTACTTGACCTGGCCGCGCCTGACGAGCAACTACCCGTGTTTCGCCTCCATTACCTTGATCCCGCGCGCGGATATGAAATGGCGTACCTCATGCCGGGTATCCCCGAAACGGTGCTCGTCAACTCGACGCTGGTATTCTCCGATGACGACAAAGAGCAAGCGGAGAAAAAAATCACGATCCCTATCATGTTCTGTTTCTCCCTCCCCTCCTTGCAAACGGCCATGAGTGTTCCCGTTGGCACGACCGGCGCGTACGACGAAAGCGGCTCGGGATGGGGAGGCAACCTCGCGCTCAACTACACCTGGACGAACGGCATCAGGAACCGGAAATACGTGCAATACGACCTGACGCTCGCCCGCTCGAACCACCCGGTCAGCTGCCTGCTACGGTTGCCGCTCCCCCGCCTCCAGACGCTCGACCTGACCACGCCAAAACTCCTCTTCCACCAGCCGGTGCTGATCGAGCGCGTCAAGTGTCGCGTGGGCACGGGCACGTTCGAGGTCACCGAAACGCTCTTCCGCACCCTCAAGCATTACGAGGAGGAAGCGTGAAGATTTGTCCTTTCCGCGCCGCCGGCAAGATGATATTTTCGCACGAACAAAAAAACACGCGCCATGTACTACACGCTCTACAACCCGGATAATTTCCAGCAAGCGAGGGTGGCCTCGTTGACCGCCGTCGCCGCGTTATTATCCGATTTATGGATACTCATCGCGATCGTCTATATCTCTATCGCGATCGATTTTTACCTGGGATATAGCCTTTCCCGGAAGGTGAAGAGAGAGAACCCGGCGAGCATCACTTCCGGCAAGCTCGAATCCGCGAAATGGTGGCACACGATCATCAAGGCACGCGACGCCAGCCTCGTCATCGGCGTGCTCTACCTTTTCGACCTCTTCATCATCCGGTCGGGAAATTTCTACCTCTCGCGGCTCGGGGCCGGGTTCATCATCGGGGCCGAGTTACTCTCCATGATCGAGAACCTCGCTTACCTGTACAGGTGGGCGCGTTTCTTCCGCAAATACGTGAAGAACAAGATCGAGAAACACGTTAACATTAACATAGACGAGATATTATGAAAGTAGTAGAAGGAAAAATCACGAGTCCATTCGGGGACAGGATCCACCCCTTGACGGGTCTGAAAATGTTCCACAACGGCATCGACATCGCGTGTCCCGTGGAAACGCCGGTACATAGTCCCGTGGATGGCGAGATCAAGCTGGTCTACACGCACGACACGGGAGGTCTTACCGTGATCCTCGGCGACGCGCGTTGTCGATTCGGATTTTGTCACCTCTCCTTGGCCCCGCTGCCCGCCGGGACCAAGGTGAAAAAGGGAGACATCATCGCCCTCTCCGGGAAGACGGGAAGAGTCACGGGGCCGCACCTCCATTACACGGTGCAAGTCGAGGGATCGTGGGATGGCGACGAATGGCACCCGGGTAGGCTCGTGGATCCGGCATCACATGTCGAATTTTAAATCCCGTCGCCATGCGTCTACTCGTGATCCTTTCGTTGGTGGTGTCCTTGGCCGCGTGCCGCGCGGTCAAAAAATTGAATGTCGAAACAAACGAAATCATCACGCGCGTGACCGACTCCGTGATCATCGTCATCAGGGACACGACGATCCTGTACGAACCGGCCCCGGAACGCTCGGAACGCGAAACGCCACTCGATAGCAGCTACCTGGAGACCTCGCTGGCCTGGTCGATCGCCACCTCGCGCGACGGGATCCTGAAGCACCTGATCGGTAACAAGCCGGTCGTTCCCGTGCGCGTGCCCCTGGAAACAAGGGAACACGCGCGCGTCCAACAGGACGAGGCCAAACACGACAATCGCGTCGAGATCGAGATCACCCGCGAGAAATACCGGTTCATGAACCCGTTCTTTTACGCGTCCGGCTGGATCGGCTGGATAATCCTAATCATCATCACGGCATGGAAAATAATACGGCCCCGGATATAGCGAACCTGGCTCCCTTGCTCGCCGCGTGGCAGGCAATGTTCCCGGGGAAAAGCCCGGAAGAGTTCGCCGCGTGGATCATCGTCCCGTCGGCAGAACGATCCGCGTTCCTCGCGTCCCGCGCGCGCGTCGTCCCCACCGTGGTAGATGGCGCGGTAATCACCTCTCTCGAACCAATATGATCATCTCGGCTAACATAACACCGTCCAAGGCGCTCGCCGGGAACCCGGTAAAGGTAAACGTCTTCACGAACACGAGTGATCTCGTGTCTATTTCCGTGCAAGTGACCGCCACCTTCACGTATTCGGCTTCCGCCCTCCCCGACGCGAACGGCGCGTGCGCGTTCTTCATTGATGACCTCTTCGCGGACGCGCTCGATCTCGCTCCCCTCGCCGATGACGGCTCGCTCGCTCGATTGATCCCCGGTTCCGCGCTGGACATATCCGTCACCGCCGCGCAGGGCGCGCAAAGCATCCAGCTCTCGGCCAAGCTATACCCCGGGAGGATCAGCCACCGCGCCTCGACGCGCGTCCAGGCAGAGGGAAAAAACATCTTCGAGTGGAAGTTGCTCAACCCTGCCGTCAATTTCCTGCTGACATCCCGTTTAGGCGACCGCGTGATCCCGTTCCGCGAATCGGAACTCGAGTACATTTACTTCCTCCGGCAGGATTTCGACTCGCTCGTGATCCGCGATCTCCACGGTCATGCCGTCGATGTGCCCGTGCCCGCGGGCGACGGGGTAGTCGCCGTCAACGCGCGCCGCGCGCGTTACCTGCTGGCGCTCCAGGGATCGCTCGCCTCGTGCCTCGTCCTGGAGGTAAACGGCAGCGCCGTGCTCTCCCTCGTTCTCCTGCCGAGCGCCGACGAGCGGCTGGAGATCGTGTTCCGGAACGCCTGGGGAGTGCACGAGCGCGTCGAGATCTCGGCCACCGTCTCGGACGAGCCGCTCTACGCGGCCCGCGAAACGTTCACCACCCTGGACCAAAACACGGGCCTCCCCTCGAAACAAAACGCGCGCGGCTCCCTCTCCCCCACCCTCACCGCGCAATCCGGCCCCAGGCGCGCGTCCGAGATTGACTTCCTCGCGGAGATGCTCCTGTCCCAGGATGCCTACATGGATGTCGCCGGCGAGTTCATCCCGTCGCTCCTCTCCGGGAAAGTGAAACGGAAACGCCCCCTCGCGGTCCCGACCTCCGTGGAGGTAAAGATCACGGCCAGGGCCGACGAGAGCGCCTTGACACCCCTGCCTCCTCCGCCGCCTAAATACCTCTCCATCGCGCCCTCGATCGTCAACCTGCCGGGAGACGGCACCGAGGGAGAGGCCGCGACCGTCACGTCAAGCGCGCCCTGGAGCATCTCCGGGAAAGACGCGTGGATAGACGCGAGCGCGGAAGGGAATAACCTGTTCATCTCCGCGAATGAAAATCCGTCGCCCTCCCCGCGACAAGGCACCGTGACGGTCGTCAACGACGACGGGATCATCGCCGACGTGACGGTCAGGCAAATGGCCGCCGCCGCGTACATCACGATCATCCCGAACCCGTATGCCGCGAACCCGAACGGGGAGAATAACGTCGAGTTCGAGGTCGACACGAACCTCGACGAGTGGGAGGTGACGGAAATGCCCGACTTCGCGTCCGTGGAGTATTTCGACCACGCGTTACTAAGGGTCAACTTCGAGCCGAACGATACCGGCGAGACGCGCGATGGTCACGTCACGTTAGCCGACGCGAACGGCAACTTCACGCGCGACCTCGTGATCACCCAGGCACCCGTTCCGCTCGTGCTGCTCAGCGTGGATGGCGACGGCAGCATCACGGATAGCGACGTGCTGAACGTTCCGCTCATGCTGCCGACCGACGGCACGGACTTGAATTTCGGCGACCCTGGCGACAATGCTCGCCTGGTTATCGTCCCGTCCAGCACCGAGTACGGCGCGTACGTCGACTACCACGGCGTGAAGATGAGCCTGTGGTTAGAGGGCGGCATCACGTCCGGCTTGTTGGCTATCATACCGGTTGGCGAGCAGTACGGCCTGCGAATTGACGTGGACACCACGGACAACGACCATTTTCTGAAATTATACCGATACGAGTACGACGGCTCAATCTCGACATGGGAACATGATTTTCATTACCTGGAGGAGGACACGGTGATTCTCGAGATCCGTCAAGAGACGGTCGACGGTAACTTGAGGTTGCGCGTCTACCAGAACGGCGAGCTGGAATACGAGGATCAAGAAAACGGCACGTGGGACATCTCGGCATCGAAGCCGCTTAGTATCGGGTACGGGGTGCTGGGGAACGTGGCTCATCAGCCCCCGTATGGCGTGAGAATACATCATATCGAAATCAATTAATTCTATAAGAATGAGAAGCATAAAATTGACGAGAGTAGAATCAAGCAACTCCATCCCCTGGTGGGACGAGGTGCAAGAGCCAGCCGCCGGGTTCAAGCTGGCGAACGGGTTGCCCTTCCGGGTGAGGCTGCACCCGGTCGACCCGGACAGCGAGAAGATCCGGGAGATCATCACCGCCGCCCCGTACGCGGGTGGCAATTTCCGAGACACGCCCGTCCCCGTTGACGGCTGGAGCGACGTGCTCGCGTACGCGGTAGCGCCGGAAGGTATCCCCGAAGGATACCGGGTATTCATCGGATCGTCCGACGAGACGGAAATCATCGTGCCATGAGAGAGATCGGAAGGGTGATAGACCCATACGCCCGCAAGGAGCTGGCGCGTATCGCCGCGATGCTGGCGAACCTGGAATCGGTGTCGTTCATGGAGGTACCCGAACTACCAGAGACGGGGGTAAGCAATATCATTTACCTCGTTCCAAATTCCGAAGGGACGAAGGACGAATACATGTGGCTCGCCTCGCAGGAGGCGTGGGACAAGATTGGCACGACGACCATAAATCTTGACGGTTACGTGTTAATCCTCGCGCAGGACGACACGCGCGAGGCGCGAGTAGAGAACGCCGCGACCGGGGGTAGTTTGAACGTGAAGAGCAAGTTAAACGTGACAGAGGCACGGGTCAAGGCCAACATGGACGACGCGTCGGACATCGGCGGCCTCGCGAATGGCGAGATAACCGGTACGTACACGGAACTATACGCGATCGATCCGGATGGAGCAAAGACACGACTATGGGTACATGCCAACGGGAACGTGTACGCGCGGGCAAAGGATGGAAACATCATCCAGTTGCACGGGTTGACATTGAACAACGGCACCTTGTACCTCGACACGAGAATCGGGAATGACGCTAACGACGGGTTAACGCAAGCCACGGCGGTAAGATCCATGAATCGCGTGCTCGGCGTGCTGCAGGATTACGCGATCGGGACGGGTAAGTTCCGGCTGTACGTGCGCGCGGGAAAAGAATACAACCTGGTGAATATCGCTGGATCAAGCACGAGCAGCCTCCTGGAGCGTTTACACTCGATGGGCGTTAAGGACGTGGAATTCTACGGGTATAGGCCTGACGCGAGCGACCGGTACGCGACCGTGGAATTCGATAACTTGTTCCTCGTTAAACAGGATAGTATCACTTTCTCCGGGTACGCGTTAGCAACCGGTTTCGTTCGTGGGCGACGGATGAAATGGTTTAATATGCTTACCTCGTCAACTAACCCGAAGGATGTTAATTACTCCCCGTTAACGTTCGTGGATTGCAGTAGCGTGTTATTCTATCTAACGGCCCTTAACTCGACGATAACCCTTCTTCGAAGCTATGCCGAGATGTCCGGCACGGGGCCGTCCACGTCCCCGACTTCCTTTGGCATAGAGTTAAAAGGTGATTCCACTCTCGATGTACAAGCGACCAGCAACGTGGTCGTGCCGAACATGTCTATCACGCTACGTGACACCTCGAAAATCATATCGACAACCCGAAACTCCTTGAGCTACCTGCAGAATGTCAATGTTAATTTCTGGGGCGGAGGGAGCGACAACAAGGACACGTCGAATTGCTATCAATCGTCCAAGAGAGTAGACGTTCCCGTCCAGGAAGCCTCGATGGATCTCCCGTCCGGGAGTACCGGAATCGGGGTGTCATTCGGGATGTTACGTAGCTGCCTGTTGACTTTGTTCAACGGGGCAAGTTACTCCATGAACGAGCAACTCGTCGGTAATTCGGTAGACGGGATACGAATTTACAAGCGGACGGTGTTCCGTAACGTGAACGAGAGCGGCCTGACGATCCCGGTAGGCGCGTCGACGCTCTCCACGGGCGTGTTCGGCTCGACCTCTTACGTGGCCGAGGTGATCAAGCTGGAGTGGTCGGCCAACCACGCCGGGAACCTCTTGACCGGATCGCCGTCTTACTGCGGGATCGTCCCGTCGGAAACGTGGACGCTGGCTATCTTCTACTCGTCGAGCGACGACACGCTACAAGCGCGGAAATCAACAGCCGCCACGGTATACAATCTCACTATAACATTATATTATACAAAAACAAACGACCAATGGTGACACTATTACTCTCGTCCACGATCCTTTTCGCGGCCTATATCGCCGCGATCGCCTGTAAATTCGGCGTTCCGGCTTCCATATCGGATAGCTACTACCTCTTGGAAGAAAAATGGAAGCACGCGGGCTTGGCCTTCACGCTATGGTGCTTTCTCGTCGGGGTCACGGTGATGGCCTGCATGTTCGACGCGTCCGCGGGAAAAACGTATCAATTTCTCGGCCTCTTCGCCGGGGGCGGCCTTGGATTCGTCGGGGCGGCCCCGCTGTTCAAGTCGCGAGAGAGGACGGTTCACGTCATCTCGGCGGCGGCATGCGCGCTCGCGGCGATACTATGGATGGGATTATCCGGCTACTGGATAATAGCGTTCTCCAGCCTCGGTGCCGGGATCATCGCGGCCTCGTTTTCCAGGGGAAAACAGGTATTTTGGATCGAATCAGGAATATTCCTTGGCGTGTATCTCACCCTGTGGATTACGCGATAGAACCTGTTCGCGGGTGAAAAAAACAATGGAGAGGCGCGAGGCCTCTCCATTTGTCGTGTTCCCCTGCAAAATCAAGGATTATACGACGGCTCCTACACGAGTAGAAAGTCTCGCAAATATAATAAAAATATCATCCGTCAATAACATGCTCAAAAATTATCACTAAACCCGCTAAACGGGTCAGGGAAGTTATAACGGATCTTTTCCGTCAGGTTCCCCCCGAGGTGCTCTATATAGCGGTTCGTGCTATTAATATCCCTGTGCCCGATATGCCGCTGTAAATCCTTGATCGAGAAAGCTCCCGTTTCGATCAAGAAGCAAGCGCCGGTATGCTTCATCGAGTAGAACTTGTAATCCTTGCTCATGCCCAGCTCGTCCCGGTAGCGGCAGAATCGTTTACGGAACGAGTTGATCCCTGTGGGTTTTTCCCCTGGAACGCCCTTGTTCCCGAAAACGTAATACTCCTTGTTACATGTCTGGATATTATAACATCGCGTCATCAATTCGAATAGTTGCACGGGAATGTTAACAGTCCTTGTGGTGGTTGTTTTTGCATTAACACTCGTGATCGTGATCATTTTCATGAAAAAGTTAATGTCCTTTACCTTCATCAATCGCAGTTCCGTCCCGGGACGGATCGCGCAAAAATATTGCACGAGACAAGCGAGATACAATTGTGGGTCACGCTCCCGGACATGATTCAGGAACGCGTCAAGATCGGAAGGAATCATCGGGCGCGGTGCCTCGTCCTTGATCTTTTGGCCCATCGGCACGTTCACGACCGGCGACTCCCGGATATGCCCTTGCTTTATCATGTCGGTAAAAAACAAGGATAGCGCGATCTTGTAATTCTTGACCGTGATATAATCAAGAGCGGCATCCTTTATCAAGTAAGAGAAGAAATCAACGATAATCTTGTTATCTATAGCCGTCACGTGATACTCGTGGTAGTTCTTTTTCTCCAAGAACGCGTTAAATATTCGCAATTTCGATTGATACGAGCGAAATGACTTTTGTTTCAGCGACATTTTTCTCATCGCGAGATGATCCGACATCAGTCTTCGAATGGTATTCGATGACTTCCTTAACTTGCTGTATCGCTTGTTCTCGTCGTGATAATTGATCTCGTCCTCGTATATGGATTCAGGGTCGTGCCAAGGAACCCATCCTTTTTTCAATTTTTTCGTGTATTCGCTCACGAGTTTCTGCCCGAATAAACTCCTCTCGTGATCATCGTTACATGCCCCGAATCCTTTTTCTATCTTATACGGTCTCATCTTACCGGTATTCGGGTCACGAACAGAAAAATAAACGTACCACTTTCCTTGAGGTGATACCTTAACTTTTGGTTTTGAAGCTATTCTATTGTCTTTCATGTCATTCCGTTTTAATCACCCAATTAAAAACTAACATTACTAAACAGAAAGAAAAATTCCCAAAACCGAAACGATAACTTCCTAATACACTGATTATTAGATAGCTAAGTGGAGTAGCAGGGAATCGAACCCTGGTCCAAACATGGAATCAATATGCTTTCTACACGCTTAGCTTCTCGTTGGTTTTCGAACGCGACACGGGGAAAAGCACCCAAATCACGCCTTAGCTCCTGAATTTCATTCGCGTCCCGGGGCATGACGCGAACTAACCTCGTGTTACCTGCACCCCGAACCCGGGCGGTACAAGGTGGAACCCCCGGCGGAATGTCTCGTCCCCGCCTTCTTGGTGGGGATTAAGCCATCTCTACTATGATTCGATCAGGCAGCGAGAGCGTAGTTGTTTTCGCCAATTGAAATTTTGTGTCCGGGATTAACGGGCCGGCTTCACTGCGCCCGACATGCTTACATACCTATTCATCATGCTGTCAAATCCATGTCTACCCCTCGAAATAAACTGCCGCGAAGGTACGAATATTTGTATTATTTGTATCTTTGAACGTAAAAAAAGATCGTGAAATTATTGACCAACGTGGGGGTATCTACCCCCGATTTTTTGATAGATTATCATTCGAAGTTACTTTTATTAGGCTCGTGTTTCGCGGAGAATATGGCCAAGAAGTTCGAGTACTACTGTTTCGATGTGGATGTAAACCCGTACGGGATACTCTATAATCCGTTTTCGATGGCAAATGTGCTCGAGTTCTTGATCCAGGAACGGCAGATGCAGGCAGAGGATCTAGTGCATGTTAACGGGAAATGGGTCAGTCTCTACCATCACGGTTCCTTTTCCGATCCCGATCGCCATACCTGCATAGAAAAGATAAACTCCCGCGTAGAGAGGGGGGCAAAGGTATTGAGGGAGGCCGATCTGCTGGTGATGACGTGGGGCTCCGCGTGGGTATACAAACACTTGAAAAAGAAGATAGTGGTAACCAATTGCCACAAGATCCCCGACAACGAGTTTGCACGTTACCGGTTGCGCGTGGAGGAGATCGTCGAGCGTTACGCGGCGATGATCCCCGCGCTGCGGCAGATCAACCCCGGGATGCGAATCTTGTTTACCGTAAGCCCGATCCGGCATTGGCGCGATGGAGCGCACGAGAACCAACTGAGCAAAGCGGTACTTTTGTTGACCATCGAGCAACTACAAAATCGCTTTGAAAACATCTACTACTTTCCCTCTTACGAGATCCTCTTGGACGAGTTACGCGATTATCGTTTTTACGCGGAGGATATGCTTCATCCCTCGGAGATGGCCGTGAACTATATCTGGGAAATTTTTAAAAGTACCTACATCGCCCCGGGAGATTTTCCGTTGATGCGACAAGTAGAGGCTCTCCGTAAACGGATGAATCACCGTCCGTTGGATCTCGATACCGGAAGTTATCAACAATTAAAACAACAATTAGATACACTGATAGAGACCATTAGAAAGGATCGATAAGGATCTCCTCCGCCGCCTCGGGTTCCGGTACAAGCAGGTCTTTCAGGTGGATCATATCTCTTACGATGTAGCTGGAGGGGTATTTTTTCCGTATTTTTTTCAACAAAGGGATCGCCTCGATCTTTGTTTTGAAATTCCCGACGCGGATCTTAAAATCTGGATCCACGTATTGCAAATAGGTACGCACGCCCGGAAATTGCTCTTCAAACCGGCTAACGTATCGCTGCAAAGAGTCGATCTTGACGCGAGAAGTATTTGCCGAGAAGAGTTGTACCCGGTAGCCGGGAAAAACATTCCTTCTTTTATTCACCGCGATCATCAAGTTCAGTAACTGCTCTACACGCGGATCACCCGCTATCTGTACCTCGCCCCGCGTACCAAGATCGGGCAGGAGCAACTCCTGCAAGAAGTCCGTGTCGACCTTCTGTGGCGAGAGAGAATCAATCTGTCCCTGGCCACGATGCCAGGCCAAAAGCAACAAAAGCAAGGTAAAAGCGATTCTATGCATGGCAATTTTTATTCATTTCGGACGCAAATATAAGAAAAACGAGATAATCCGAGAACAGCACACCGGCGTAACCGCATCAAAAGGCAAGATTTCTCTACGCATCCCACGGGTTTCTTCGGGAGACGGCTCTCTTCGCATCCCGTTCTATAAAGAGATAGAGACGCATCGTTCGGTAGTGTATCTTTTTCCCTCGTTAGCGATCGATGAGCCGGGCGGCCAGCCGGGCGACGATGAAACTGGGGATCGTGCACCCCATGATCCAGAGGAAGAACGCGGGGTAGCCCGTCATCTCCTGTATCCACCCGGAGGCCATGCCGGGGAGCATCATGCCCAGCGCCATGAAGCCGGTGCACAGCGCGTAACAGGCCGTCCGCCGGGGGCCATCGCTGAAGAGGATCATGAAAAAGGTGAAAGCCGTGAAGCCGAAACCGTAACCGAACTGCTCGACAGCGACGCACGAGGAGATGATCCACGTCGCCCCCGGCCGGGCCAGGGCCAAGTAGACGTAGACGAGGTTCGGGAGGTTGAGAGCGAGAGCCATCCAGCCGATGGAGCGGCGAAAACCCCGGCGGGCCAAGAAGATGCCACCGGCGATGCCCCCGATCGTCAGCGCGGCCAAACCGACCGTCCCGTACGCGAGGCCGTACGCGGCGGTGCTCATGCCGAGCCCCCCGCACTCCGGGCTATCAAGGAGAAAGGGGGAGGCGATCTTCGCGAGTTGCGCCTCGGCAAAGCGGAAAAGCAGGAGAAACGCCAGCGCCGGCACGATCCCCCGGGTGCGAAAGAAGGCGGTGAACGTGTCGATGAAGGCGGCCCATCCGCGGGTGCCGACAGGCCGGTCGACGAGGGGACGGGGCAAAACGAACCGGTGGTAGAGCGCGAGCAGCAGGAAGAGAGCTGCCAGAAGGAGAAAGACCGTCCCCCACGCCGCGGCGATGGACGGGCGGCGTACCTCGAGGAGGCCGACGAGCATGACGAGGAGGCCCTGCCCGACGAGAACGGCGATGCGGTAGAAGGTGTTGCGCCAGCCGACGAAGAACGCTTGCTGCCGCTCCTCGAGGCCCAGCATGTAGAAGCCATCGGCGGCGATGTCGTGGGTGGCGGAACTGAACGCGACAAGCCAGAGGAAGGCCAGCGAGTAGCGAAAAGCGTCCGGCCCCGGCAGCGTGAAGGCCACGCCCGCCAGCCCAGCACCCGTCAGCAGCTGGGTGATGATGATCCACCAGCGTTTCGTGCGCAACATCTCGACAACGGGGCTCCACAACGGTTTGATGACCCACGGGAGGTAGAGCCAGCCGGTGTAGAGGGTGATCTCGGCGTTGGATATGCCTAAGCGCTTGTAGGCAACGACGGAGAGGGTGACCACCACCACGTTGGGGAGGCCTTGCGCGAAATAGAGGGAGGGGATCCACGACCAGGATTTCATCTCGGGGCAAGGGATTTAGTAACGTGTTTCGAGGTTCGTGCCGGGGAAGTAACGGGCAAGGATCTGCCGGTACGTGTAGCCCCGGGCACCCATCCCGGCGGCACCGATCTGGCATAGCCCGACACCGTGTCCCCAGCCGGCCCCGTGCAGGATAAAGCGGGAGGGGCGGCCCGCGGAGTCACGTTCGATGACCGGGACGAAGGCCGAACTATACAGGTGCGACGGGGAGAGGGCCGAGCGGATCAGTAGCTCCTTCCCGATCACGAGCGTCCCGCCCGTGCCGACCAGCCGCAGCCGCGTGATGCGCCCGGAGACACCCCGCTCGAGTGGCTGCAAGTCGAGCAGGTCACCGAGAGCCGCGTGGAGCCGCGACTCGACCAGCGCAGAAAGCCCGGCGGCCGTGTACGCGACCGTCCAGCGGAAGAAATCGCGGGTCTCCCGGTCGTAGTCGTTGAGGATCTCGGCGAGGATCTCGCCCCCGGTGTTGCAGTCGGCGGGCGGCGAGGAGAGGATCCAGGCGCGGGCGTGCTCCTCCACGCGCAGGTCGGGCGAGGCGTGACCGCCGTCGTTGTCGTCGACCTTGACGAGGTAGGGATGGAAGCGAGGCTCCCACGTGAGGTCGAAACGCTCGCTGGCACCGCCGCAGCATTTCGAAAAACGGGCATCGCATACCTGCCCGTCGTGGACAAGTACTTGCCCGCGGGTGGCGCGTACCGCCTCCTCGACGGCGGGCGTGCCGGCACGGGCGGTGCCCTGGTAACGCTGGCAGTGGTCATCGGCGCAGACATCGTAGTGGTCGTGCTCCTCGCGGTCGTACCAGCGGCAGATCTCCCGTTCCCCGTCGGCGTTCAGGGCATCGCTTCCCGCGGCGCAGGCAGGGGTGTCCCGCGGCCCGGCGGCCCGTTTCTCTTGCTGGGCCAGGAGCCAGCTCCTGGAGATCACGGCGTGCGCCTTGAGAAACTCCGGCGGGGAGGTAGCACGCATCTCGGAGGAGATGACGCTCGTCAGGTACTCCTCCAGCGTGATGATGTTCACGGCAGCGAGGAGCGCTCCCTCGCGGGTGAAGGCGAGCGTGCCGCGGAAGCGTTGTTCCTCGGCCCGTTGCCAGTGGAAGCGGATACCGATGGTGACCCCCGCGAGGTCGAAGGTAGCGGTCACGGGGTCTTCAGGAACCAGCGTGAAGCCGGGGGCAAGCCGTTCCGTGCCGGCACCTTGCCGGAGAAGCAGGCAATCGTCCTCCCCGGAGATCGCGTAGGCACCCCGGTAGCGACGGCCATCCGGCCCGCGGAAGGCACCGTTCAAGCGGAAGTGGATCTCGCGGGCGGTAAGGATACCGACGGAGAGGGTATTCTCATGCATGATCACGGGCGATTAGGCGGTGTACACGGTAATCACTCTCCACGCGCACCCGGGCCGTGACCTGTTCGAAGAGGTTGCGCAGCAGGGGGGCATCGTAGCGCGCGTAGTCTATCGCGCGGGGTGCCACCACTACCCCGCCCATGTCGATACAACCGGGACTAAAGAGGATGCGCTCGTCGCCCGCCGCGTGGTATTCCCGCGGCCGGTGGCGATCGCGCGGTGCCACGGCCACGCGCCACTCCCCGCGCTCGTGCCAGGCGATGATGTTGTACATGATCCCCTCCCCTTCCAGGTCGGCGAGTAGTTGTTCGAGGCGGACCCGCGTGCCGGCGAGCTCCTCCCCGCGGAGAACGAGGATGGCCCGCGTGTACCCCGTGATGCAATCGTCAAGGGAGAAGAGCGGCACCTGCTTCCCGTGCCGGTCGACCTCCTCCTCGAGCGGGAGAAGATGCCGGGGGATCAGCTGCAGGTGGAGATGGCCCGGCGTTGACGCGCCGCAGCCGGCCCCGTTAAAGAGCACGGTACACGTCGGGAGATCGTGGGCCAGGGCCAGCAGGTCGCCCACGTGCCCCGCGATTTGCTGCGGCACGTGCTCCCGCGCCGCGACGGTAAAGTGCCCGGGGAAGACGGGAAAGGGATTGACGAGGATATCAAAGGTGTCGTTATAGCGCAACGCCCGTTGTTCGTCCGGCCGGTGCACGCGGCAGAGCGGACAGGGAGGGGCATCGCTGGCGGCTGGTTCGGCCGTCGTGGAGAGGATCCGGTGGGGATTATGCTGCACGCGCACCTCGTGGTTGTCGAAAGAGACCCGCTTGCAGGTGACTTGCTCGAGGCGGGCGTGGCGCTCCCGGGCCTCCTCCCACGCGTCGAGTTGCCGCGCGTGGAAGCACGCGAGTTGCTCGACGGTCGGCGGCCGCACGTCGGCTCTCCGGGCGATCAACTCGCCGGAGCGCACGGAATCCTTGTAGCGGTTGTTGGCGTTCACCCGTTCGATCCCCGGGGCGGCATCCGAGTTGCCCTCCCAGCGGCGGCAGAGGTAAAGCGGCTCGTGTAACCGACCGACGCGATACACGCGGGAGAGCGCCAGGCACGCGGCGTAATCCTCCCCGTAGCTGACGTTCGGGATGCCCGACACGCAGAGAAGCGGGGTGTAGAACGCCCGCGGTGCCCCGAAGCCGTTCACGCGAAGGGCGTTGTTAGGGCCGTTATCGGGTGTCCACTCCCGGTGGTCGACAAGCCCCGGGGGGATCTCCTCGAGGTTGAAGTTGACGAGGCGATAGCTCCCGACGACCAGGGCGCAGCGTTCCCGGTAGAACGTGTCGACGATCGCTTGCAACACGCCGGGGTGGGCGTAAAGGTCGTCGCTGTCTAATTGCACGGCGAACTTGCCGCAACGGGGGTGTGTCACGGCGTGCATCCAGCAACCGCCGATCGCGAGATCGCGGCGTTCGGGGAGAAGGTGCACCACGCGGGGATCGCGTTCACTCCACGCGCGGACGATGGCCGTGGTGCCGTCGACGGAGTGGTTATCGACCACCAGCACGTTGAACGGGAAGGGGGGCTGTTGCGACAGGGCCGAGCGGAGGGCATCGGCGATCGTCCGCGCGCGGTCGCGCACGGGGATGATGACGGAGGCCTCCACGGCAAACGGCTCGTCGAACGTCACCGCGGCGAACGGCGGGTGGACGAGCAGGCCGAGCGCCTCCAGGTGACGCGTGCCCGCGATCTCCATCTCCAGCTGCACCTCCCGGTTACGCGGGTCGACGTAATCGAACTGCTCCTCACTCCCGGCCCGCGCGCGGCTCGCGGGCAGCGCCGTGTACAACGTCTCCGGCACGCGGGCGATAGCCCCTTCCCGCGACAGGCGCAGGCGCGCGTCGTAGAGGGCCGCGTGGCGGTAATCGCGGGACATCTCGCGCGTCACCTTCTGGAAACTCCCCGCGTGAATGCAAGCAAGCGGCCCGAAGGTAAAGTCATCACGCAAGCTGCCCGGCTGGTAATCGATCGTCGGCGCGGGGAAGAGCTCTCCCTCCCGCTCCTCGAGGTAGTCGGAATAGAGCATGACGGCCCCCGTCTCCCTTGCCGCCTCGAGGAAACGCGCCAGCGCGCGGGCTTCCGGCGGCCGCACGCGACCCGTGCAGAGGAAGAAGTACGGGGTAGAGACCGCGTCCGCCACGCGGCGCGCGACGGCGCGGGAGAGGAGCGGCGAGCGGAGCGTGACGATCGACGCGTCACCCGCGGGCAAGCAGGTAAACTCCTCGTTGCTCATTCCGCGTAGCGATGAACCTGTTCGACGATGGCCCGCGTGCAGACGGGACAGAAGTCGTTGCCCGACAGCGTGCGCATCAGGCAATCCTGCCGCGGGCGGTAGACCCCCTTGAAGGCGTACCCGCCCCCCTCGTAGACACCGAGGCGGTCGGGGCGCGCGGGGTCGAGGGGCGTGGGGACGGGGGTCGCCGCGTCGAGCATATCTTTCCACTTGCTCTCGAAACGGACCAGCGTCGTGAGGTTCGCCTCCCACGGTTCGACGTCGAGCGGGTACATGTCGTTGTAGGCACCGTCCTCCGCGTACTCGTCGCCAAGCCCGAGGAAGAGATGGCCGAACTCGTGCACGTAGACCTTTGCCGCGAGGATATTGCCCGAGACGCTGATGCCGTAGTGGTTGTAGATGGCACCGCCGCCGTACTTGCCGGTGTTGACGATCACGTAGATGAAGTCGTAGGGGACGTGCGCGGCGAGCGTGCGTAGCGTCTTGTGGTCGTACGTCATGAGGTAGCGTTCCGAGTCGAGCGTGTAGAACGACGCGCCGAGGAGGGTATTTTTCCAGACGTGCTCCCGCGGGTTATCGGTGCCCGACTCGAGCGACGGGGCCATCACGGCGCGCACGTTGAAGAGCGACGCGTGCTCGCGGTAGGGCGAGAAGGAGAAAAGCCCCCGCGTGAAGGCCCGGCAGTCGTCGAGGAACTTCTCCATCTCGGCGGCGGTATAGCCGTCGGGCAGGAGGACGATGTCCACGCGGCGGGCGGGGTCGCCGGTGACTTGAATCTCGCGCGTCGGGTAGGTCGCCCGTCGTTCCCGCTTGATGAAATCGTCGTGCACGCGGACGGGGTGCTCGAACTTCTTTTCAAACCGGCCGGTGCGGGTCTCCCGGACGAGGATCTCGACCAGCGCGTCCGCTTTCGGGTAGGGCAGGACGACGCTGCCGGTACACGCGCGCCGCACTTGCTTGGCTTCCGTCGTGCCGCGCCACTCGCCGAAGAGGGTGCAGAAGCCGCGGGAGTAGATCAGCGTGCCCGTGGCCAGGTCGCGGAGGTGCACGAGATAGTTCCCGTAGCCCGTCGTGTCGACGAGGTAGCGGGTCGACCCGCCCCAGAAAGGCTCTTCCATCAGGTCGTCGAAGAAGAGCTCCTCGCCGGCGTGTCCCCCGGCATGGACGAAATCAAGGCGGAGCGTTTTGTGTTCGAACCACGCGTCAAAACCGGGTTGCGCGGGCAGGCCGGGAGCAAGTCCCGCGATCAGGATCAGGAGAATCAGGTGTTTCATGGTGTCGTGTATTTATTCTTTATAGTATACGCGTTTGACGCGTTGTGACACGCCGGTCAGCACCTCGTAGGGAATCGTGCCGAGGCGCGCGGCCACTTCCGTGACGGGGAGGTGTTTGCCGAAGATCTCCACCTCGTCGCCGACCGTGACACCCGTGCCGGTGACATCGATCATGCAGGAATCCATGCAGATGTTCCCGATGAAGGGAACGCGGGCACCCCGGACGAGCACCTCCCCCGCGCCGTTGCCGAGGCGGCGGTCCAGCCCGTCGGCGTACCCGACGAGGAGGGTGGCGACGCGGGAGGGGCGGGTCGTGTAGCCCCGGCGGTTATACCCGACGGGTTCACCGGCGGCGATTTCCCGGACGGCGGCGACGCGGGTGGTGAAGGTGCTCACGGGCGACAGGGGTGCCCCCGCGGCGCTGATACCGTGCAGGCCGATGCCGAGGCGCACCATGTCATGATGGTATTCGGGGAAGCGCTCGATGCCCGCCGAGTTGAGGAGGTGGCGCCAGATCGGGTAGTCGAAGCGGGCCTGCACGCGGGCGGTCATCTCCTCGAAGCGGCGCGCCTGCAGGCGGGTAAAGTCGTCGTGGACGGGGTCGTCACTGCCGGCGAGGTGCGAGAAGAGGGAACGGATGTAGATCGCCCGCGGCCCGCGGAAGAAGTCGAGCAGCGCGGGAATATCGCGGTCGTCAAGCCCCGAGCGGTTCATGCCGGTGTTCAACTTGACGTGGACGGGGAAGCGCTTGACTCCGTGCCGGGCGAGGGCCTGCTCGAAGTCGTCGAGGAGATCCAGGGCGTATATCTCCGGTTCGAGGCCGAGGGTGATCATGTTATCGAACGCCTCCCGCTCGGGGTTCATGACGGCGACGGGGAGCGTGATGCCGGCGGCTCGCAACTCGATGCCCTCGTCGGCGAAGGCCACCATGAGGTAGTCGACGCGGTGATACTGGAGCAGGGAGGCCACCTCGCGGGCACCGCTCCCGTACGTGAAGGCCTTCACCATGACGGCGACGCGGGCGGGCGTGAGGGAACGGAAATAATTCAGGTTGAGTGTCATCGCGTCGAGATCCACCTCGAGCACGGTGCCGTGCGACTGTTTTTGCAGGAAGCCGGCGATGTACTCGAGCTGGAAGCGACGGGCACCCTTGATCAGGACGAGCTGGTCGCGGAAGGCCGCCCGCTCTTCCTGCCGCAGGAACTGCCCGGTGGTCTCGTGGAAGCGAGAGCCGCCGGGGAACGCGTCGCGGTGGCGCGTGATCTCCTCGCCGATGCCGATAAAGCGCGTCACGCCAGCGGCGCGGATGGCCTCGCCGGCCTCGCGGTAGAGGAGGGCAGGAGGTCGCCCCGTCTCGTCGAAGTCGGTCAGTATCACGACGCGCTCTTTCCCCGGGTCGCGGAACGCCAGCGATTGCAAGGCGAGGCGGAACGAGGTGGGATCCGAGTTATAAAAGTCGTTGACCAGCGTGCAATTGTTCACCCCCTCCTTGATCTCCATCCGCATGGCCACGGGTGTCAGGCGCTCGAGCGACGCGGCGACGCGCGCCAGCGGTAGCCCCCGGAGCAGCAGGAAACAGGCGACGTGCAGCGCGTTCTCGCGGGAGGCCTCGTCGGCCAGCGGGAGCGTGCAGCGGGCTTGCTCGTCGCCGTGACGCATCTCGATCACGCGGCCGTCGCGACCCGGCACCCCCCGCGTCACGCGCAACGCGACCCCGTCGCCCTCGCCCCACGCGAGGAAGCGCGCCCCGGGACACGCCGCGCGGAGCCGGTCGAGCGCCTCGCCCTCCTGCCCGATGATCACGCGGCACGAGCGGAAGAGGCGCGCCTTCTCGAGGAGTTTCTCCTCCCGCGACGCGAAGTTCTCGTCGTGCGCCTCTCCCAAGCGGGTGAAGATGCCGATCCCCGGGGCGATCATCTCGCCGAGGCGTTCCATCTCGCCGGGCCGCGAGATGCCGGCCTCGATGACGGCGACGCGATCCTCGTCGTCGATGCCGAGCAGGGAGAGGGGCACGCCGACCTGCGAGTTGTAGCTGCGAGGCCCGCGATAGAGGCGCCAGTCGGCGGGCGCGAGCTGGTGGATCCACTCCTTGACGATGGTCTTGCCGTTACTGCCGGTGATGCCGACGAACTCCGCCGTCGATTGCCGGCGGTGGCGCGCGGCAAGGGCCTGGAGGGCCCGCGTCACGTCGGGCACGCGGATGAAGTTCGCCCCGTCGAGGGCATCGAACGCGGGGCGGGCGTCGCTGACGACGAAGGCCCTGACACCCGCGGCGTAGAGCGCCGGGATGTAGTCGTGCCCGTCGTGGCGCTCGCCCTTGAGGGCAAAGAAGAGGGTACCGGCCGCGCGGAGGAGGGAGCGGCTGTCGATGCTGCACTCTTGAATCGTCACGGGGTCTCCTCCCGCGAGCGCTCCGCCCGTGATGGCGGCTATCTCGGCGACGGTGTAGCGCATGATAACAAGTGATTAACGTTGTACTCTCGAGTCATGGGCAGGCAATACAAGGGGTTCATTCTTCTCTGTTTCATGCTCGCGAATGTACAGGATTTTTCGGGATTTCAAACAGGTCGCCCGCGGCGCTCGTATCGCTATACGAGACTCGCGTATCGTGATACGAGACTCGCGTATCGTGATACGAGACCCGCGTATCGTGATACGAGACCCGCGTATCGCGATACGAGACCCGCGTATCGCGATACGAGACCCGCGTATCGCGATACGAGCCCCGCGTATCGTGATACGAGACCCGCGTATCGTGATACGAGACCCGCGTATCGTGATACGAGACCCGCGTTTAGCTAAACGGGAACGCCCGGGAGTTTCATTTCAACGTGACGCAAAGCTCGCAAACACGCGCGATCAGCGCCACCACCTTCTCCATCGAGGAGACGGGGATATACTCGTAGCGGCCGTGAGAATTATGGCCGCCATTCCCGATATTCGGGGTAGGCAACCCCATGAACGAGAGACGAGAGCCATTCGTTCCCCCCCGGATGGGCACGATTAACGGCTTCACCCCGACCTCCACCATCGCCTGTTTCACGATATCGAGGATATAGTGCAACGGCTCGAGTTTCTCTTTCATGTTATAATACTGATCCCTCATCTCGATCTGTACCGGTAGCTCGTACTTCTTGGAAAATTCCCGGACACCGTTCTCGATCACGCCCTTGCGCCACTCGAACCTCTCTTTATCGAAGTCGCGAATAAAGAGTTCCAGCACGGTCTCCTCTACCCCTCCCTTGATCGAGAAGGGATGAAAAAAGCCCTCGTACCCGGAAGTCAGTTCCGGAGCCTCTCTCTTCGGCAGGCTTCCCAGGAACTCGTGGGCCACCTTGAGCGAGTTGACCATCTTGTTTTTGGCATACCCCGGGTGAAAATTCCGGCCCCTGAAGGTCAATTTTACCGCGGCCGCGTTGAAATTCTCGTACTCCAGCTCGCCCAGTTCGCCCCCGTCAAGGGTGTACGCGAATGTCGCCCCGAACCGCTTCACGTCGAAATGGTCCGGTCCCTCGCCAATCTCCTCGTCCGGGGTGAAGCAAACGGCAATCCTGCCGTGCTTGATTTCCGGGTGCCGGGTCAAATACTCCATCGCCTCCAGGATCTCGGCGATTCCCGCCTTGTCATCCGCCCCCAGCAGCGTGTTCCCGTCCGCCACCACCAGGTCGCTCCCGATATAACGCGATAATTCGGGGAAGATCACCGGTGATAACACGTACCCCTTCTCCTTGTTCAGGACGATCTCCTCCCCCCGGTATTTCTCGATAACCCGCGGCCTCACGTTCTTCCCGCTCATGTCGGGGCTCGTGTCCACGTGGGCTATAAAACCGATAGAGGGGGCCTCCTTGCCAGCGTTCGAGGGCAGAAATCCCATCACGTACCCGTTGTCATCCACCGACACCTCCTGCATGCCGATCCCCGTCATCTCCTCGCTCAAGAGGTACGCGAACTCCAGTTGACCGGGCGTGCTCGGCGTTAACCCGGTCTCCCTGTCCGACTGCGTGTGTATCTTCGCGTAACGAATAAAACGGTCTAAAACAGACATGCGTGCAAGTGACTTAAGTGAATAACTCGTTAATAGGCGCGGGCGAAAAGCACGCGGCGACGGGAAGGCCTCCCCGTCACCATGCAACCCCCCTCCTCCCCGGGAGCATCGAGCGGGATACAACGGATCGTCGCCTTGGTCTCCTCCTTGATCAAGGCCTCCGTCTCGGCAGTACCATCCCAGTGGCAAAGGAAAAATCCACCCTTCTCGTCCAGCAAGCGCTTGAACTCGTCGTAAGAATCCACCCGCGTGGTCATGGACTCGCGGAAACACGCCGCCTTCCGGTAAATATTCTGCTGGATCTCCTCCAGCAATCCCGCGACGTGCCGCGCGATGCCCCCTACCGGCAACGTCTCCTTGGCGAGGGTATCCCGCCGTGCCACCTCGATCGTGTCGTTCTCGAGATCCCGCTCGCCCATCGCCAGTCGTACCGGCACGCCTTTTAACTCGTAATCGGCAAACTTCCAGCCCGGTTTCTGTGTATCCCGGTCGTCAAATTGCACCGAGATACCCAGCCCCCGAAGTTCGCTCGTGATAACGTTTACCCGCGAGCGAATCCTCTCCAATCCCTCGCTGCCCTTGTAAATCGGCACGATCACCACTTGCAACGGGGCCAACCGCGGCGGCAACACCAGCCCGTGATCGTCCGAATGGGCCATGATTAACGCCCCGATCAACCGCGTGGAAACGCCCCACGAGGTGGACCAGACGTGCTCCTGCGTCCCCTCCTTGGAGGCGAACGTCACGTCGAAGGCCCTGGCGAAATTCTGGCCCAAGAAGTGCGAGGTGCCGGCCTGTAACGCCTTCCCGTCTTGCATCAACGCCTCGATCGTGAGGGTATCCAGCGCGCCGGCAAACCGTTCCGACTCGCTCTTGTGGCCGATGATCACCGGCATCGCCATCCACCGCTCGGCAAACTCGGCATAGAGTTTCACCATCCGGTTGGCCTCCTCGATCGCCTCCTCGCGGGTGGCGTGGGCCGTGTGCCCTTCCTGCCAAAGGAACTCCGACGTACGCAAAAAGAGGCGCGTACGCATCTCCCAGCGCATCACGTTCGCCCACTGGTTGCACAGGATCGGGAGGTCGCGGTAGGACTGTATCCAATTTTTGTACGTGTTCCATATAATCGTCTCGGAGGTCGGCCGAATGATATACTCCTCTTCCAAGCGCGCTTCCGGGTCGACGATCACCCCTTCTCCCCCCGGGTCGTTCTTCAAACGATAATGGGTCACCACCGCGCACTCCTTGGCAAAGCCTTCCACGTGACTCGCCTCCTTGGAGAAAAAAGATTTGGGTATCAGCAACGGGAAATAGGCGTTACAATGCCCGGTCTCTTTGAACATCGTATCCAATTGTTGTTGTATCTTTTCCCACAGGGCATACCCGTAAGGCTTGATCACCATGCATCCTCGCACTGCCGAGTTCTCCGCCAGGCCGGCCTTGATCACTAAATCATTATACCACTGCGCGTAATTCTCTTCTTTCGATGTTAAAAACTTGGCCATCTCTATTTATTTTTTGACTAAAACAGCGGCAAATTTAATCAAAAAAGTGATCAAGCGAAAATTTGAGATACTCCTGTTCAGGATCACCGCGTCCAACTACAGCCACCACCCCTGTAAAAAAGAACGTTAGCGCTATATCGCGCCCGGGCATCCCGCTCGAGATACCTCGCCCGGTAAAACAACGGGAAAAACTTTATGATTCAATTAACAAGAAATCGCACGAAATTTGTTACATTTGCAATACCAAACATAATCTTATCTTAGAGTTATGAAAACGAGAATTTACACCACCGCATGGGCTGCTATACTGATAGCAAGCGCCTGCTCTAGCACGAGCAATTTTGCCCGCGCGATAGAGGACGACATCTACTATGTACCTGGAGAACACTCCTTGTACGTACAGGAATTAGAGCAGCAGACGGGACAGGCTATTGATCCGAGTATACTGCAAAATCACAACAATACGCCCCTTTACAACGGGGAAAACGAGAACCGGGACAACGTGAACACGAACTCCCACGCGATAGGGATGGCCCGGTACGCCACGCAACAACAGGTCGATGAGGCAGAGGCCTCAAACCCCGGGACGATCGACGTCATCACGCCGCCCGAGGATGACGGTTACTGGATGAGCGGCTTCAACGGCAGCGAGTACGACTTGCGAGAGTGCGTGCGGATCATGAACCTGTACCCGGAAGGGTTCGCTCTTTTCGGCAACGGGTACGAGATCGCCCTGACCCTCTCGTTCAGTCCCGACTGGAACGTCTACACGTTAAACAACCGCTACTGGTGGTTCCCGACCTCCTCGAACATCAATCTTTATCCCAAATTCCTGTTTGGCACCTACCCGACTTACGCCATGACCATGATCTGGAATAACCCTCGCTTTGATTCTTACGCGTTCAGCAACCTTTACGACTTCCGTTTCGGGGTGAGCGGACGCTACTGGAGCGTGGGCTGGAGTTGGGGATACTACGACCCGTGGTATTACAACTCGTGGTACTATAGCCCGTGGTATCATGACCACTACTACTACCGCTATCATGACCACTACTACCGGTATCATCACCACTACCACGATTGGGAGTACTATCATCACTACCGTGATCATCGCCCCTATTATGCCGGGAGTCGCTCGAACTACGTATCACGACACGTCTACACGGGACGAAGAGACTCCTATTATAATAGCCGGACGAATTACAGCCACGCGAACAGGTCAAGAAGTAGTCACGTCAATAGCCAGAGCACGAACGCCCGGAGTAACTATAACCGGAACAACGCCGTCAATCAAGGGGACAACTCCCGGAGCGGTACCAGCTCGTATACACGAAACCAGCACGATAGCCGGATCATAAACGGTAACACCAGCTCCTCTACCCGGAACACGCCGGCACAGGGCACGTCCGGTAACAATAACAGCCGTAGCCATTACACGCGGAGCAGTTCGACCTCGACAAGTTCAAGCGGCACCACAAGCCGGTCGACTAACACCTCGAGTAGTAGCCGGCAAAGCACCTCCTCTTCCTCCTCGAGCGGGAGCAGCAGGAGCAACAGCAGTTCAAATAGCCGGAGCACCACCCCCGCTGGCGGGAGTAGCAGTAGTTCGTATAGCAGAAGTAGCGGGAGCAGCAGCAGCGGGAGTAGTAGCAGGAGTAGCAGCCGCTCCTCCGGTTCTTCCAGCAGCTCCAGTTCCCGTTCCAACACGAGAAGATAAACGCGTGACCATGCAAAGTATAACATCTTGGATATGAATAAAAAGATTTTACTTCTCTCCGCGGGCTTGCTCTGCGCGCTCCTCGCGTCGGCCCAAGACCCGCTAAGCATCTTGCGATTCTCCCGTTTGTCTCCACACGGCTCCGCCCGCTCCACCGCCATGGGCGGGGCTTTCGGGGCACTCGGCGGGGATCTTTCCGCCATCCATGTCAACCCGGGGGGAGTCGGGGTGTTTCGCGCATCGGAGTTCAACATCACTCCCTACCTCGACTTCGACAAGACGAAGGCCGTGGACAAAGAGAGCACGAGCGCCTTCCGCATCGGGAACATGGGCATCGTGTTGAACTTCCCGTTCCGGAGCGGTATACGAAGGGGCATCAACTTCGCGTTCAATTACGTCAACATGAACAATTTTAACCGGAACATCCTGCAATACGGGGGCGTGAACGCGGAGTCATCTCTTATCGATGTTTGGGGAGCGCAAGCCAATGGATACACCACGGACAAGCTACGCGACGAGGCGTGGTTGGCATACGAGACCGCGTTAATCGACTTGCGCGAGAACTCCAACGACGAGTACAAGTCACAACTCTATCGAGGAGATCGAGTAGAACAAGAGAGATACATTACAGAAAGGGGTTATCAAGGGGAGTATGTATTCTCCGTGGGGGTTAATTTCAGCGATAAGTTCTATGTAGGAGGCTCCTTGGGTTCGCAAATCATCAAGTACACGTACCACAGCCAATACTGGGAAGGGGTGCGCAGTGACACTTCCATTTTGGATGAATTCACTCACGATGTGGTTTTTGAAACCACCGGGTCGGGAGTCAACCTCAAGGTAGGGGCCATCTATCGCCCCGTCTCGTTCCTGCGTCTTGGCTTAGCCATCCACACCCCGACCTACTATAAACTATCGGCTTACAATGAAAACGGCATCGAATCCTTTTTCAATACCCCGCCGCTGAAGGATCAACCGTGGACACAACTCGACAAGAGCGTAACCTCCGAGTACGATTATCACTTGCAAACCCCCTGGCGTTTCATCTCGAGCATCGCGCTTGTCCTGAATAAACGATTCATTCTCAGTGCCGATTATGAGTTAGTGGACTATCCCTCCGCCGATCTCCAGGACACCTACCACGGGGAGTACGACTGGATTCGCGAATTTCTCGAGGCCAACACGCGGAGAGCGCATAACTTTCGTGTCGGTACAGAATTTCGCGTCAACAGCCTGCTCAGCCTGCGAGGCGGGTATGCCTATCAGGGAGCCCCCTACGCCCGAGGCGACTGGAACGAGAAGAACCACCTTCAATCCCTGTCAACCGGAGCGGGATTCAACTTCGGCAACTTCTACACGGATGTTGCCTACCTCTACAAGACCGCGACGGACACGGATTACTTTTACAGTCACCATACCGACGACGGGAAACTCTTTAGTTCAAAGAAGATCGAAACCACGCTTCGTAATCAGGAGTTCCGCTGCTCCTTCGGTGTAAAATTCTAACCAACAGCGCTCTTCCGGTCTGCCGCGCCCATGCACGCGCCCCGGAAGAGTTATTTTTTTTCTCCACCACCCATGCCAACGATCACGCGAGAAGAAGTCGCCACTCCCCCATCACTTGACACGAAACATACCATGACCTCTAACGACGAATTAAAAAAGATTGCCCGCTTCATCGCCGAGTACGCTACCTGCCTGCTGGCATCGGGCGTGCACACGTCACGCGTCATCCGTAACTCTTGCCGGATCGGCGCGTCATTCGGGGTAAAGATCAAGATGTCCACCACGCATAAAACCATCGTGCTCACCACCCATGACCGGGAAAACGCCAACGTCTACACCGAAGTGGTGGAGATCCCCGCCTTGCCCATTAACTTTGAATACAACTCCGAGTTAAGTGCCTTGAGCTGGGAAGCGTACGACACGCGCCTCACGCTGGAGGAGTTACGCGAAAAATACAACCGGATCATCTCCCGTCCCAAGATGTCCCCCCGCCTCGTTCTCTTCCTGGTAGGCCTGGCAAACGCCTCCTTCTGCAAGTTATTCGGCGGGAGCTGGCTCGCCGTTGGCATCGTGCTGGTAGCCACGCTCGCCGGGTTCTTCACGCGGCAACAGATGCAACGCCGGGGCATCAACCACTTCATCATCTTCACCGTTTCCGCCTTCGTGTCGGCCATGAGCGCCACCACGGCCCTCGCGTGCGACAGCACGGCCGAGATAGCCATCGCTACCAGCGTTCTTTTTCTCATCCCGGGCGTGCCGCTCATCAACGGGGTCATCGACATCGTGGAGGGGCACGCGGTGATCGGCTGTTCTCGCTTGATCCACGCCTTCCTGATCATCATCTGCATCACGGTCGGGTTATCCTGCCCCTTGATATTATTTAAGACCAGCCTGCTATGATACTCGCGGAGATTCTCACGGACGGCCTGCTGGCCGCCATCGCCGGTATCGGGTTCGGCGCGGTCTCTTACCCGCCCACCCGGGCATTCAAGTACATCGCTATCCTGGCCGCCGTGGGGCACGCCTTTCGTTATACCTTGATGAACCACGGCGAGGTAGACATTGCCACGGCCTCCTTCTTCGCCTCGTTCGTCGTCGGGATCTTGTCGTTATGGTTCGGGAGGGTGTCGCGCTGCCCGATGACCGTCCTCTATATCCCCGCCCTGTTGCCGATGATCCCCGGCATGTACGCGTACAAAAGCGTCTTCGCGCTGGTCATGTTCATGCAACACCTGGAAGAGCCCCTTCTCGCGGCGCGATACCTGCAGGAACTCTTCTCGAACCTTATCGTGACCGTCAGCACCGTCTTTCTGCTAGCCGTCGGGGCCACGCTGCTCATATTCATCTTGCCCAAAAGGGTCTACTCGCTCACCCGGCAAAGAAGAGACCGCTCGGGCCGCGGCCCCCGCGACCCCCGCGACCGGGACGACGAGCCGGAGTAACCCCGGGGAGGCCACACGACCCGGTGGATGGCCTTCTCTTTTCAACCCGGAAGGATCATGAAAAAGCGGGAGCCGTCTCGAAAGTCAACTCGAGACGGCCCCTAAAAAAATCTCTCCAAGAATAGGGAACCCGCGTCAGAAACTCGTCGTGGAGGTCAACGAGCGGTAGAAGACGTGGCGGGGATTCCCCTGCCCGGAATACACGGCCAGCGGCTCCTCGACGACCAGCGGGGAGGAGGCCTGGTAATCGTAGATACGGAGGGTCCAGTTCCCATTGCGCGTGGTCAACACCGTGAGATTGTAATACGTCTTGTTATCGATGTACCGGGCGACCGTGTGGACGTGAACCACTTGTTCCCCGGAAGGAAGCGCGACCACCTTCGCCTCCGTCCGGTTCACGAGGTTGTAATACCACACCTCGTTGTCCCCCTTCGAGAAATAGAGCACGTCCATGTTCCGGTGTGTCCCGCGGACGGAGGCCTCGAGGACGTTGCTCCCGGCAGGAATCACGACCGAGGTGGCGATCGGATTCATGAGCAGCGGGGCGGTCGGCATTTCCCACATCGCCTGTGACATGAACCCGTTGATAACCATGCCATGATACTCGCCGGTGCCCCGGTTCTTCATGATCGCGACCCCGCCCTGGAACATTTCCGCCTTCTCCCGCATGAATACCATGTCGTAATCCATGTTGTTAACGGGAGGAGTCCCCCCGGGGCGGATGGCATTGTAGGAGCCGCGGAACGTGTTGAGTTGCTTCAGCGAGCGCGTGTCCGGGTCGAAGACGAGGAACTGGCCCATGTACGAGCGGCACATGTTGACGGGATCTACCCGCGAGCCGGGTGTCACGACACCCCATTTCCCGATGTTCTCGACGCGCGTATCCAGAACGTACGAGACGCTGTCGTTGAAGAGCACCTTCGTATCGGTGGTGCAACTCAAACTCCCGGGGGCGAAGCGGGGGGGTGTTCCCATGAAGAGGTTCTCGATTTTATTCAGCAACTCCATATTCTCGACGTTGTACAGCTGAACGGTAGAGCGTGTCAAGAGGTAAAGGCAGTTGAGGTTGTTGTAGATGGTGTCGCGATTCTCCTCGAGGGGGACGATCACCGTGATCTGGCGCGCGTCGGCGCAGGCGATGCCCTCGCCGGGCACGCCTTCACCGTTGACGTTCTTGATGATGTCGGTAGCGACACGCCCGTCGGGGAAGATAAAGTCGATATCCGCCACCCCGTCGATGTCCTTCATGACGTACCAGCCCTCGGCGAAGTGAGTGGTTACCTTGAGCGTCGTGTAGTAGTACTTATAGAGGCCCGTCTTCTTGTTCGTGATCTGAAGGGCGATCCGGTAATTCAAGGCGGGGGCGATCATCACGGGATACACCAACTCCTTCTCCCGCCCGATGGTGTCACGCGCCATTTCCGTGGAATAGATGTACCAGAGATAGTCATGTGCCGCCTCGTCCGCGCCTTCCGCCAGGATGGGGAGAATACGCAGGGTGTCCGAGTACTCCATCGAGTACTCTGCCTGGATGCCCGATAGGGCCGCGGGGGCAAGTGTCTCCTCGTCAATATAGGTGTAGTTGCCGGGGTCGGTGACGCAACCGGCAAAGAGCGCAACGAGTAGCGCGATACTATAATATACGTGTTTCATGGCATCTGTTTTTTAAATGGTGGGGAAAATCACGGGTTGCCCGTTTCCCTCGACAAGGACGGGGTTAACGGCGTTGTAGGCGGCGAGTTTCTCGCGGGCCTGCTGGTTGTAGTATTTCCTGACGGCGAGGGGGTACGTGGAGACGTCATCCTCGAAGAAGTGGAAACCGACGTACGTGACGATGAACCAGTGCTTGCGCTCGCCGTACTCGCCAAAGACGTGGTGCCACCCGACGGTAGACCCGGGGCGCCAGTTGGTGCTCGGAAGGAAACGGGCGGAGAATTTGACCTGGAAGGTGGCCTGGCGCTCGATCCCGACACGGAAGTGCTCGTTGGGGACAAGGCGCAGGACGAGCGTGACGGCCTCGTGCAGGAGCGAGGTGTCGCGCAGGAGGACGAGGGGCATCCGGTAGGAGACGGCACCGGCGGGAATGTTCATCGCGGGGGCGATGGCGGGGTCGTCAAACGGGATGTAGTGCACCCCGGGGCGGGCAGCGTCGGTAGAGTCGGCGTTGGCTTGCTCGATGCCGAAGGAGCGGTCGAAGGTGGCGGGGATTCCCATGGTACGGAGGTCGAGGTATAGCGTGTCGCGCTCCTTGTTGCCGCTGTTGATGAAAGAGTAGAAGAGGCTATCGCGCTGGAAGACGTGGATGGTCTGGTAGGTACCGCGATAGAAGTAGATGGCATCGTTCCCGCTGTAAGCGGGAGGCTCAATCCCGGTGCAAGCGGCGACGAGGGCCGCGAGCGGGAGGGTAATGAAAAAAATTATCTTGTTCATGGTGTTGTTTTTTCACGATTTACTCGAAGTTGGCTTGTTGCTCGGGCTTGGGTAGTTGGTAGGGGACGTTCTCGACAATGACGGGCCACGTGAGATTCGGTTGCCCGAGGCGCTTGTAGAAGTAGAACATCTGGCCCTCGCAGAAAAATTCTTTCCGGTATTCACGCTCGAGGCGGGAGTGAACGTCGGCGGGGGTGACAAGGCTGTTGTCGATGGAGAGGTCCATGACCCGGGCGACGCGGAAATCGACCAAGAGGCGGTTTGCCTCGTCTAACGGGCCGTGTGCCATGACGATGAAGTACATCTCGGCGAGCCGGATGAGGGGCACGACGGTCGCCGCCGTCTTGGCATCGGGATCGTAGTATTTCTTGAAGACCGCTTGTTGCTTGACGGCCTGGAAAATCTCCCAGTAGCGATTTGGCTTGTTGCGAATGTCGTTCGAATGGGCGGTTTTTTCCCACGCCTCGTCGATGGTGGTAAGCTCTTGCTTGCAATTGCCGAGGAAAAAGAAGGATTCGATGTTCGACAAGAGGTGCGCGTTGTGCACGGCGAAGATATGTTCAACGCCCATCGTGAGGTCGGCATCCACGTCGATATCACCGCCGACGGTACGCTCGGTGGCAAGCTCGAAGACGCGGGTAGAGCTGCCGGAGATCGTGGCCTCGATGACGGCGCGGGCGTGCGTGACGGCCAAGTCGTGGTGCCCTATCCACTGGTAATAACGCGCTTTAGTCGCCTGGACGGCCAGGTAGTTAAAACGGTTCTGGCGGAAGTACCAAAATTCGTTGTCCGGCCCGTTGCTGCCGCTGTTGAGGATCGAGGAGTGGTACCGTTTGATGGGATCGTCGGCCAGTAGCTCGCCGGCCGCGTCGAGGTCATCAATGATCGCGCGAAGGACGCGCCCGTAGGAGATCGACACGAGCTTGTCGACATCCCGCGTGACCTCCCGGACGTACGGTATGGCAATGGCCGAGGTGTCGGCGTTGACGGGAACGGGGCCCCACAAGCGAAGCACGTCAAAATGAAGGAAAGCCCGAAGTCCAAGGGCCTCCCCCTTGACAAGGTTGTAGTTGCCGGCGGTGAAGATCTCTTTTTTCTCGTCGATGGCACCGAGAAGGCTATTGAGGCTGACGATGGCGTTGTAATAGGCGCGCCAGGTGTTGGTGATGTGATTCTTGACGATGGATTGTTCGAAGCGATAGTCCCGCAGGTAGCCCTCGAGGCTGGCATCGGTGGAGACATCCCAGTGCCGGACGAGCAGCTCGGGGAGTTGCATGGTCATCGTGCGACCGTAGAGGGCGGGGTCGGCCATGGCGACGTAAACGCCGGCGAGGACACCCTGGAATCCCTCCTCGTCACGGTACATGTCGGATGCTTTGATCTCGCCGGCCGGGCTGACATCTAACCAGTCGTTGCAAGCAACGAGCAGGAAGGCGGCGAAGATGAACGTGTATAGTGTTTTCATATCGTGTATATTACAAGTGAATAATTAAAAGCGGGCGGCGAGAGAGAGCGAGAAGCGGTGGGCAAACGGGTAGGTAGTGCCGCGCTCCCGACGGATGGTCGAGAAGCGAAAAACGTCCTCCGTTTGGGCGCTCATCGTCAGGCGATCGATGCCGGCAAGACGACGAAGGGTGGCTCCTGTCCAATCCCAGGCGATATTGACGGAGCGACACTCGAGCAACTGCTCGCGCATGACAAAGCGGGAAGTGGCTTGAGTCGTTTGGGCGTAATAGGCAAGCCCCTTGAACTTCGCCTGGTCTCCCGGCTGTTTCCAACGGTTGTAGAAGGCGCGACGGTCGGCGTTCTCGAGGGGATTCACATTCTCGACCTTGTCGACGAGCGTCTGATTGTAGATGTCGGCACCCAAGCGGTACGCGAAGATGACGTTGCAGGAGAATGGCCCGTAACGGAACATCGTGTTAAGCGTCCCCCACGCTTTCGGGTCAGCCACGCCGCACGGCACTTTATCCTCCTCGTTCCACTCGTTGCCGAAGACGTGCGTGCCGTCCGCCTTCACCAGTACCTCGGCACCGTTGCTGGGGTCAATGCCTAAAGATTTGACGGCATAGATGGTGTTGAGCGACTGGCCCTCCTTGACGAGGAAACTCGGGGAGCTCTTGTCCATGTTATTGATCTCCCGGTTAAGCTCCTCGAGGGCATCGGAGATTTTCAGCACGGTATTCTTGTTATGCACGAGCGTCCCGCCGACCGACCAGCTGATCCCGCGCGCTTTATCTACCCACGGGAAGAGGGTAAAGCCAAGCTCGACACCGCGGTTGCGCACCTTCCCGATGTTGCTTTTGTAGTTGAAGAAACCACTAGCCAAGGGGGTGTTGACATCGGCCAACAGGTCGTGGGTATCTTTATGATAGAAGTCGAGGCGGAGGCGAACCCGCCGGTCGAGCACTTCGGCATCAAGGCCGATGTTCAACTGCCCGGTGGTCTCCCAGCGCAACGCGTCGTTCCCGAGAGCGATCATGTAGTAGCCGTTCCAGTGGCGATAATCCCGATCGCGATACGAGAAGGTCGTCATCGCCTGGTACGGCTTGAACTTTTGCGAACCGCTAACGCCATACGAAAGGCGGATGCGTAGGCTATTCACGTGGTCGGCGGGGAGGAACGACTCGTGATGCAGGTTCCACCCCAGGCCAGCCGACCAAAAAGGGGCGAAACGTCGACGTGCCCCGAATTGCGACGAGGCATCGATCTTGACCGACACGTCGGCAAAATAGCGATTGTCGTAGATATAATTCACGTTCAACAACCCGCCGAGCGCCCGCGTGGTGGACTCCCCGCTGGTCGGGTTCCCGTCTTTCGAGTACGCGTTGGCCACGCCGAAGAGGTGCATTTTCTCGGCGGTGTACCCTTCCGCGTCCACGGTGTGGCTTTCCGAGCGGGCTTCCGACACGCGGTAATTCAAGCCGGCGTGCAGCACGTGTTTATCGCCAGCGGTGTAGTTGTATTCCAGGGTCACGTCCGCCTCGTAGCGGAAGAGGTAGTTGGTGCCGTACTTGTACGCCCCGCGCCGCGCAAAATTCTCGCCCGTGTACTCGGGGTGCTCGAAGGAGCTGTGCTTGGCCGAGCGGTAGACATCGGAGCGCCCCGTCTGTCGCGTCAAGGAGAGGCGCCCCTTGGCAACAAGCCCCGGGAAGATGCGCCAATCGACCGCGAGGTTATCACGAACCTGGTCGTAACTATTATCGTCGCGATAAGGCAACAGCGCGTCATAGAGCGGGTTGCCCCGAACGAGCAGCATCGGCGTTCCGCGATTCTCCAGCAACTTCTTGAGTTTTCCATCCTCGTCGTATGGCGTGTAGTAAGGATTCAGGCGCGTGTACTGGTGGAACCCCCCGTACGGCGAGTTACCCGCCTTGTTAAAAGTCACCACCAACTCGTTGCGGAAGGTGAGATTATCGTGGATATAGTGCAGCAACATCCCCCCGGAGAAGGTCGAGCGTCGCGACGCTTTCATCGCCCCCAAGATATTGTTATAACCAAGGTGCATGGCGTAGCGGAAGGCACCGTTGCCCCCCTCCACGCGGGCGGCGTGGCGTTGCCCGGTACCCACGCGCACGGGATACTTCAGCCAGTACGTGTCCACGCCGCGTGTCACCTCCCGCAGGCGGTCGAGATACATCTGTCGCCAATCCTGGTTCTTCATCGGGTTACCACCCTGGTCGTACACGCCGGACAACCGTTCGAACTCCAGCTTCTCGGCCGCGTTCATCAAATCATACGACGAGAGATCGGGGATCTCCACGTTCATGTCACCCCGGTACGAGAGGCGCAGCTGTCCCTCTTCCGGCCGCTTCGTCGAGATCACCACCACGCCGTTCGCCCCGCGCGACCCGTAGAGAGCCGTCGAGCTGGCATCCTTCAACAAGGTCACCGACTCCACCAGCGAGGGATCCATGTCGAGCACCTGGCGTAAGTTCACCTCGAAACCGTCCACGATAAATAGCGGTTGATTGACGAGCGACTGCTCTTGGCTCTCCTCCTGCAACTCCCGCATGCCCACCGACAGGCTCGTGCTTCCCCGCATCTGGATATTCGGGAGGCGGTTAGGGTCAGAGCCATACGTGTTATTTTCCAGCAGGTTAAACGCGGGATCAATATTCGCTATCTGCGTCAGGATATTCACGTTGCTGGAGCGCCGCAACTCTTCCGCCGAGATCGTCGTCACCGCCCCCGTGTAACTCTCCCGCACCCGCGTGAAGATACCGGTCACCACCACCTCGCTCATCTCCATCACCAGCTCTTTCAGTACCACGTTAATCACCTCCTGGCCCGTCCAGGCAACTTCCTGCGCCTCCATCCCCACGCACGAGATCAACAGCACGACTGCCCCGTCACCCGCGGAGAGCACCAGCCGGAAACTCCCCTTCACGTCCGACGCGGTGCCGTCCATCGTCCCTTTCACCCGGATCGTCGCTCCCGGCACGGGCAATCCCCGTTCATCGCGGATCACTCCCCGGACGATGCGCCGCTCCGGAGATTGCGTGACACGCTTCGTGATCAGGATCGTCTCCTCCTCCACCACGTAACGCAACGAGGTCGACCGCAACACCCGCTCCAGCACCTCCTCCACCGTCGCCTCTTGCACCTCCACGCTCACGCCTGTCACCGGCCGCACGTCCTCCACGTTATACAAGATATAATACCCCGACACGCGCTGTATCTCCTTCAACACTTGCTCCAACGCCACCTCCCGCATCTTCATGCTCACTCGCTGCTGAGAGAACCCCGGCGTCGCGACCACGAACACCGGCAGCAACGTCATGCACGCGAGCAACCGCGTTGCCAATAAAATTTTCTGGTTACCCCTGTTTCGCCAGGAATTTAATTCATCCTTTTTCATACTTTTGTCTTGTTACTAGTTTAACTTGTCTCGATTACCGATCGACTCGAGTTTTAACTTTACCCCGGGGGGTGTTACAGCACCTCCCGGTTTTCTCTATTTCAACACGATTTTCCGCCCCTCAACGGTATACTCCATGTCATACACTTGCCTCATCCGCTCCAGAAACACCGTGATCGTCGCGTACTTCGGCAGCACCCCGTAGAAAGAGGCATCACGCACCGACGACGAGGTCAGTTCGATCTCCACGTCATACCACCGCGCCAGTTTCCGGGCGATCACCTCCATCGACTCGTCGTCGAATACAAAAAGGTGCCCCGTCCAACTCGCGTAGACCGACGCGTTCACCTCCCGCACCGCGATCGCCTCTCCCCCGTTCTCCTCCACGCGCGCCTGCTGGCCGGGCAACAACTCCACGCTCTCCCCGCCCGTTTTCCGGCTCACGCGTACCTTCCCGCTCACCAGCGTCGCCTCCACGCCCCCCTCATCCGGGTAGCCCATCACGTTAAACGATGTTCCCAACACCTCGATCACCGTCCCCCGGACATGCACCCGGAAAGGCTCCGCGCGCCGCGCCACGTCGAAATAAGCCTCCCCCTCCAGGTAGACCTCCCGCGCCTCTCCACCGAAAGCAACCGGATAACGCAAACGACTCGCTGCATTCATCCACACCCACGTCCCGTCCGCCAGCACGAGACCGTACTCCCCTCCGCGGGCAGTAGTCAACACGTTGTACACCGGCTCCTCCCCCACCCCGGCTCCTTCCGGATACAAGATGCGCCCCGCATCGTTATGCGCCGTTGTTCCTCCCACCTCGATGGCTCCCTCCCGCGCGAGATCCACGCGCTCTCCACCTGCCACCTCCAATGTCACTTGCCCGCTGCCGGGGACCATATCGAACAACGAGACAGAGAGATGCGGGGAACGTTCCCGATTTAAATACCACCCCACCCCGGCAAGTAATAACGGGATGAAGAGCAGAGAGGCCACGCGGGCAACACGGCGGAACACGAACGATCGCCCGCGCGACCGCCGGGCAATCTCCTTCAACACGCGCGCTCTCACGTTCTCGAGCGAACACGCCTCGTACTCGTCCAATCGCCGGTGCAGTTGTTCTCCTGCCGTCAAACGCGCGTACAATGCCCTGTGCTCGTCCCTCTCGGCCAGCCACTCCTCCAGCACGGTCTCCTCTTCCGGGGAGATGTCGCCCCGCCCGCGTGCCGCTATCAACGAGGCTATCCTGATACCACGATCTTCTTTCATGTCATTAAAGTTTCATAATACAAACGATTACTCCTCCCGAAAGAGTGACACGAGAACAAGAAAAAAATCAAGATTTTTTCTGTCGCGCCCGGACCATCTGAACAGCAACGGATTTCATTGCCCGGGCGCGATTACTTTCAAAACGCGGTTACCCTATACTATAAAAACAAGATTTTCTCGTATCTTCGCAGGCAATTTCATGTAGTAACCGGACAAAATTTTAAACATGCGAGAATTAAAATTCCTGAGACCGCTGATCTACTTCTTTGGCGCGGGCTTGTTCATCATGACTGCAAGCCGTTTGGCCCTCTTCCTTCTCTTCCGCGAGCGAATCACGCAGACAGAAGGATATCCGTACCTATTCCTCGTCGGCCTGCGTTTCGACATCATCGTGATGAGTTATCTCTCCGTGCTGCCGGCCCTGCTATCGGGGATACTGCCCGGACGCTGGTTGCCGGCCCTCGCGGGCTTCCTCCGCATATACTGCCCGGCCCTACTGATCCTTGCCCTCTTTCTTGAGCTTTCCACGCCGTCGTTCATCCATCAATACGACACACGCCCCAACCGCCTCTTCTTGGAATACCTCATCTACCCGCGGGAAGTCATCCCCATGCTTCTCAAGGGCCGCCCCTGGAGCCTGCTCCTCGTCGGTGTCACCCTCGCGGCTGTCGTGACTCTTTTCATCAAACGGGGGAGATACCTATTCCGCATCCCGTCCGCCCGCGCCGTGACGCGGTTGCTCGTCACCCCCTTCCTCTTCCTCGCGCTCCTCGCCGGTGCCCGCGGGAGCTTGGTATCCAAACGACCGGTGAACGCGAGCAACGCCGTCTTCTCCAATGACCAGATGACCAACTCCATCGCCTTGAACTCCACGTACACCGTCCTCCACGCCGTTTACTCCCTCAAGCACGAGGCGAGTCCCTCCAAGATGTACGGGAAGATGGAGGAGGAGGAGGCCTACCGACGCGTAAAAAAATACATGAACGTCTCGTCCTCCCTCTTTACCGATCCTGAAATCCCGTTGCTGCACCGGCATCCCCTCCCCGCGAGCGACACCTCCACCGAACGACGACCGCGCAACGTGGTCATTTTTCTCCAGGAGAGCCTTGGTGCCGAGTTTGTCGGGTGTCTCGGGGGGATGCCCCTCACCCCCGGTCTCGACAAGTGGAGCCAAGCGGGGTGTCTGTTCACCCGCCTCTACTGCACGGGCACGCGTAGCGTCCGGGGCATCGAGGCCGTCATCTCGGGATTCCTTCCCTCTCCCTCCGAGAGCGTCGTCAAACTTGACGGCGCACGGACGGGCTTCGCGACCATCGCACGCGTGCTGCAACGCCACGGCTATCGCACCAGTTTCATCTACGGGGGCATGTCGAATTTTGACAACATGGGCGCTTTCTTTAACGGCAACGGTTTCGATCGCATCATCGACGAGCGCGATTTCGACACCGACGGTCGCGCCTACGCCCTGAAAGGTACCTGGGGATATTCCGACGAGGATCTCGTCCAGAAGGCTAACGACTACTTCAAAAGCCTCGGCGATGCTCCTTTCTTCTCCCTGCTCTTCTCCACCTCCAATCACGAGCCGTTCGAGTTTCCCGACGGGCGAATCGAACTGTTCGAGCAACCGAAGAACACGGTTCACAACGCCATCAAGTACGCGGATTACTGCATCGACCGTTTCCTCGAGTTGGCCAGCGGGGAGGAGTATTTCAAAAACACGATCTTCCTCATCGTGGCCGATCACAACACCCGCACCTATGGCAAGAACCTCGTCCCCCTGCCCAAGTTCCGTATCCCGGCGTTGCTCCTCGGCCCCGGAGTCCCTGCGGGCACGCGCCACGAGCGGCTGGCAAGCCAGATCGACCTGCCGACGACGCTGTTGGGGCTTGCCGGTATCGAGACGGAACACCCGATGCCGGGCCGCGATCTCTCTCGACCAGTGGACACGCTTCCGGGCCGGGCATTGATGCAGTTCATGGAGATCAACGCGTTTCGCGTGGAAGAACAGGTCGTGATCTTACAGCCGGATCGCGAACCGTTGCAGTTCCGCGTCGTGAACGACTCGACGCTCCTCCCCGCGCCACTCGACCCCGAACTTGCCAGGGACGCGCTCGCGCACGTGGTCGCGGCCGAGTTCCTCTACAAGAACAAACGTTACCGGCTGAAAGAAGAACGAGACGTGAAGTAATTTTCACGTCTCCCGGGAAGATCTTCACCTGATCGTGACGGGATGGTAACGGATTCGTAACATTTTCCGGTGACGTTCGCGACATGAATATAAAAATAAGGTTATGAAGAAGATTGTACTGTTATTGAGCGTCGCTGCGGGGATATGCTCTCACGCGGAAGCCCAGAAGATCAAGGGTTCGGACACGATGCTGCCCCTCTCCCAGCGGGCGGCCGAGGTTTTCATGAAGGCGGATCCTTCCCGGACGGTCACCGTCACCGGCGGGGGAAGTGGCGTAGGTATCGCCGCGTTGATCGAGGGGACAACGGACCTGGCGCAGTCGTCACGCGGGATCAAGTTCGACGAGAAGAAGCGACTGAAGGAGAAGGGGGAAGTACTCCACGAGGTGACAGTGGCGCGGGACGCGCTGGCCGTGATCGTGCACCCGTTGAACCCGGTGAGCGAACTCACGCGCGAACAGTTAGAGGGGATTTTCACGGGAAAGATCACGAATTGGAAGGAGGTAGGAGGCGACGATCGGAAGATCATCCCTTACGCCCGCGAGACCTCCTCGGGCACGCACGAGTTTTTCAAGGAGAGCATCTTACGGAACAAGAGTTACGTGAACGGGATCATGAGCATGCCAGCCACGGGGGCCATCATGCAGTCGGTCGCACAAACGAGAGGAGCTATCGGGTACGTGGGCCTGGCTTACCTGAACGAAGAGGTCAAGGCATTACGCGTGTCGTACGACGGCGGCAAGAAATACATCGCGCCGTCGGTGGCCGCGGCGAGAAGTGGAGCGTATCCGGTTGTCCGCCCGCTCTATTACTATTACGTGGAGCGGTCGGCGGCGAAGGCCCGCCCGTTTATTGATTATCTCCTATCGCCTGATGGCCAGAAACTCGTGAGCGAGGTAGGGTTCGTCACGGTGGAGTAAGCACGGGGAGGAGATTCGCCTCTCCCCCGCTACGCTCGATTGGACTTCCACTCGACCAACGTGATGCCGCGGTACAGCAACAATCGCGGCCACGATTTCCCCGCACGCCGTGTCCAAGCACTTACCGTTGCTTGAAAATGAACTTGCATGACGAAAAATTAGCGAAACGGGTAGTCACCCGCCCCAGGGCACAGCCTTTAAACGCGACTAAAGTATGTAAGTTCAATTAGTAAATGCCACTGAAGTAAGAAAAAAAGAGGGTGTGTCAAAACGATACATTCTCTTTTCATATCGTTGCATTAGCATCCATAGGCAATTTACGAATTGAACTTACGAATTTTGTACATAAAAAGAGGATGTGACAATGTTGACACACCCCTCCGCTTCCTTTATTCTTGGATACAGCGCACGGAGGCGCCGAAACCGCGATTAGCGGTATACCGTGGAGAGTTGTTGGTCGCGTTGAAGTTCATGGAATGACCGTACATGCTGCTGTACGGCGTGGACGACCAGTTGTAACCGTAGCTCAGCTCGACGTACATGCTGCCCAAGTCGATGCGGCGCTGGCCCGATGCCGGATAGAAGGCCGTTTCGCCGCTGGAACCGGACATGTAGAACTCCCAGCCGGCTTGATCTTTACCGCTCTTGTAGTCATTTGGATAGTTAGCGGCGTTAGGCACGTTACCAGCAAGGGCGAACGTGCTCCACGTGCCGTCCACGGGCAATCGCCATCCCGGGGGACAGGGGTCGAAAAGGCTCTTGCCAGCCTTCGGCTCCGAAGTATACCATCCCGGGTTATTCCACGAGTTGCCGGGATACGGGTTGCTTTGCACCCAGTCGCCGCTCCCGGGGTAGTAGAAGTTATAAGGACGCTGTACCGCCGTCTTGAGCGCCGTCCTGCCCTCTACCCGCACGATACAATCGCCGGAAGTAGCGGCAAAAGCAGTGACCGTCGTTCCAGAGACATCATACAACGACACGCTCGCGGCGGGGAACGGCTCCTTGCGCCCGAACTGGTAGTACAGGCCGCGGGTCTTGGCAATACCATCGGCACGCACGGCGCCGGAGGCACCGAGATTACGGTCCATGATGAATTTATCGATGTATGCGGCAGTGGCCCACGCCCCGCCGAAGTAGCGATGCACGGCCCCGCCGGGAACGGCGTACGAGTAAACGTCCTCCTGCCAGGAAGATGCCACGGCATCCGGGTTGTAATTCGTGAGCCACAGGTGCCAGCTCCAGAGGTATTCGGTGGTGCCCTTTTTCTTGACCCCGATCAACACGTTCCCCGCCGCGTTTTGATCCTTGGGACTAAAGTAAAAATTATTTTCTCCCTTGCCCGCGTATTTACCCGCGGGGATGACCGTCCCGCTGGACTCGCAGAAATCGATCAGGCCCTCGCCCGCCTTATCCTGCCAGATCACTTCGGACTCCCACTCGGTATCCGGGGTAATCGCGTTGGAGTTCGTCCCGTCCACGGAGCTCCAGAACTTGTTGACACGGAAAACGGGCACGCCGTAGGTGGCCTGGACGGGGCCGGCGAGCGGGTTGATGATGTAGGAGTTCGACTCGGCCAGCTGCACCTGGCCCAGGTTCTCCACGCGATCATCCTGTTCGGCTCCCGCGGT
>JAISNC010000094.1 GCA_031276355.1 Odoribacteraceae bacterium
CGTCACTGGTATCCGCCCAGCGGGAAGCAACCCAAGCAACACGATGTAGGTCTGGATTGCTTCACCCTTCGGGATTCGCAATGACGAAAACAAAGGAAATGACGAAAGAGCGCAACGACACTGCGGCGCGTACCGTCACGACGACCCACCTGTACCGTCATTGCGATCTGCGAAGCAGGAAGCAATCCAGAAACCAATAAGTCAATGAATTATCTCGAATTACACTCGCCCGATGACATGCATTCGGGACGTTCGAGACAGCTATCAAGGACGAAAACAAAGATTGCAATTCCCGTCATTGCGAATCCCGAAGGGTGAAGTAATCCAGGAATTCACGGGTTTCTGGCTTGCTTCCCGCTATGCGGATCGCAAGGACGAAAACCGACTTTTGACACACCCCCACCCCCGCGAAATGTCAATAAAGCCACGCGATCGGCGTACACAAAATAAGAACGGGGCTGCCTCGAAAAGACAGCCCCGTGTATCAATGGTATCGCAATTAACTCAACGAAAAACGCAAGAAACCCTTTACGGTCAAGCTCTTGTCCACGCTTTGGAGATACTCCCGCACCGTGATCTTCCCGTTTTGTTCAAACGTCTGGTTCAACAAGGTAGCCTCCTGGTAGAACTTGTTCAAGCGGCCTTGAGCGATCTTATCCCACATGACCTCGGGTTTTCCCTCTTCTTGGGCTTTCCCGCGCCCGATTTCCAGCTCGTGCTCCACCTCCTCGGGCGAAACATCCTGTTTGTCAACAGCGATCGGGGCCATCGCGGCGACCTGCATCGCGATGTTCTTCATCACCTGCCCATCCACCTCCTTGTCAAATCCCACGGCAGTAGCCAATTTATTTCCCGGATGGATGTAGACGACACACCCCGCGGCCTCCACCTTGCCGTAGTAGGCCAACTCCAGCTTTTCGCCAATCACGCCGGTTTGCTCCGAGACGTGGTCGGCGACCGTGCGGTCGTCCAAGCGAGTAGCTAACAACGCCTCCTTGTCTGCCGGCAACGTGGCGAGCGCCAAATCGAGAATCCGTTCGGTAAACGAGATAAAACCCTCGTTCTTGGCCACGAAATCAGTCTCGCAATTCAACGACACCACGACGGCGCTCTTGCCATTCGTCTTGGCCAAGACACACCCCTCGTTGGCATCCCTGTCGGCTCGCTTGTTAGCGATGGCCAGCCCCTTTTTGCGAATGATGTCAACGGCTTTATTGAAATCTCCTTCCGCCTCTTGCAAGGCGTGTTTGCAGTCCATCATACCGGCGTTCGTTGCCTTGCGCAATTTCATCACCTCTGCTGCTGTAATCTCCATATTTCTTTTAATTTATGTCGTGTGAATTATTCGTCAACAGCCCCTTTAGGCCCCTCCTCCTCTGCCCTCTCCCCGCTGGCCTCGGCTCGCTTGTCATCCTCTTTTTCCCGCTCCGCCTTGCGTTCGTTATAGCCCTCCTTGATCGCGGCGACCACCTTATCAACAACCAGCGTGATCGAGGTAGAAGCATCATCATTGGCGGGGATCACGAAATCGATCCCGTCGGGATTGGAATTGGTGTCCACCATCGCGAACACGGGAATCCCTAACGTCTGGGCCTCCTTCACGGCGATGTACTCTTTCATCACGTCGATGACGAAGAGCGCGGCCGGCGGGCGACCCATGTCCGCGATACTGCCGAGATTCTTCTCCAACTTGGCCCGTTGGCGGGAGATCTGGAGCTTCTCGCGTTTGGAGAGATGCGTAAACGTGCCATCTTTCTCCATCTTGTCGATCGTGATCATCTTCTTCACCGCCTTCCGGATCGTCGGGAAGTTGGTCAACATACCCCCCGGCCATCTCTCGGTGACGTACGGCATGTTAATATTGGCGACTCTCTCTGCAACAATATCCTTAGCCTGTTTTTTTGTTGCAACAAACAGAATTTTCCGACCCGACTTGGCGATTTGCCTCATGGCGGCGCACGCCCTGTCGAGCATCACCGCGGTTTTATTCAGGTCGATGATATGAATCCCGTTGCGCTCCATAAAGATATAAGGAGCCATCTTGGGATTCCACTTGCGAGTAAGGTGGCCGAAGTGCACCCCCGCGTTCAATAATTCGTCGAAATTTGTTTTTGACATGTCTAATGATTTAAAGTCTACATTCTTTGTTCACTCAATCGCCGGGTAGCTCGCGGAAGAGGTCCCGACAATTTAGATACTAAACTTCGGTTAACGTTTCGAGAACTGGAAGCGTTTACGAGCGCCCGGCTGACCCGGTTTCTTCCGCTCCACCTCGCGCGAGTCGCGCGTGATGAACCCAGCAGCTCTCAACTTGGGCTTATCCTCCGCGTTGATCTTGACTAACGCGCGGGCGATGCCCAGACGCAAAGCCTCTGCTTGGCCATTACACCCTCCCCCGTCGAGGATCGCCTTGATGTCGTACTGTCCGACGACGCCCAGTAATTCCAACGGTTGTTTTACCTTGTATTGCAAGGTCATCAGCGGGAAATACTCCTCTATATTCCTCTTGTTGATAATGATCTCTCCCTTTCCTTCTCTCAAGTAAACACGAGCCACGGCCGTTTTCCTTCTGCCGGTTGCATTGATTATCTCCATATACTTGTATTAATTAAGTGTGTTAATATCAACAACTTTAGGCTTTTGAGCAACCTGCTTGTGTTCCGTGCCGACGTACAGGTAAAGGTTCTTGAAGAGGGCATTGCCGAGGCGCGTTTTGGGGAGCATACCCTTGATAGCATGTTCGAGAATCCGCTCCGGGTGCGTCTTCATCCACTGCGCGGGAGTAGCGACGCGTTGGCCACCGGGATACTGCGTGTGGCGGATGTACCGTTTGTCGGTCATCTTCTTTCCCGTAAAGACGACCTTCTCCACGTTAATGATGATCACGTTATCACCGCAATCCACGTGGGGCGTGTAACCGGGCTTGTATTTGCCCCTCAAGATCCTCGCGACTTTCGCGGCGAGTCGCCCCACGACCTGGTTTTCAGCATCAATTAAAAGCCACTCTTTCTGTACCGTGGCCTTATTGAGATGCATGGTTCTGTAACTAATTTGATCCACTTTTACTCGTTTAAAATTATACTTCTGTTTGTTCCTTTTGTCGCAACACTCGCTACGTCCCGCGAGATTGAAAGATGAACGAGGTTAGGCGGGCAAACAACTATTTTCAATCCCCCGAATAGACGTGATGCAAGGCAAATGGCTAAGGTTCACTCCTGCATTGCAACGAATAGTCACTCCAAAATGGACGGCAAATGTACGAAAAGAATTGGTTCCGACAAACTTTTGTCGCAGATTTCTACGCGGGGCAGATTCACGGCCCATCTACCGCGCCTGCTCACCCGCCCAAAGAGGCCTTGCTGGGGCGATCTCAAACGGCCAGATCGCCCCGGGCAGTTCTCGAAAGCCGGCAGAGAGCCTGGAATGTTTAAAAATATTTTCTACTTTCGCGAGGTATTACCCAATCAAACCACCATGCAACACGCCGTCTACCAATGACGAGCTTTCCTTACTCTGTTAGTGTTCAACCGGTTGAAATTATGTTTCATGGCCAGTTTCTGGAGCAAATTCAATTCTCGTTGTCCAAGCTGTTGTTGATATTTCACTGCCCCAGCCTCTACATAAGCCATTGGAACGCGGAGACACGTCATTACTGCTTGTTTATTTGAAAAATATAGGCACTCGCGATGACGAAAGCCAACTTTTGACACGCCCCCCGCGATGCCCACGCGACACGGGAACAAGGCAAACACCCCTCCCGCGACACTGTCCCCGATCAAAAACAGCGTCCCACACGAGAAAATCCTATCTCCCCGTCACGCGTACACGATTATTTTTTAATTTTGTCCACGACATCAAGAGCAGAACCAGTTGCGGTCACTCCCTCGATGCCATAACAAACAGATCACACGAACAACAAACTAAAAGAAAACGCATGAAACGCCTGACATTCTACTTGTTTCCCCTCCTTCTCTGTTTCTCCTGCAGTGACGAAGGGTTAGAGGTAGCGACGTTTATCAAACCCGCGATCGATAAAGAAAAATCGGGGATGCAGGGCCGCGAAGAACTCCTGTCGATAGACCATGAATTATATGCCAAGCTAAACCGGGACACGGTGTTCCTGGCATTGTGCGACCGCTACCACCTATTGTTGCACGAGGCCGCCGAGCAACACGATAGCGTCACCTTCGCTCTCGCGGCCCGTGCCTGGTGCACCGCCCTTCACGTGTTCGAGTCGGAGCGCCACATCCTGCGCCTCCCCGCGTACATCTTCAAGCACGAGTCCGATCGCCCCGCCACCCGTTACGGGTTCGAATACGAATTGCCCGGTGTAACCGTCACCGCGGCCAACGAAATGGTAGAGGCATGGAACACGTTATGTTAACAGGCCTCGGCCTGCTATTCGCAACACTCGCGGCTCCCGCCCAGCCGTTTCTCTACAACGAGACGAAGACCTTTCAAGTAAAGGGGATCACCTACCAGTGCGACCTCGAGGATGGCATCGTCGCGTTCTACAACAAGATAGACCAGTTCACTTACGTGGACAAAACCTACAAGGACGGGAGCGAACTGCCGGAAGAGATCGCTAGAGGCCACCGTAGCGGGATAAAGGAGAACTTCTGGCTCGACATCGAACCAAAGATCAACGGCATCGTGAACAGCACGTTGTCACCGCAAGAAAAAGCCTTGATAAAAGACTGGGCTTTCGTAATCATATTAAAGTTTCCCCCGTTGGTAGGAAGTTCGCCCGAGGTAACATTCAATTTTGTCGCCCGGTCGCCGTACGGACAGATCTCGCCGCTCACTTACAGTAAATTAGAACGGAAATTAGCGAATAACGTGCGAGTCACGTTCACGGATGTCGGCAGGGAACTTAACTTCGTCCCGCTGATATGGAGCCAAGAGGTCAAGTAAGCAACGGGTACAAGCAAAAGGATAGACATGCACGTGCGGTCACCCGGGGCACATCCCGCCGCAGATGCAACGCCCGGCCGAGGGGGAGCACCCGGCGCTTGTCTGGCCACGCGCGGTCACGGGTAGGGGCGGGGTTTGCCGCCCGCGTGATGCAGGACGTGGGGGTGTGTCAAAAGTGATCGTGCCCGTCGCAAACCAATGTCATCAAATTAAGAGGCAAGAGGGGGAGGATTGGCTACGCCGAATTTCGCAGCCATTATCCGTGGATCAATAATATAGAAAAACGGCCATTGCCCGTGGGGCAAGCATATCAATAGAAAACGGCAATCCCTTCTTCTTCCGGGGCTGTCTCAAAAGACTCGAACGAGTGCCCTGACAATTCCCGCATCCCGTCATTGCGAATCCCGAAGGGTGAAGCAATCCAGGGATTCACGGGGTTCTGGATTGCTTCCCGCTACGCGGATCGCAATGACGGTCATTCGCAATGATAAAAACCGACTTTTGAGACAGCCTCCATGAAAAGCGCCGAAATGGAAGCCCTACGGGCTATTGGCGATACGGGGGAGGGCATCTTTTTCTATTGATATGATTCCCCTACGGGGAAGCGATACGGGGCGGGGGTATCCTGCTTTCCATTGATATGATTCCAATACGGGGAACGGGGAAGCGATACGGGGCGGGGGTATCCTGCTTTCCATTGATATGATTCCAATACGGGGAAGCGAAACCCGGCGAAGAAAAACGACGAAGGTAAGTCAAAAGCCGCGTTTCGTCATCGCGATCCGCAAAGCGGGAAGCAATCCAGCGTTTTATTAACCCGTGTTTTGGCCAAACCCGCTACTTCGTTTTGCTAACAAAACAACCGTGGGGGCGAAAAATTTTTCGCCCCTACATCTAAACGTTATCGCGAAGAGATGTTTATTCGAGGCGGCCCCGCGGGCAATCGCCGCGACACCAAAAAGGTAGAGACGCGGCCAGGCCGCGTCTCTACTGCATACAACTTCTATATCAACGTGCCTTTACCACGAGGCGGGTTCGAACTTGACCCAGGACGTGGGATCGGCGACGCCGCGGAAGTAGAAGGCGGTGCCGTCCTGGATGATGGTCAAGCCGGTAGCCTGGTCAAAAAATGCCTTGAGCTTCTTGTAGGCATCGTGGTTCGGAATGACATTGTATGGTGCTGAACTCATGCCCGATTGGGAGGTATTCGGGGTATTGATCATGACATCGCACAACGCGTTGCCCCCGGCGGGCGTGCTGAAGCCGTTCGCGGAGTTCCAGTAATAGGTCTTGTTGGAAGTTCCCTCGACGCCATAGAGGATCACCGAGTGTTTGTGACTACTTCTCGGTAGCTCGAAACGCAAGGCCCTCAAGGTAAGCGCGGGAACCAACGTCGGGTAGAAGTCCTCGAGGGTGCTCCACCACGCCTGCAACGAGTCGGAGAGGGCGGTGGCCACGTAACGAGAGCTGCTACCGTTGTTCTTCAAGTTGACGAACGCATCCCGGGCGGGATCGGTGGGGTCGGGCGCAATATCCACGACGAGCGGGCGCTGCACGACGGTGATCGTCTCGGAGTGTACGCCGCTGGTCAAGGTAACCGTCCCGACACGCGCCTCCTGCATCGAGGGATTCCCAGTGGTGGCTTGCAACACGATCGAGTCCGCCTCCACGGTCGCGGTAAGCCAGGCATCGGTCGGCGCGAACGACACGGGATTTATGTAATCGACGGGGATCTTCACTGTTCCTCCCGTTCCCGGGACGGAGGCCCGCGTGCTACTCACCTCTAAGCCCGGTTCTCGCTGGACGACCGTCACGCGCTTGCTCTTCTCCCCCGCTTGAATGGTCAGCACGGCCGTCCTGTCCGCGGCGATCCAGTTCGTGTCGAGGGCCACGGCGACGGAGGCCTCCCCGGCGACCTGCACGTGGCACCAGGCCTGGTCGCTGGTGGCGGTGAATCGCACGGGCGCGGAGAGGGAGAGGGTGCTGTTCCCGCCTTTCGCCGGGAAGCCCACCCGGTCGGTCTCCACGTACAAGAAGACGGGAGATTGCGTGACGGGGAGGTAGTTGCGTTTTTCCCCGGAACTCAGGGTAATCAAGGCGGTTCTTTCAAAGGCGCTCGCGGTGGTGTCCACGGTGACGGTGACGATCTTGCCCGACACGGTGGCCCGGCACCAGGGCTGGTCGCTGGTCGCCGTGACAGGTTCGGGGGTGGCCAGCACGATCGTCCCGCTCCCGCCAGTGGCCGGGAAAGCGCTCACGTCAGCGCTCGCGACCGGCACGCGCGTCGCCTCGAAGGTGCCGTCAAACTCTTCCGATCCGCATCTCATCACGAGAAGGGCCGCGAGAAGAGCGAAGGTATAAAATAGTATCTTTTTCATGATCTTGTTTTTTAGTCATCTATTTTCGTCAGTACAAGTTCCGTGAAGCGATAGCCGCCGGGGTTCGCGGTGAACGTGCCCACGTAAGTCCCCGCCTTATCAAATGTACGCAAGGTCAACCCGAAATAGGTACCCACCGGGGCAGTTGTCGTACCGTTATTCACGAGGGTTATTTTTCTCGTTCCTCCTTCGTCGTGATTCCAAACGCCCCTCAAGCCACGCGTGCCAATGTCTTGATAGTAATTACCACCACCGGTAGAGGGGGTATAGTAATACGCCGTCGCCCGGATATTATGCTCGGTCGGCTCGTAAAAACCGAGTGCCTGGGTGAGCAAGGAGATGGTACCCTTCGAGGCTACAAAGGTAAGTTCGAAAGGAAACATGAATATCTTGGGACACGAGAGCGTGTAGGTAGCGTTCTTCTTCTTCTGCGTGATCTCGACGGTATCCGCTTGCAGCGCGTTCGGGTTCCTGTATTCCAATATCCACTTTCCCGGGATCTCGGCATACTTCAACTCGTAATCGGCCGGGAAGTAGATCACCCCCTCCACGCTCTTCCCCGGGTCCACGCAGACGTACTTTTCGTCCGTGTTGTTCCACTCGAAATTCTCGATCGTGACGCCCTTGTCCGTTCGCGTGAACGGCTCGTAGAAGCGCACGCCCTTGTCGGTGATGATATACGGGATTTTCGCCGTCACCTCGACCGTGTCCGTCCCGTTGATCTCTTGATAGGAAACATCGAACGTCCTGTCTACCACGGTGGCCGTGAACAACACCTCACCGTTCGACTGGAAGGCGAACATGCCGAAGGCCGAGAGAAGATCGGCCGTCGCGAGCACGTCGTCGATGTAGGCCTGGAAGTCGAACGCGGGATCGCAACGCCGCATGACAAGGCGTCGCCCCCACTTCTTCCCGACCATCTCGATCTTGTCGCTCGTGCTCTCCCGCAGAATAAACTCGTAGTCGCCGGCCCAGCCGTCCACGTCGCTCGCCGAAGGCTCGCTAAAAAAGTGCATCACCTTGTTGTACGTGTTGAACGACAAGACGACCGACTGATCCGAGAGGATATCATATTCAGAGGTGGCCACCTCGCCGGCCGGGAGGAACGTCTCCCGCTCGCAGACCACGTCCGCGACGCCGTCGGCGTGGAACCGGACGTGCATGGCGTAGCCGCCCCGGGCCGCCTGTTTGTCCGGGTAGTAGTCCACGAGCCAGCCGTTCTCGGCCGACGCGAGCAGCGCCCGCAACTCCCTCTGCTTGGCGGTCACGCGCTCTGCCGCCGAGCTATCGAACACGTCTTCCACCACCGGCACGCACCGCGCGCACAAGAGCGGAAGTATCATTAATGCTAAGTATAAACGTTTCTTCATGATCCGCTATTTTAATAAGTCCTCTAAGTTCAACTCTCCTAATTCGCTGAAACGACGTTGCACGACGGCGTGCAACACGTCCAGGTCTAACGCCCACGACTCCTTCAAGTAGCTCTTGACGATATCCAATTTGGCGTCCAACAGCGAGGCTCCCGGGTCGCCGGCAAGCCTCTTCTGCTCCTCCCACCAGCCGTCGGGCTTGACCACGTAGAAGGCGATGATCTCGACAAAATCCTCGTGTGGCTCGGCGCGGGCGTAGCGACTGATAAAGCCCTTCTGCAGGGCGATCTCCAGGGTGTTCCCGTCGGACATCCACTCGTCATTGACGTACTCCGAGGGGGTAATCTGCTTGAAGGCGGTGGTAAACTCTCTCTTCTGGTGGAGGATATGAGAGAACTCGTGGAACATCGTTTTCAAGTAAAACTCGCTCAACACCTCCTGGTTCACGCGGGCGATGGTCAAATCGTTGACCAAGTAGAGCGAGATCTTCATCCCGCTCTCCGCGGAACCTTTCTTGACGGTATTGGTCGTGTACGCCCCCGACCCGACGACCTGGATGACGCGTTGCGAGTGGCTTCTCATGAAATCCACCCCCATCACCTCGTCGTACGCCTCGTAGAACATGTACTTGAGGATCTTCGCCACGGCCAGGGCCTTGTCCGGGATGGCGGGCACCATCTCGTAGCCCCTGTCGGTCTCGATGTCCCTTAACTTGTACATGAACTGTATATTATAGGGGTAAGTGTAATTCTCCAGCAACCACTGATCCAGCGAGCCGGGTTGCATCACGGGATCCTCGAAGATGCTCTTGGAGCGAGGTCCCTCCTCGGCGCACGACCAGGCACTCGCGGCCAGCGCGCACGCTATGAAATAAACAACTATCTTTTTCATTCCTTTTCGGTTTTATCGGTTTTATTTATTTCTCGGGTTCGGTGCCATCCCCGCCTTGATCACCGGGTCGGGCAGCTGCACCGCGCGCCGGGGATCATTGACCGGCAGCGAGTCGAGGAGCGTGATCTGGTTGTTCGCGTCCAACTCCCGCCGGTAGATCACGATGCCGTAGCGCTTGATGTCGTACCAGCGCAGCCCGTCGAAGAGCGTCTCGATGCGGCGGAAGTGCAGCAGGCAGTGCAGGAAATTCTCCTGTTCCGCGGAGAGGAGCGGCGTTTCGGGATTTAACTTCTTCTTCACGGTAGGCTTGTCCCACGTGTAATAATGGGGGTCCTCCGGCTGCTCGGGATCGGGCGTGGGATCGGCATAGAACGCGTTGATCAACCCCCGCGTCAACGTTACCTCGGACGAGGTGTGGTTCGACATCCAGAGGGCGAGGTCGGCGGTGGCCTTGTCATACTCCTCGCGCATGATATAGGCCTCGGCGCGACACAACAGCGTTTCGTCCGCGGTAAAGGCAACCTGCACCGTCCGCGTGTACCCGACGCCGGCTACCCGGTCGCTGTACTGGAAGAGGTTCGGGTATTTGGGAACACACGCGTAACCGCCGGAACTGGAGTACGTCGATGTCCGGTGATAGAACATGTCGCTCCGGTACGTCCCCCACGGGCCACTGCTGCGCGATACCTCCGTGGTGGAGAGGTACTGCGAGTACATGTACTTTTTCCCGCTACTCGTGTTACGAAAGATGCTCGCGGCGTAACAGTAAGCGGGGATCAGCAGGAGATTCGTCTCGTGTTTCGGCAAGATGTATTCGTTGGAAATCAGGGAGTAATCGCCCTGGAGAGGCACAAATTCGATGACCCTCCGCAAAACGTTCAGGGGATTCTCGCCCAGCACCTCGTTAGCGTGCTCGATGACCTTGTCGTACTGGCCGTAGTAGAGGTAGAAACGGGCGGCAAAGGCGTGGGCCGCTTTCCGGTTGAAGTGGTACTTGGGCATCGTGTAGAGGTTATCGTCGATCAACGGCAAGCCCTCCTCGAGGTCTTGCCCGATCTTCCGGTACACTTCGGCGACGGAGAGACGCTCGTAGTGAGGAGCGACGGTGGTCTCCGGCTCGGTCGCATAAGGAACGCCGGGATCGGTCTCCCCGCTACTCTTCGAGTAGTGCAGCCCGAAGAGATTGACTAACCGGAAATGGTGATACGCCCGGATCAGCAACGCCTCGCCGCGCTGGGGGTTCAAGCGCGCGGGATTGCCCGCCTCCTCGATCACCTGCAAGGCGTGGTTGGCAACGGCGATCGCGCCGTAACAGCCGTCCCACACGGCCTTCGGGGAGTCGTTACTGGTCTCCAGCATATCCGCCCAGGCGAACTGCTCATCCTGCAACCGGTTGTACGCGTTGGCCAAGGAACCCCGGCTATCAACATTGTCCGACATCATCTCCGTTAAGACGATGCCGGGGTGTTCGTCGTAACCGGAGACAAGCAACGTCGTGATCTTCTCGTCCGAGTCCACCTCCGTGCGATTATCCGGGAGCGTATCCAGAAAGTGGTCACAGGAGGCGGTCACTCCCGCTCCCACCAGCGTGCATAGTATCAAGTATCTATTTTTCATAACTCCGTGTATTTAGATTCCAAACCTTAACGTAAACGTGAACTGCTTCGACAACGGGGCGGAGACACCTCCCGAGTGGAAAAACTCGGGATCGTGCCCGTTCAATTTCGAGTCGGCATAGAGCAGGAAGAGGTTCGTCCCCTGCAACTTCATCGAGAGGCTCTTGAAACCGGCTTGCGCGAGCCACCGCTTGGGAAGGTCATACGCTAACGAGATCTCCTTCATCCGGACGAAACCGCCGTCGGCAATCCGCACGTTGGAATAGTTATACGCGTTATACCCGTAGGCGACGTTCGAGATTTTAGAGTTGCCGGAATATTGCCGCTTGCTGATGATGGCGGGCACGTCCGTGTACGCTTCATCTCCCGGCATCATCCAGCGGTTCTTGAACTCCTTCGGCAACGCGTTGATGTCGGAGTAAACGGCCTTGAATACCCGATCCAGACGCACCTTGTTGCCGAACGAGTAGGTGATAAAGACATTCAAGCGTAGTCCCTTGTAGGTGAAAACATTCCCCACGCTCCCGAACAGGGTAGGCTCCGACGGCCCCTCGTATTTCAAGAAGTCCAGCTTCTCCCGTTCCTGGAAATAGATCCCGCTGATCGACACCTGGTTATTCTGATCGAGGAAGGTGGGTACACCCTCCTGGTTCAAGCCCATGAAGGGGATGGAGAAGAGCGCCCGGTGCGGGTAGCCGACCTTCCCGAAGCCGGTGCCGGCGACGAAGTCAAACACCCGCTTCCGCGAGTGGAGGGTCGTGATCTCGGCGTGGGTATACGAGAAGATAAAGTCCGTGTTCCAGGTAAAACCAGGGCGTTTGATGTTTTTGGTAGAGAGCGTGGCCTCGAAACCGTTCGAACTCATCGCGGCGGCGTTGGCATACTTGTCAATCTCGCCCCCCACGCCCATCGTGGCAAGCTCCCCGATCAGGTCGAAATTATCGCGCCGGTACCAGTCCATGCTTAAGTTAATACGGTTCTCCAAGAACCCGAGATCGACACCGACGTTCAGCTCGTGCTTCTTCTCGTACGTCAACTCGCTATTCTCGAGACCGCTAACGTAGAGTTGAGTCTCCTGTTGATCCGACTGCGGTCGCCAGATCCGGGACGACCGGATGACCGCCTGCGAGTTGGTCACGAAACTCGGCCCCCGGTCGCCCGTCAAGCTATACGAGGCCTTTAACTTGGCGTGCGTCAACACGGCGGTCGCGGCGCTACTCTTGAAGAACTCCTCCTCGTGCACGTTCCAGGCGGCCGCCACGTTCCACGTGGGCAACCAGCGGGCGGAACGGGCCTTCCCCAGCTTGTTCGTCCCCTCGTAACGCACCGTCCCGTTGAAGGTATACTTGCTCAGGTAGGAGTAGGCACCGAAAGCGAAGAAAGCCGCGCTACGGGTACGCGAGGTGATGACATTGTAATAGTCGGCCCCCCCCTCCTTGCTCTGTTTAAACACCTCGTAGGCGTAGTTCACGACATCGCCCATCGCGTACTGTCGGCCCCAGCCGGTGAAAGGCACCCGCTGGCGGTCGGCGGCGTTGGCCTCCATCCCCCCGTACAACTTGACGACATGGATATTATCGAAATCCTGGTCCCACGTGGCCGTGGTACGGAAGTCGTACCCCACCATCAGGTTATCGGTACGCTTGTAGATACCGCCTTGCGGCAGGACGGTGATCGGCGGCTCCGACAGGTTATCCGGATCCTTGTAGAGGTAAGGATTCGCGTCCCGCACGATCGCGTCCGGCATGGCCCGGTAGGCCATCGCCTGGTTGGATTCGTCCTTGATGTGGTGCTCGAGCGACGAGAGGGAGTACTTCATGGCTCCCAGCGCCGTCACCTCCAGCCGCCGCTTGATGCGCCACTTCAACTCGCCCTGGAATTTCAGGTCGACCACGTTCAAGTCCATGTAATTATTCGCCAACTCGTGGTGGATATTGAACGGGGCGTAGTTCCGCGTGTAGTACGCGTCGGGATCCATCGTCCGCGAGGCGTTCAACGCGTAACTGTACGGGTTGATGTCGAAGTTCCGCGTCACCTCGCCCGCCACGACGTTCGACTCCTGCCCCAGCGTTCCCGGGGCCTCCTGCTTGCGGTAAGAGGCATTCATGATGAGGTTCAGCGAGAAGTTCGGGCGGATATTAAAGGTAGAGTTCAAGATCCCCGTGTAGCGATTCACCGAGCTGGCAATCGTCCAGCCCGGGTCGATCATCGCGCTGAGGGAGGCGTAGTAGTAGGTCTTGTCGGTACCGCCCGACATGCTCAGCGAGTGGTTTTGCTGGAGATCGAGGCGATACAACTCTTTAAACCAGTTCGTGTTTCTCATCTCCGCCTGCCGGAGGTACGCGTTCTTGGCTTGCTCCGTGTTCATCAAGGCGTAGGTGCCCGTGACGGGATCGTAGGTATTCATCATCTGGTACATCTTGCCGTAGACACCGCTATTCCTGTCCCGGTAGGTGTCGGAGAAATTCAGCCATCCCCTGGCTTCCAACTCCTTGTAGACATCCATCTGGTCTTGAGAGTTCATGATGTCGTAGCCGGTGTAGCTCGGTATCAGGCGCGCGGTAAACTCGCCGGTGTATTTCAGGTCGCTCGCGCCCTTTTTCCCTTTCTTCGTCGTGACGACGATCACGCCGGCCATGGCCCGCGCCCCATAGATGGAGGTGGCCGACCCGTCCTTCAGCAGTTGAAAACTCTCGATGTCGTCGGCGTTCAACCCGGCGATGGCCGAGCTAATAAGCGTCTCGGCATCCCCCGACGAGAGGGCATCCGCGTCCACCTCGACGACATCCTCCATGATCACGCCGTCCACCACCCACAAGGGCCGGGAACTGCCGTAGATCGAGGTCGCCCCGCGGATCCGTATCTTCGGTGCCGTGCCGAACGTGCCGGAGACGTTCTGCACGGAGACCCCGGCGGAGCGTCCCTCGAGGGAGCGGCTGATGTCGGGTAGCCCGTCGATCTTCATCTCGTCGGCATTCAAGTGATCGGTAGCGCCGGTAAACAACCGCTTGTCCACCTGCACCATACCGGTGACCACCACTTCGTTGATCGCGGTATTCTCCTCCTGCAACACGACGCGGGCCAATGCCCGCGGGTCGGAGGCGGGGAGCGTGCGGGTAACGTACCCCACGAACCTGAACTCTAAAGCGATCTTGTCACCGGGTAGCCGCAACGTGAACTCGCCGTTCGCGTTCGTCACCGTGCCGCGCAACGGGCCTGTCGCCTTCTCAGCGCCGTCTACCACCCTCACCGTCGCCCCGACCAGCGGGACACCCCGCGCATCCACCACGCGTCCCTTCACCTCCAACTCCTGGGGAGCCCCCTGCGCGTACAGGATGATCGTGTTATCCTTGATACGGTAAGCGATGTTACTGCCTTGCAGGCACGCCTTCAACACGGTCTCGATATCGGCGTGCTGCAGGTGGAGCGTGATCTCCTTCAACGCGAGTACCGACGCGTCGTTAAAGAAGAAGGTAAACTCGGATTGTTGCCTCACTTGCTCCATAAACTGGGCGAAATTTGCCTGTTTGAGCTCAATGTTCAGCTTCTCGTTTTGAGCGTGAACCATCCCGAATGATTGGTAGACGGTGATAACAAGAAGAAGTACTGTCGTTTTCATCACCCTACATGTTTTTCTCCATAAATTTCCCCTTGGAGGGTCGTACTCTACATGTTTTTTCATACATTTGCTTCATTAAGTTATTATTGCAGATTAACTTATTTTTCGAGACAACAAGTAGACCAATACTTGTTGTCTCTCTTTATATCCGGTTTTATTCAATGCACGATAATCGTTCTGCCGTCGATGCTAAATCGCACGGAGCGCGTGAGAGAGATAATATCCAGCACCTCGCGGAAATCCTCGTACCTTCGCACCTGCCCCGTGTACAACACCTCCTTGGCCTCCTCATTGACGAAGATCACCTCCACGTTATACCAGCGAGCGATGACAGCCAGCATATCTTCCAGCCGCTCGCTGAAGAAGTTTAACCACCCCTCTCGCCACGAGGTATAAAACGAGGGGATCACCTCCCGCTTGTTCCATCCCGCCCCGGTCAACACCACCTGCTCGCCAGGAGACATGGCGATCTCCTCCTCCGTCGCGTGCACCCGGAAGCCGACCGACCCGGAGACCAGCGTGGCCACCGTCCGCGCACGGCGGGCATCGGTGGAGAGATTGAACGAAGTACCGTAGACCGTTACCGTGGCGCACGAGGTCTCCACGACAAACGACCGCCCCGCGTCCGGTGCCACTTCAAAGTAAGCCTCCCCCTCCAAAACCACCCGGCGGCGTTCACCGATAAATTCCAACGGGAAAGAAAATTTCGTCTCGGCGTTCAGCCATACCTTTGTGCCATCCTCCAGCATGATCTTGAACTCTCCCCCGCTCGGCACCGAGACCGTGCGGTAGGACTCCTCCCGGGGCACCCCGTCGCGCACCACGGGGAGCAATCGCACAAGCCCCGAATCTTGCTTCAACACGAGATCCGGCTCGATGTGCTGCTCCGACGGCAACGAGGAAGGTAAGTCGATCGACTCCCCGGAGAGCGTCGATAACGTGATATGGCTCAGCTGCCGCGGGAGCAAGGCCCCATCCTGCTCGGCCGGGGAGGGGAGACCACCCACTCGCCCGAAGAGCCACCACCCCACGGCAAGCAGCGGCAACAACACGATCCCGGCATAACGCGCGAAACGGAAGAGGGGATAGCGCTTGATACGCTCCCTCTTCCGTTTCTCGGCCAGGAACCCCGCGAGCGCTTGCTCCACGTCGATCTGCTCGTAGGCCTGTAACTTTTCCCATAATACCCGTTCGCTCCGGACGTGGTCGAAGAACTCCCGGTGCCGCTTCGATTCCGCCAACCACGCCTCTAAGCATTGTCGCTCCTCATCGGACAACTCGCCCGCCAAATGACGGGTGATAAGCCGCGACAACTCGAACTTCCTTTCGCTTGCCTTCATAAAAATCTTTTCAACTGAAACACCCAAGGAGGGAAAACGGGGGGATCACAAACACGTAAAAATTCATATCACCCGTTACAGGACGTTAACAGGCGGGCTTTACAAGGAGAAAAGAGACGGGACGAGCAAACACAGCGAACGCAGGTGAAAGAGCAACCGCCTCTTCCCCTCTTTTTTATACTCCTTGGCCGTATCAAGGGCAATATCCATCTTCCGGGCGATTTCAGAGATTTTATCCCCTTCCAGCGTATAGCGAATGACATTCCGGTACTGCCTGGGCAAGTGGTCGACGGCCCATAGCAAGCGCGCGTAAATATCCTCCTCCATCACCCGATCCCAAAACAGATCCATCTCGTCCCCCTCCCGAAGGAGATAACTCTCGAAGCGCCCCTTCACCTTCTCGTGACGCAAATAATTGATACAACCGTTTCTCGCCGAACTATAAAGATACTCCTTGAGGGCTATCATATTTTCAAAATCTTTCTTTCGCCCGAGCATGGACACGAACACCTCCTGCACCAGATCCTTCACGGCCTCCTCGTCATGCACGTATTTGCGGGAGAAGAGAAGCAACGGGACATAAAACAACTTATACAACACGGTGTACGCCCTGTCATCGTCCCGGCTCAACTGCTCTAATAATATATGTTCATTCATCCTCATCTTCTAAGCTAACAACCTACACGTTACACGTGAAAGAAAGCCCCCGTTCGTTCTGGATAAACCAAGGAGGTACGCGGCCATTTCATGACCTCAAATGTAGGGTTAAAAAACAAGACAACCAACTACGATACGGTCGTTTCAACTATCTGTCACGGAATCCCGGCGCATCACGCGCGTCACGCCGGGGATGCGTTTCAGGCGCGAGATCAACTGCGAGAGCTGCTCCGTGTTGGGAACGAGCACCGTGATCTCGCCGTCGAAGGTGCCCTCGCCGGAGTGAACGACGAGGCCCCGCAACATCAACCGCGCATCCTTGGCAATCGCCTCCGAGATCCTCGTCATCATGTTCGCGTGCTCACTGCCCGTGATCTTCAACACCGTCTGGTAGGAGGTCTCCCCCTCGCTGCTCGTCCAGCTGGCCTTCACGATGCGATACGGGTAGCGGTTGCGCAGGTCCATCACGTTCTTGCACTGCTCCCGGTGAATCTTGATCCCCTCGCCGATAGAGACAAATCCCGTGATCTTGTCCCCGAACACGGGATTACAGCACCGGGCAAACTTGTAAGCGACATTGTCCACGTCGCGGTCAATCAACAAGACATCCTCCGTCTGCGTGACAGGTGTCACGTCGATCTCCCGGCGAGGGGCGACAGGGGGCGCTTTCTCCTCCTCGTCACCGCGGGTAACGAACTCCTTGATCTCGGCCAAGTCGTGCTTCCCGTCGGCAAGGGCCTGGTAGAAATCAACGGCGAACTTGTACTTGTAGTGCTGCTGCAAGCGCCGGATCACCTCGTCCGTCAGCTCCATCTTCCAGTTCTTGAAACGCCGGAGGAGCATCTCCCGCCCGAGGGTAGCCCGCGCGTGACTGTTCTCGGTAAGGAATTGCCGGATCTTGTTGCGCGCCTTGGAGGTGACGGCAATATTCAGCCAGTCGACGCTCGGCTGCTGCGCGTTAGAGGTCAAGATGGTGATCTGGTCCCCGTTTTTCAACACGTAACGCAACGTCTCGTTCCGCTTCTCGTTATTCACCTTCCCGCCGATGCATCTCGAGCCGACAGCGGTATGGATCGAGTACGCGAAATCAAGCAACGTGGCACCGGCGGGCAGCGTCTTCAAGTCGCCGGCAGGCGTGAAGACATGCACCTCCTTGTCCTGCACGTTGATCTTGATATCGTCCAGCAGATCCATCGTCTCCACGTCCCGGCTCTCGAGGATCTCGCGCAGCTCCAATAGCCAATTCTCGATCGCCTTGTCGCTACCTCCTCCCTTGTACTTCCAGTGAGCCGCGAACCCCTTCTCCGCGATCTCGTCCATGCGCTCCGTCCGGATCTGCACCTCCACCCAACGATTCCCCGGCCCCAGCACGGTCGTCTGCAGCGACTCGTAGCCGTTCGACTTGGGTACCGAGATCCAGTCCCTCAACCGCCGCGGGTTCGGCGTGTACTTGTCGGTCACGATCGAGTAGACCCGCCAGCAATCGGCCTTCTCCTCCGGCCCCAGCGTGTCGATGATGAAGCGAACGGCGAAAATATCATAAATCTCCTCGAACTCCACCTGGCTCTTGCGCATCTTGTTGAGGATCGAGGCCACGGTCTTCGTGCGATACTTCGTCTTGAAGCGGATCCCCCGCCGCTCCATCTCCGCGACCACCGGCGCGATAAATTCGGCGATATACCGCTCCCGCGCGTCCTTGCTCCCCTCCAGCTTGCCCGCGATGGCGTGGTAAAGGGCGGGGTCGCTGAAACGCAACGCGCGATCCTCCATCTCGGACTTGATATTGTAAAGCCCCAGCCGGTGCGTGAACGGGATGTAAATATAGTTCGCCTCCCGCGCCAAACGCGACTGCTCCTCGCGTCCTCGATCGTCCGCCCGGCGCAACTCGTAGAGCTTCTCGGCCAAGAACACCAGCTGCACCCGCACGTCTTCGGCGAAACTCAATAACAATTTCCGGAAATTATCCGAATCCACTATCTGGCGACTCGCGTAGAGGCGATCGATCTCCTGCAAGCCCTTCACGATCTGCGCCACCTTATCCCCGAAGAGGGGCCGGATCTCCGGGTCGGTAAAGGGAGTCGCCACGAGCGCCTTGTGCAACAGCACGCAAATCACGGAAGTACGCCCCAGCCCGATCTCGGCGGTCACGATCATCGCGATGTCTATCAGCCGGGAGATATCCGCTTCGCCGGCCTCCTTGCCGATCGCCATCTCGAAGGCCAACCGCACCAGCCGGGTATCCTCGCGCGTCACGAGGTTCTTGCACGATTTCAACAACGCGCGGTAGCGCGACGGGATGGACAGGGTGCCGACCGCCTCCTCTCTTCTACTATCCTCTTCCATGGCGGCTTACTCTAACGGGGTTACCCTGATCTCGAACGCCGACGAGTAATTCACCACGAAGAACCCCCGGTTCTCGATACCCGGCAAGCCCGGCAGCGCGACGAATCGAAAGCGCGTGAAATCTCCCGTCGCGTCCAGCCCCGGCAAGCGCGCCAGCGCGTCCCCGGGGTGGGCGGCCACGTGCCGGATAAAGAAAAGCCCCGCGTCGAATCCCTTGCAAGCGACGATCGAGGGGTCGGCGTGGAAACATCGCCGGTACCTCTCCGCGAAAGCGGCGGCCCGCGGGCTTTCCCAGTTCACGTGAGCGGTCTGGAAGATCGTCAGGTTTAACTTGAAAAACGTCTCCTCGTCCACCGCCGTGAATTTCAGCCACTCGGGGAAACCCACCACCGTCATCCGGTAGCGCCCCGCCCACGCGGAAAGCCCCGGCAAGAGCCGGCTGGCCAGCGCCTCGTCCAGCGTCGGGAAGAGTATCACGTTCTCCCGATCCGCGAGCAATAGCTCCTTTAACGGGGCCAGCGACGCTCCATCCCAATGGAACGAGGTCAACTCCTTTCCCGTCGCGGCCAAGTAGCGGCGCGCCTGTTCCGGCAACGCGTCCTCTTCGCCGCGTCGCTCCGGCGGGAGGATCGCGATCACGTGATCGCTCTCGCCGCGCCGCGCCGTCCAGCGCGCCATCGCGTCCAACAACGCGGGTGTCGAGCCGGTCACCTGCACGAAATGGGGATACCGCCCCAGCCCCTCCGGCCGCGCCGAGAGCGGGTAGACCAGCGGGACATCGCGACGCGACAGCCGCCGGGCCACCCACGCGCACTCGTTCGCGTGCACCGGCCCGATGATCACGTGCGGCGCGAAACGATTCACCTCCTCCATGATCGCCTCCACCCGGGTGCTGTCCCGCCCCGTGTCGAACACTTGCAGGGTGATCGAGTGGCCCGCGTGCTTCAGGCTATCGACGGCCAGCAACAGCCCGGCGTAAAACTCCAGGAAAGGCTCGGAACGGGGCGAAAGCCGCCAGCGTTCGTCGCTCAAGAAAGCGCCCGTCCCGTCCAGCCCCACCTCGCCCGGCACCGGCAGTTTATTGTCAGCGATCCCGAAAGGGAGCAACACGCTCACCCGCGCGCTCGGCCTATCGGGGGGGGGGGGAGGTGCCACCGGCACGTGCTCCATCGCCGCCACCTCCGCCGCCGCCCGCCGGTCGAGGGTGCTGTTCCTCTCCTCCAGCGCCTGCCGCGCGGCCCGGGCGACCGCGGCCCGGTCCGCCTGTTTCAGGAGCAGCCTCACGACAAACCCCTCCGGGATCGCGCGCTCCTCGTCCAATCGCGGGTTATCGCGCAGGATCTGCTTCACGCGCACGCCGAATTGCCGCGACAGGGAGTAGAGCGTCTCCCCCGGTTTCATCGCGTGATAATAATAGGTATCGTCCGTCGGCCGGTACGGCTCCACGTACGGCACCTGCAGCACCTCCCCCGTCGCGAGCGCGTCGCCCGTTCTCCCGTTCGCCTCGCGGAGCTCCTTCACCGTCACCTCGTACGCCCGCGCGATCGAGAACAACGTCTGCCCCGCTTCCACGCGGTGCAGGTAAAACCGCTTGCCGTCCATCACCACCGTGGAGAGCGAACGCTCCACGCGTATCTCTTGCGCGCGCGCCGCGGGCAAGCCCGTCACGAGAAGAAGCGTTAAAAAGAACCGGAACGGGTGCCCCTCGAGAATAAAATAGCGGGATTTGAAAACTACACTCATGGTACTTGAATTACTTTTTCCAAGCAAAAGTAGTATAATCACGTGGATTATTGAAAAAAGTCCCCTAATTTTGCCCCGCTATTTTACAGGGGCGCCAACTACCCGTCCGGCATTGATTCACTTACAAACACTAATTTATGCACCGTCTGAAGAGAAGCAAATTATTTTTCTGGAGCGCGAACGTGGCGATCGCCATCGTGCTGTTCTTGTCGATCAGCATCTTCGTCCTCTATCGCTTAGACGATTACACGCGTCACGGGCATTACATCCTGGTTCCCGACCTGCGCGGCATCACCCCCGCGGAAGCCCTCCCCGTCGCGGAGGAGAAACAGCTACACGTGATCGTTGTCGACTCGGTATACACCCGGGATCTCGCCGGGGGGGCGATCGTGGAACAATTTCCCCGGCCCGGCGCCAAGGTAAAAAACAACCGGGTCATCCAGCTCACGGTCAACGCCCGCTTGCCGGAGACGGTGCTCTTCCCCGACCTGCGCCAGTCATCTTACCGCCAGGCCTTGCAGAAATTAAAAAGCACGCGGCTGCGGCCCGGCCGGATCGAGTACGTGCCCTCCCCCTACGCCAACCTGGTGCTGGGCTTCCACCGGGACGGGATCCCCGTCGAGGCCGGGACGCGGGTATGCGTGGGAGAAAAGATCAACATACTGCTGGGCGAGGGAGTCCCCCCCGGCGAAACCACCGTTCCCGGCCTGGCCGGCAAAACGCTTGAAGAGGCGCGTGAGATCCTGCTACACGCCTACCTGAACGCCGGGGAGGTGATCGAGGACTACACCATCACGGGCGAAGCGGGGCGGGCCGCGGCCCGGGTCTACGACCAGCGCCCGCGCCCCGGTGCCTCCACGCGGGGCGGCTCCGTCGTCACCCTCTACCTCTCCAGGAACCGCGCGAAAGAGCCAGAACCGGACGACCTCGCGCCGGGGATCCTCGACGAACCCGCCACGGCAGAGAGCGAATGAGCCAAGACGAGATCGAACCGCGCGACGAAGAGGCGCTCGAGGAGGAGGAAGAACAGGAGTTCGAGCACTTCCGCTTCGACGCGGACAGGGGCCAGGCACCGTTACGCGTCGACAAGTTCCTGGTGGATCGACTCCCCAACGCCTCCCGCACCCGCGTGCAGGAGGCCGCCGTCGCCGGCTGCATACGGGTCAACGGCCTCCCCGTGAAACCCAACTACCGCGTCAAGCCGGGCGACGCGGTGGCCCTCGTCCTCGCGCGCCCCAAACGCGACGTCACCATCGTCCCGGAAGAGATCCCGCTGGAGATCCTCCACGAGGACGACCACCTGCTCGTCCTCGACAAGCCGCCGGGGCTGGTCGTCCACCCGTCGTTCGGGCACCACTCCGGCACCCTCGTCAACGCCCTGGCCTGGCACCTCCGGGACAATCCCCTGTTCGATGCCGACGACCCCCGGCCCGGCCTGGTGCACCGGATCGACAAGGACACCTCCGGGCTGCTCGTCGTCGCCAAGACGGAAGAGGCCAAGACGCGGCTCGCCCTCCAGTTCTTCAACAAGACCTCCGAGCGGAAATACATCGCCGTCTGCTGGGGCAACCTCGACGAGGAGCGGGGCACCATCACCGGCAACATCGGCCGCGACCCCGTCAACCGGAAAACGATGAGCGTCTTCCCCCCCGGCGGCGAGCACGGGAAACACGCCGTCACGCGCTACCGCGTCATCGAGCGCCTGGGGTACGTGAACGTCGTCGAGTGCATCCTCGAGACCGGGCGCACGCACCAGATACGCGCCCACTTCAAGTCGATCAGGCACCCCCTCTTCAACGACGCCGCCTACGGCGGCGACGAGATCGCGCGGGGCACCACGTCCACCGGCTACAAGCAGTTCGTCCGGAACTGCTTCGAGGCCTGCCCCCGGCAGGCGCTCCACGCCAAGACGCTCGGCTTCGTCCACCCCGCCACCGGCGAGTGGCTGGCCTTCGACTCCCCCCTGCCCGCCGACATGGAGACGCTCGTCCGGCGGTGGAGGGGCTACACCGCCGGGCGCTGACCGCCCGCCCGGGGGCATCAAGTTAAAAGAGAACGATTGGCCGTAACGAACTTCGCCCCGGTTGGCCTCGCCGGGTCGCGCTTCCCCGTATTTCACTCTGCAAATCTAAGGCGGGGGAATAGTATCAATAGCAAAACAGGATACCCTCCCCGTATCGCCATAGCCCGTGGGGCTTCCATTTCGGCGCTTTTATTAATCCCCCGCGGGGTATCAGGTCGCTCCCGGGGTGCCCCTTTATTTTCTAAAAAACACCCTTGTTGACCATTTGATAAATGAATTTCTATTATATTTGCAGGGTTGAAAAGAAAAACATTCACCACGACCGAATAACACGCGTCCAACCGGGACACCGCAACGATGAAGAACGCGACCAGTATACACGAAAACGGGCCATTCGCCCGCCCCGCGGGGAGAAACCCGCGACACTTGTCCTTTTACCACGCGCCGGGAGGCGGGTGCCCGTCGCCCCCTCCCGGCCTTATTATTCACTTTTAAATTCAAACATCATGGCAAAGCAATTTACCTGGAAACTGTGGCTCAGGCCCAACCTCCTGACCA
>JAISNC010000007.1 GCA_031276355.1 Odoribacteraceae bacterium
GAGGGTGTGTCAAAAGTCTGAACACACCCTCTTTTAGTATTTTTTATTCGGGTCGGTATCTGAAAGTGATTTCAAATATTCAATTCTCAGAGAGTTCATTTTACTTTTGACACACCCTCAAGATAAAGGCAAACTTGGCATTTCTACCGAGTTTTTTTTCTTATTTCAGTTGCATTTACTAATTGAACTTACAAACCCGAGGGTCGGTTAAGCCCGAAAAATAACTCATCGGACTTTTTATGGGCTTTTTTTGAAGGAAAAGATAGCGTTTTTATTCATAACTGCAAATAAATTAAGATGCGTCAGCCCTGCCCCTTCCCCGTGTGCGTTGTGGAATACCGAAAAAATCGTGTACATTCGCGAGGTATATAATAAAGTATCATGAATCAGTCTTTAGGGCAGGGCATTTTGATAGTGGCGTGGTCGGTGATCGCGGTCGCGTGTGCCAACAAGGGGTTTCCCGAGGGGGGGCCGAAGGATGAGCTCCCTCCCGTGGTCATCGCGGAGCGTCCGGCCTCGTTTTCCACGCGGTTTAACGAGAAGCGGGTGAATATCTATTTCAACGAGTTCGTGCAACTGCGGGAGATCACCACGAAATTTATCATGTCGCCACCGGCCAAGAAAAACGCGCGGGTCAATTTACGGGGAAAGTACATCCTGGTGGAGTTCCAGGACTCGTTGCGCTCCGAGACGACCTACTCGCTGGATTTCGGGAACGCGATCGTGGATAATAACGAGAGTAACCCGCTGGGCTTTTACCGTTACGTCTTCTCCACCGGGAGCGTTATCGACACGATGGAGTTGAGCGGGCAGGTGATCGACGCGCGGACGCGGTTGCCGTTGTTGGGGCTGAACGTGATGCTCTACGGGAATCACGCGGACTCGGCCGCCTTGCAGGAGTTGCCCGATTACGTCGCGCGGACGGATAGCTCGGGGATGTTCCGGGTGACGAACATCCGGGAGCGGCCCTATCGCGTGGTCGTGATCGAGGATCTTAACCGGGATAACATGTTCACGCGGGAGGCCGAGAAGGTCGGGTTTCTCGATAGTTTAGTGACACCGGTCGTGTGGCACGAGACGCGGACGGACACGATCCGTCCGGACACGATGCGGCTGCTCGTGAAGCGTTCGGGAAAGAGAGGCATCGCCGTGGATACCCTCTCGAAGGACACGATCGTGGAACGGGAGTATGTCATGTTCGGGCCAAGTAACCTGCAACTCGTGCTGTTCGAGGAGGAGAAGACGCAGCTCTACCTGACGGGCGAGGCGCGCCCGGAGCGAGAACGGCTGGAGTTCACGTTTAGCATCCCGAGGGAAAATCGCTTGAAGGTAATCCTGTCGGACGGGGAGGAACTCCCGGATGAGTGGTACCTCGTCGAGCGTTCCGCCGGGCACGATACGCTCTCGCTGTGGATCCGGGATTCGTTGATATACAAGAGGGATTCGCTGCAGGCGGAGTTGAGTTATCTATATACCGATTCGTTGCAACAGGTGGTGACGCGCCGGGATACCACGTTGCTCGTCTTCACGGAGAAGAAGCAGGAGGGGCCGAAACGAAGGTCGAGGCGAGGGGAGGAGGAGCTCCCGGCAGTTCCCGCGATGAAGATGCTGGACGTGAAACTCCTCTCCGGGTCGCCGCACGACTTGCACCGGCCCGTTGTCCTGGACTTCGACAAGCCGATCGTCGTTGATGACTTGGAGAAACTGGTGTTGCAGGAGCAGGTGGACTCCACGTGGCGAGAGGTAAACTACCGGTGGAGCCAAGATAGTTTGAAGATTCGCCGCTTTCGCGTGGAGTACGCGTGGAAACCTGGCGTTAATTACTTGCTAACGGCCGATTCGGCGACGATCCACAGTATCTATGGCCTGCATAACCGTAAACTGGAGGTGAAGTTTACCACGAAGACATTGGACGCGTATGGCAAGATTATCGTGAACGCCACGGGGGTGACGTGCCCGGTGCTCTTTCAACTTTGTCAAGGAGATAAAGAGGTAAAGGTGATAGAGGAGCGGGGAACGGGGCAGGACGGCCGCGTGACGTTTGATTACTTGAAAGAGGGGGTGTATACCCTGCGGGCGGTGATCGACCGGAACGGGAATGGGAAGTGGGATACAGGCGACTTCCTGAGACGTCTTCAGCCGGAGGAGATCAAGTACTTCCCGGAAGAGTATAACGTGAAGCAGAATTTTGACATTGAGCAGGACGTGGCGGTCGATAGAGAGTATCAACGCGAGGATCCCGCCAAGAAGAAGAGGGAGGAGAGTAAAACTAGTAAAGCCAAGTAGGATGAGATGGGTCATGTTCTTTGCGCTCGCGCTCTGCCTGGCGCTTGTGGCACCAGAAAGGTCTCCTGCTGGCGGGCGGGGCGAGAAGCCGCTGGAGCGCTTGGTGTACACCGCGCATTACAACTGGGCGTTTATCTGGATCGAGGCGGGCGTGATCGAGTTGACGCTGACCCCGTCCGCGAAATATCCCCGCGCGCAACGCCTGTTTGCCGTGGGGCGGTCGACGAAGGATTGGATCTTCCGGGTGAGGGACACGTTGATCTCTTATCACGATAGCCTGACCTTCCTCCCTTACGAGTTCTCGCGCCGGGCGCACGAGGGGAGTTATCATAAGATATTTGACTACAAGTGGGACTACGCGAACAAGCAGATCCACGCGCGCCAGGAACGGGTGAACAGGTACGTGCGCGGGGACACGCTTGCGTTGCTGCCGGACACGTACGACATGCTCTCCGTGGCGTGGAAGATGCGCGAGGTGGACTTCTCCCGCTACCGGCAGAACGACATGATCCCGATACGTATCCTGTTGGATGATAAAAGCTACGATCTTTACGTCCGCTACCTCGGGCAGGAGCATGTCAAGACGCGCAAGGGGAAACGACGGTGTAATGTCTTCTCGCCCTTGCTGGTGGAGGGGGAGGTCTTTAAGGGGGGCGAGGGGATGAAGGTGTGGGTGAGTGACGACGAGGCACGCCTCCCCATGATGATGGAAGCGAAGATCCTCGTGGGATCCGTGAAGGCGATACTGGACGAGTCGAAGAGCAGCTACTAACGTTTTATGAACCGGATAGTCATCCTTTGCATGTTACTGGGCGGACAGGCCTCCGCGCTACCCGTCCGGAACGGGATCGAGCGCTTTGAAGTGTATCGCTCCCGTCTTGAGGGGAAGGCCGTGGGAGTGGTCGCGAATCATACTTCCGTGGTCGACGGGCAGCACGGGGTGGATTTCTTGTTGCGACAGGGCGTGCGCGTGGTGCGCGTGTTCTCACCGGAGCACGGCTTCCGGGGCGAGGCCGAGGCGGGGGAGGGGATCGGAGACCACGAGGATGCCCGGAGCGGTCTGCCCGTGGTATCCCTCTACGGGAAGAAGGTGAAGCCGTCGAGGGAGGATTTGCAGGGAGTCGAGGTGATGATCTTTGACATGCAGGACGTGGGCGCGCGGTTCTATACCTATCTCTCCACGTTACACTACGTGATGGAGGCGTGTGCCGGGAGCGGGATACCGCTGATCGTGATGGATCGCCCCAATCCGCACGCCTCGCGTGTCGAGGGGCCGGTGTTGCGGGAGAAGTTCCGCTCGTTCGTGGGCATGCACCCGGTGCCTATTCTCTACGGCATGACTATCGGCGAGTATGCCCGGATGATGAACGGCGAGGGGTGGTTGGAGGGGGGCGCGCGCTGTGACCTTACCGTGATACCGTGCGAGCACTGGCGGCGAGATGAGCCTGTCACGTTGCGGCAAGCGCCATCGCCGAACTTGCCTGACTCGGTGTCGGTGATGCTTTATCCTTCTCTCTGTCTGTTCGAGGGTACCGTCGTCAACGAGGGGCGAGGGACGCTGACACCGTTCCAGTTGTTTGGGCATCCCGATCTCGTCGACATGCCTTACCGCTATACCCCTCGTTCGATTGCCGGGATGAGCCGCTCGCCCAAATGTCTGGGGCAGATTTGTCACGGCATGGATCTGCGGGATCAATACCTGCTCGTTCGGGAAGGGAGACACCTGAATATCTCGTGGCTGCTCCGGGCTTGTCGTTCATATCGAGGATCCTCGCCTTTTTTTCTTCCCTTTTTCGATCTCTTGGCCGGGAGCGACGCGTTGCGCTTAGATATCATCGCCGGGAAAGGGGAGGAGGAGATATATGCCTCGTGGGAACAGGGGGTGCGCGATTTCCAGCACGTTCGACAACAATATCTGATAGAGAGTTACGGCCAGTAACCCGTCTGCCGGCGCTGGGTGTGCCAACAGGGGCGCGCTGGCAGGTGCCCGTTCGTCGCTGGCAGGGCGTATCTACCCCCGCGTGAGTGGAAAAATTCCTCGGCGGTGTGGATTTTTTCTACGTTATTCGTGTTGTGCTCGTGATGTCGCCATTTGGAAGATCGCTTCTCGTCTCGTTGCAACTTCGTACTGCTGATTATTTATAAGCGTGGTTATAAATACATTGTTTGCATCGAGGTTCTTCTATCTTCCCTTTCCCGCCCGTGCGGGTCTTTATGATGGCACACCCTTTGCGAAAGGAAGAACACATAAACCCATTTAACCAAATTAGTATGAAAAAGTTAGTTTTAGTTATCAGTGTTTTCAGTTTCTTGTTCTTGAGCGGGTGTGTTGAGCGGTCGGCAAAATACAAGGCACTGCAGGCTCGTCTTGACTCCGTGCAAATTGCCAGCAACACGCAGGTAGGAGAGATTGAATCTTTGTTGAACGGTCTCAACGAGATCAGCGCGGGGATGCAGGCCCTCCGGGAGGCCGAGCAGCTATTGGTTTTGGAATCATCGCCAGATCAACAAGGTAACGCGCAAGGCAAAATAGCCGCCTTAAAATCAGACCTGCATACTCTCACCGGGGCGATCGCGTCTTACAAAGAACAGATTGCCAAGTTAGAAGCCTCCGGCAAACGTCAATCTGCCGAGTTCAGGAGATTAATTGCCAACTTAAAAGCGGAAGTCGCGCAGAAAGAGACACGCATTAATGAGCTTTCGGCCCAGTTGGCAGAGAAAGAGAGAGAGTTGGGTCTCAAGAATGCCGAGATCTCTAACTTGAACAAGAGCGTGGCTGACTTGCAGCAGGAGTCTGCTTCGCAAAAGTCTACCATCTTCGCGCAGGATAAAAGCATCCACCTGGGGCACTATCTGCTTGGGAGCAAGAAGAGCCTGAAAGAGAAAAACGTGGTCGTGCGGAAAGGCCTCTTTAGCCCCCTCTCCGTCTCTTCTCAGGTGCCGGAGGCCCAATTCACGGACGTTGACATCCGGGAAGTGAAGTCCATCCCGTTGAACAGCAAGAAAGCGAAAGTACTCTCTCTTCACCCGACGGGTTCCTACACGGTGACGGCAGGTGCCGACAAGCAGTTAACCTTGACGATTACCGACGTGGAGAAGTTCTGGAAACAGACGAAGTATCTCGTGGTAGCCACTAATTAATGAATCTTTTCTCGCGTTTTTAAACATAACACTAAGTTCTCCCGGGAAATCCTTTTTCCCGGGATTTTTTTTTCGCCCGCGCACCGGTTTCCGCTTGCGGTCGTGCCGTTTTACGCTATGGCTTTTCGTTCATGATCTCCGCCTGCAAGTTGATGGACTCTTCGTGGACCAGCTCCAGGAATTTCTTCACGAAGCCATCGCCCATGCCCATGGCCCGGCCCATCGCCACGCGGTTATGCAAGATCTCTTCCCAACGACTCAGTTGGAGTACCATCAGGTTATTCTCCTTCTTGTACCTTCCGATCTCCCGCGATAGCTCCATGCGCTGGGCCAGTTGCTGCATGATCCCGTCATCCAGCGTATCAATCTCCTGCCTGTACGCGTCTAACCGCGATAGTGTTCCCGTCTTCGCGGGAGAAACCTCGCGTAACCGCAGGTCATAGATCATCCGGGCGTAGTCCGCCGGGAGCAGTTGTTGGGCGGCGTCGCTCTTGGCCACGGCGGGATTATCGTGCACCTCCACCATCAACCCGTGCATATCAAGATCCAGCGCCTTCTGGGCGATCAGCGGTACCAGCTCCCGTACCCCGGCGATGTGGCTGGGGTCGCAAATGATGGGTAGCTCCGGGCACGTTGTCTTCAGTTCGATGGCAATATTCCAGAGAGGGGCGTTGCGGAAAGGGGTTTTCTCGTAAGCGGAAAATCCCCTGTGAATGGCGGCCAAACGCGTGATTCCCGCACGGTTGATGCGTTCGAGCGCGCCGATCCAGAGTTGCAGGTCCGGGTTCACGGGATTCTTCACTAATACCGTCACGGGACACCCCCGGATACAATCGGCGATCTCCTGTACGGAGAAAGGATTGGCCGAGGTACGTGCGCCCACCCATAACACGTCCACGCCGTACTCTATGGCCAGGCGGGCATGTTCTGCATTGGCCACCTCGCACGCTGTCGGTAGCCCCGTCTCGCGTTTCACGGTTCGCATCCACTCCAGCCCGATCTCCCCGACCCCCTCGAAGCTGCCGGGGCGAGTACGCGGTTTCCATATCCCGGCGCGGAAATAGCTCACCCGCTTGGACGCTTTTAGCCGGTACGCCGTATCCAGCATCTGTTCTTCACTCTCGGCGCTGCAAGGCCCCGCGATCAGGATGGGCCAATTCGGGTTCTCTAAGTGGTTCTCGATCGGAGAAAGGTTCAAATCAATTTTCATATTTCGTGGTTTATTCGTTTCGCATTTAAATAAAAAATCCCGCGTGAGAGCGGGATTTCCTGTTTTGTATCACTCGGAGTCTTTTGACCGGCGGTAACACGACTTCATTCCATCCCTCGACGAGGTTGAAAATAAAGGTGATACCAATAAAATCGTTTCAAAAGATCTTGTCTCATCTTCACTAAATTCAATGATTAACGCGGCAAATGTAAATAATATTTTGTATGAACACGCGAAATAGTCGTGAAAAATAGTCATTTTCGCGAAAAAATAGTCACCTCTATGGAAGCAATCACCTTACACGGCTCTCAGATACTGGTGGGAGAGAGTGCCGGAATTTGTTCCCGCTATCTTCCCGCCGCCCGCGTGATCGTGATCACGAACCCCGTTGTCCGCTCCCTGCACGGGGGGATGTTCCCTACCGGGGATATCATCGAGATTGGTGACGGTGAGGAGTACAAGACGCTGGAGACCATCGACTTTATCACGGAAAAATTGATAGCACTTGAAGCGGACAGGGATACGTTTCTGTTGGGGATCGGGGGGGGGATCGTTTGCGACATCACCGGTTTTATGGCTTCTATCTTCATGCGCGGCTGTGCTTTCGGTTTTATACCGACCACCCTCCTCGCGCAAGTAGATGCCAGCGTCGGGGGAAAAAACGGGGTGAATTTCAGGAGGTATAAGAACATGCTGGGCCTCTTTGCCCAGCCGCGCGTCGTGCTATGCGACCCGGCACTCTTGTATACCCTCCCTTCTCGTGTGTACGCTGCCGGTTTTGCCGAGGTCGTCAAGGCGGCGATGATCGCGAGCGCGTCGCTGTTCGGTGATTTGGAGGGTGCCCTTGAGCGCATCGTGCGGCGGGAGGAGACGTTCCTGGCGCACGTGGTGTGGGAGGCGATCCAGATAAAAGCAGCGATCGTTGCGAGAGACGAACGGGAACGCGGGGAGCGGCGATTGCTAAACTTGGGACACACGTTCGCGCATGCCATCGAGAAGTCCTCTTGCCTCTCCCATGGCGAGGCGGTCAGCGTTGGTCTGTGTATGGCCTCGCGACTCTCCGTCCGGCTGGGCCTGATGAGCGAGGCCGAGCGGGAACGGGTGACGAACTTGCTCGCTTCTCTTGACTTACCCGTGAAGGTGGATATCCCTTGCTCCGCGCTCCTCTCCATCATGCGGGCGGATAAAAAGAAGAGCGGCGACTCCATCTACTTGATCCTCCCGGTGGGCATCGGTCGTTGTGAGATGCGATTGATCACTTTTGCCGATCTGCGGCAACTGCTGGTTTCAAATGACGAGCCATGAACGAGACGACGAAACTCTTCGCTGTGGTGGGTAATCCCGTGTTACACAGTAAAAGTCCCGTGCTCTTCGAGGGAGCATACCCGGGCGCGGGCGATCGTGCTTTCTTCCGTTTGGTTGCCCGTTCGGCCGAGGAGGCCCTGCGCCTTTTGAGCGAGTTAGAACTGGGCGGGATGAACGTGACGGCTCCTTTCAAGACGGAAATGGCGGCCCTCGTTGCACGTCGTTCGGTGGAAGTCGAGATCTTGGACGCCGCAAACACCGTTGTAAGCGAGGCGGATGGCTTTCATGCCTACAACACGGATCCGTGTGGTGTCAGCGGGGCGATCGAGGCGTTGGGGGTGGAGATCCGGGCCAAGGAGTGTCTTGTGCTGGGGGCCGGTGGCGCGGGAAGAGCCGCGGCGTACGCGTTGCAGCGGGCGGGTGGTTGTGTCACTCTCGTGAACAGGACGATCGACAAGGTACGGGAAATAGCGGGGCGTCTTCACTGCATGTACGCCGGGATCGACGACGAGCTTCCCGGTCGGGTAGCGCGGGCCGAGATCGTGGTTCACGCGCTCTCACCCGGTGTGGAGGTGATCGAGGAGGAGTGGCTCTCGCCGCGCCACGTCGTGCTTGATGCCCTCTACCACGGCTCCTATCTGCGCGACCGGGCCATGCGGCGTGGTGCCACCTATATAGACGGTTCTCACTGGCTGATCCACCAGGGGATTCCGGCCTACCGGCTCTTCACGGGCGAGGAGCCGGACGAGCGGGGAATGGAGATGGCCCTCTCTCTCCTGCCGGCCCTGCCCCGTCACGTGTCGTTTATCGGTTTCATGGGGGCAGGGAAAAGCACGGTGGCCCGGACGGTCGGGAAGATGCTGGGGATGCCCGTGGTGGACACGGATCGACTGATAGAGCAACGGGCCGGTAAAGGCATCCCGCGCTTGATGCAGGAGGAGGGGGAGGCCTCTTTTCGGGTGCGGGAACTGGAGGTGTTGCGAGACGTGTTGCTCGGTCACGCTCCCGCCGTCATCTCCTGTGGCGGTGGGGCCGTGTTGTTGCCGGAGGCCCGGCGTTTGTTGCGTTCCCGGAGCATTGTCGTGTGGCTTTACGCCTCGCCCGAGCAGTGCATGCGTCGCATTGATGTCGCGTCGCGTCCTTTGCTGGCTTGCCACGCGCGACCGGACGAGGCGGCAGAGGCTCTCTTCAGGGAACGGAAAGCATTATATGCCCGTACCGCGTGGATGTTGATAGACACCGGTGGGCGTACTTCAAAACAGGTAAGTCAGGTAGTATATGAAGAGATTAGTAGAAGCATCCGGGGTTAGCGGCACGGTTGTCGCTCCCGCCTCCAAGAGCGCGGCGCAACGCGCGATCGTGGCCGCCTTGCTCGCCAAAGGGGAGAGCGTGTTGCGTCACGTCACCCCTTGTGACGACACCCTCGCCGCCGTCGGCGTGGCTTCTGCGTTGGGGGCGACCGTGGAGACGCTGGGGGAGGAGTGTCGGGTCACTTCCGATTTTTTTGCCGGGAGAGCGGGGGAACGTCACCTCTCCTGTGGCGAGTCGGGCCTGCTTGCCCGGATGATCACCCCGGTGGCGGCACTTTTGCCCGGTGTGACGCACGTCAGCGGTAGCGGCTCCCTGTTAACTCGTCCCGTGGAGATGCTCGTTCGTCCCTTGCGCCAGCTGGGGGTCGAGGTCACGACTACCGGCGGTTGTCTGCCGCTTGTGTTGAAGGGCGCGTTGAGGGGAGGAGAGGCCACCGTCGACGGAACGCTCGGCTCGCAGGCGCTTACCGGTCTTTTGATGGCCCTGCCCTTGGCCCCGCGGGATTCGATCCTGCATGTCACCGGTTTGAAGAGTAAACCTTACATTGATATGACGATCGAGTTGCTCCAGGCGTTCGGCGCGATCGTGGAGCACGACGATTATCGGGTGTTTACCGTTCGTGGAGGCCAGGCGTATCGTCCGCGCGTGTATGATGTCGCGGGAGATTGGAGTGGTGCCTCGTGTTTGTTGGTGGCCGGGTGCATTGCCGGCAGCGTGACCGTCTCCCACTTGGACGACCACTCGATGCAGGCGGACAGGGCAATCTTGGAGGTGTTACGACGATCCGGGGCGGGCGTGGAGGTCTGGCGGAACGGCCATTCGAGTGGCGTTACGACCACGCGCGGCGACGCGGCGCGTTCTTTTGAATTTGATGCCGGGGAGTGTCCAGATCTCTTTCCGGCGCTTGTCGCCTTGGCCGCCTGTTGCAAGGGGACGAGCCGGATTATCGGTGCCGACCGTTTGATCCACAAGGAGAGTAACCGGGCACTTGTGTTGCAACAAGAGTTCGGCAAGTTGGGTATTTCTATTCTGGTGGATGGGAATGTGATGTTAGTGACGGGTGGGGAGATAGGTGGCGGCGAACTCTCCGCGCACGACGATCACCGTATTGCCATGTCACTGGCCACGGCCGCTTTACGTGCCACTGGAACGGTCACGATTGACGGGGCGGAGTGCGTGAACAAGTCATACCCTCGCTTCTGGAACGACCTGGAACGCTTGCAAAGGGGGTGATGGTACCGTGTTCGTGAGGTGGGGCGATTGTTCGATCAGGAGTTCGATGAAAATTCAGTTTTTCCCCGGTGACATACTCCATACTTCTTGCGGAAAATGCTACTTTTGCGAAGTAAATTAAAAACGTAATAAGATGAGTCATGATATAATTATTATCGGCAGCGGCCCCGGCGGCTACGTGGCAGCGATTCGGGCTGCCCGGCTGGGCCTGAAAACGGCTGTTGTTGAACGGGCGGAGGTGGGAGGTGTCTGTCTCAACCGGGGGTGCATCCCGACCAAGTCCCTGCTCAAGTCGGCCCAAGTGCTGGAACACGGGCGTCATGCCGCGAGTTATGGCGTGGTGGCGGGAGATGTCGCGCCGGATTTTAGCGCCATCATCGCCCGTTCGCGCGAGGTGGCCGACAAGATGAGCCGGGGAGTGCAATACCTGCTCAAGAAAAACGACGTCACCCTCATCGAGGGGCACGGGAGGCTGACCGCCGGGAAGCAGGTAGAGGTGACGACGCCGGCCGGCGAGAAGTTACTACTCGACGCGAAGCACGTGATCCTTGCCACCGGTGCTCGTTCGCGCGCGTTGCCGGGCTTGCCGCAGGACGGGGAGCGTATCATCGGTTATCGGGAGGCGTTGCGACTGGAGCGCTTGCCCGCCTCCATGATCGTGGTGGGGTCAGGGGCGATCGGTTCGGAACTTGCCTTTTTCTATCAGACGATGGGAACGCGGGTGACGTTGGTGGAGTTTATGCCCAATCTCTTGCCGTTGGAAGAGGAGGAGGTCTCGAAGGTGGTAGCCCGTTCTTTCAAAAAGGCCGGTATTGAAGTGATGACGAAGTCGTCCGTAGAGAGTGCCGTGCGAGAAGGCGATATGGTAAAGGTGTCGATCAAGAATAGGCGAGGCGAGATCGAGGTGCGGGAAGCGGAGATTCTCCTGTCGGCTGTTGGGATCGCTCCCAATGTGGAGGATCTTGGCCTGGAGGCGGCGGGAGTGCTCGTGGAGAACGGGCGCGTGAAGGTGGATGCCTATTATCGCACCAGCGTGGCGGGAGTCTACGCGATCGGGGATATTATCCCCGGCCCGGCCTTGGCGCACGTGGCCTCGGCCGAGGGCATCTGCTGCGTGGAGCATATCGCGGGCGTGGGCGCGGGGCCGGTGGATTATTCGGCTATCCCTGCCTGCACCTACACCTCTCCCGAGGTGGCTTCCTTTGGTCTAAGCGAGGCGAAGGCGCTGGAGGCCGGGCGTGCTGTCAACGTTGGCAAGTTCCCCCTCTCCGCCTCGGGAAAAGCGAGCACGGCGGGCGAGACGGAGGGATTTGTCAAATTGATCTTTGATGCCACTGACGACACGCTGTTGGGCGCTCACTTGGTGGGCTTGAACGTGACGGAGATGATCTCCGGGCTGGTGCTTGCCAAGCGATTGAAGGCGAAGGCCCGCGATATAATCCACTCTGTCCATCCCCACCCCACGATCAGCGAGGCGATCATGGAAGCGGCCGCGGCAGCCCATGACGAAGCGATTCATATTTAACCCTTAAAATAGTATCCACTTATGAAGTATAACGTTATTACCATCATGCTTCTCCTGTTGGGCGGTTCGCTCTCCGCGCAGACGGTCACGGAGAAGGAGCTACGGGAGATTCGAGCGAGTTTCGTCCGGGATCCCGCCACGCGGGCGATACAGAACGTCCTGACAAATGATAAAAATATCCGGGAAAACGCGCTTAACCGGGAACGTCAAGGGAAGGTAGATCACTTTTTCAAGTACCGGGTGACGGTGAAGGGGATTACCGACCAAAAGAGTTCGGGGCGTTGTTGGATGTTCACGTCGCTGAACGTGTTGCGTCCCGGGGTCATGGTCAAGTATGACCTGAACGAGTTCAACTTTTCTCACAATTACCTCTATTTCTGGGATATTTTCGAGAAGGCGAACCTGTTTCTCGAGAACATCATCGCTACCGCCGGCAAGCCCATGGACGATCGCGGGGTGACGGAATTTTTCAAAAATCCCGTGAATGACGGCGGCGTGTGGAACCTGTACTATAACCTCGGCGAGAAGTACGGGGTGGTACCGCGGGAGGTGATGCCGGAGACGGCCCACTCGGAGAATACCTCCGGGCTGCTCTCGCTCGTGAACGAGCGGTTGCGCAAGGGAGGGTACACGCTTCGCGAGCTGGTTGCAGCGAAGAAGAAGAGAGAGCTTTTGCAAGCCGAGAAACTCGCCACGTTGAAGGACGTGTATCGCGTGCTCGCCCTCTGCCTCGGTGAACCGCCCGCCCGCTTTACGTGGCGCTATAGGACGCGGAACGGGGAGATCCAGGCGTTGACCGACTACACGCCCCGGCAGTTTTACGAGGAGATCACCCCGTCGGATTATGACCCGAAGAGTTATATCATGATCATGAATGACCCGACGCGGGAGTATTACAAGGTGTACGAGATCGAGAACTACCGGAACACGATCGAGGGGATCAACTGGACCTACCTGAACCTGCCCAACGAAGAGATCAAGCGGGCGGCCATCGCCTCGATCAAGAATAACGAGGCGATGTATAGCTCCAGCGACGTGGGGAAGGCGTTTGACCGTACTACTGGCGTGCTGGACCCGGGGGTGTATGATTTTAATGCGCTTTTCGGGGTTGATTTCAGCATGGATAAAAAGGCCCGGATCCTCACCCGCCAGAGTGGATCGGCCCATGCCATGGCGTTGGTTGGCGTGGACACGGATGAAAACGAGCACCCGGTGAAGTGGCAGTTTGAAAATAGCTGGGGCACCACCATCAACGGCGGTTATCTCACCTTTACCGATAAGTGGTTCGACGAGTATATCTTCCGCGTTGTTATTCACCGCAGGTACTTGAGCGAAAAAGCGATCAAGAGCCTCGACCAGAAGCCGATACTGTTGCCGGCGTGGGATTACATGAATTAGTACGCGTGGGCAGCGACGGGATCGTTCGTGCGATGCATGGATGATCCCGGTCGCTTCGCGTTTTTATGATCCCGGTAGTCGAGCACTGTATTTATCACGAAACCCACGATGTATGATCACGTTTGAACTCGATACTCCTTATATCGAATTAATCAAGTTGTTGAAAATTACCCGCGTTGCCGAAAGCGGTGCTGCCGCTAAGGGATTGGTCGAGGCGGGGCAAGTGTACCGGAACGGTCAACTCGAATCTCGTAAGCGGGCCAAGATCGTGAAGGGAGAGTGTATCACGACACAAGGCAAGGCCATTCAGGTGGTGTAGGTGGGGCATGGGCATAAAAAAAAGCTGTAAAAACAGCTTTTATGATTTGTGTCTGCGCTCGTCGGATACGCTTAGTTTCTTCCTCCCTTTCGCCCTTCTCCTGGCCAGCACAGCTCTACCGTTAGCGGTAGACATCCTCTCTCTAAAACCGTGTTTGTTTCTCCTTTTCCGGTTTGATGGTTGATATGTCCGTTTCATAGCGGTTATTTTTTAAATGGTTACCTGGTTTACTTGGGCGGCAAAGGTAACTCTTTTTTTTTTCTTACCAAAGGATTTGACGAATTTATCTGGGGGGCAGATTCAAGTAGTAAATGTAACTTTTCTAAAGAATCTATCTTGAGAAGCACCAGGATCAATCCGTTTTACGGTTTTCTACATCAATTGCATTATTATCATTGCCTTGGGGTAAATCATTACCTTGGGGTAAATCAATCTTGGCTTTTATTGCCAACAGCACAGGAATAATTACAAATAAGAGGACAAAGCAAATCCCGCCAAGGACGGCACTTGTGTCCTCTGTTTCTATAAACCAATAATCCCAAGTTTCCAAAGTTGCTACGAGAATAGCAAAGTAAAATAGCCAAACCAGAAATTTTTTTATTTTAGAATAATGAACGACTATGAATGATACTACCAAACAGAGCGGAACGGTCAAAAATAAGTCCTCATCAAAAAAATTGTAATGATATTTGTTTTCGTGCAGTCCAGTCGTCATAGCGAAATCATATATAATTAACTTGACAATGATTTCTAATAACGGGAAAAGTACATAATAGATAAAAAGTCCGATTATTATCAATAATAAAATCCATCCTAAACTGTATGCGATATACTTCAGTTTTAGCTTTCCTATATATGGAATCGCTTCTTTAATGGCATCGCTCAACGTTTTTTCGCCTGCTTTTTTAAACCAGTTTGTCGCACGGGTTTCTTCTTCCGTGTCAACAGAAGTTTCAATAGCATTTTCAATTTCTGTTCCTTCTTGAATATCGCTATTTTCAATGTTACTTTCTATCTTTTCCATCGTGAGAATTTTTTAACAGATTATTTTTTATCTTTGATAAGAAATGAAGACTCGTCTTTGATACAAGCAAAATTCCCATTTCCGAGATATTCAATTTTATCGTATTTTGCAGGGATTACAACTCTCGTTGCATCGTCAATTATCCCGTAATAACCGTCTAAATAGTATTCTATATAAGCGGATAATGTTGTTTTGTTTGGTTCGAAAACAGGTTCAAAGGCAGATTTCTCTACGTATTCATCTTTTTCATCATCGTATTCGCGGTCTCTTTTTTCGATATAGAAATCGCTAATAAGCCTGCCTTTTTCGTCGTATAGTTTCTGAACATGATCTTTTTTTACTATATAGTTGTTGTTATCATGATCGTCATCTATGTAAGTTGCATATATCCAGTCAAATTCAACAGGTAGTAAGGTGCTGAAATCGCTGTCTAAAACTCCATATTTATAGTTTAGTCGAACGATATATGTATTCTTGCATACTTCAATAGCATCATATTGCAATGGCAGGATTGTCGTGAAAAGCGTGTCGAGTATTCCGTATTTGCCCTCTTTTGATACGATATAGTTTTTCACGTCCCAGCTCCAATCATCTCTCTCACCGAAACCTATAACATTTTTCTCGAAACTATTATACTCGATCGGCACAATTGTATTAAAATTTCTATCACAAACGCCATATAGGTATTTGTTTTTTTTGTCCCTCTTTTTCAGGATAATATGAG